>DATBID010000059.1:0-9601 GCA_036557125.1 Bryobacteraceae bacterium | reverse complement strand
GCGGCCGAACATTGGGATTCCGAAAAAATCGCTGCGGCCCATAGATGACCATTTCGGTTTTAACCGCGGCATGGTGGGGTTCGAGCGGCTGTTTAAAGACGGTAAGCTGGCGATTGTACACGGGTGCGGATACGAGAATCCGTCGTTTTCGCACTTCACTTCGATGGCGTACTGGCAGACGGCCGCGCCCAACAGCGGCGAGCAATACGGCTGGGTGGGACGCCTGGCGGATGCGATGGCGCCCGAAGCACCTGCGAATTACCTGGTGAACATCGGCGCGCAACAATCGCTGGCAGTGCGAAGCCGGAGGCACGTGCCGGTGGTGTTCGACGATCCCAATAAATTCACGCGGGAATCGTTTGCGGATGAAAAAGACGTACTGACGGCGGCGCCAAACAACCAGAAAGTGGCCAGCCAGAAAGTGGATAACGCCTCCCGCCGCTTTTTGCTGGATATCGCCAAAAGCGCGAGAGACGCGTCCACACTGGTGCAGCAGGCGTGGGCGAAGTACCACTCGCCGGTAGATTATGGCGTAACCGGCCTCGATTTGCCTAAGGTGGTGGCGCTGATCGAAGCCGGGTTCCCCACGCGGCTGTATTACACGTCGTACCGCAACAATGCGTTCGACACGCACGTGTTTCAGAACGACGTGCACCAGCGCCTGCTGACCTACGCTTCCGACGCGGTGGCGGCGTTTTTCATGGACCTGAAGCGGATCGGCCGGCAAGACGACGTGGCGCTGATGGTGTTCTCCGAGTTCGGACGGCGCGTGCCGGAGAATAGCAATCTCGGGACCGATCATGGAGCAGCCAACCTGATGTTCGTGGCCGGCGCGAAGGTGAAGGGCGGGCACTATGGCGAAGTGCCCAGCCTTTCGAAGCTGGATGCCGGCGACAATCTCGTCTACACCACCGATTTCCGGCGCGTGTACGCCACCATGATCACGGGATGGCTAGGATATAAGGACACGCGGACCCTGCTGAATGGAGACTTCGGACAGTTCCCGATGTTCGCTTGAGGGGCTTCGCCTGAAGAGCTTAGGCAGCCGGCCGGATTTCCTGCGACGTTTGCCCGGCGGCCGTTTCCCGCTCCAGTTCCAGCGCGCGAAGCTTCAGGCGGAGAGCATGTGTGGTTCCGATTCCCAGTTTTTGGCCGATCTCGCGCAGCTTGAGATCGGAGCGCAGGATTGCAAGCGTCTCGGGTGTTTGCCACCAGCCGAGGAGACGCGCGGTCCTGCCGAGAAGCCGCAAGCGGGCGTCTTCGACCACATCCACTTTCATGTTGTAGCGGGCAGCGAACTCACGCGGCTTGAGCGTCTTCAAGTCGTCCAGTCGCGCTCGCCATTGGGCGTTGACGTCATTGGGGAGGTGGAAGCCGAAACGGCGCCGTACGCGCTTCAAGGTGGTGCGCCCTGCCGGTAAATCGAATATTACACAATCGCGATTGGTCCGGTTGGCTTCCCAGTAATTGATCAGCTCGCGAGTAGCGATCAGGCGAGGAGGTCCCCAGTATTTGCGGTCGGCTTCATCGCGCGATCCAAATAGCAGATCGAAGCCGTGTTTGGTGGTGCGGATATCACGCACAAACCATAGGTTGCCGAATACATCGCGGGCCTCGCCGATGACGGGCCACTTCAGGCGCGGCCGGTAACGAAAATGTCTCATGTGGATTTTCCTTTCGCCGATGGCTTCCGCCCTCATCAGATCAGGGACGGAAGGTGGAGACCATCGGGTTGTTCTCCACGCTGAGAGTAACTGGCGAGATTGGGCCGGAAACGGGGGAGGACAAGTAAGTTATTGATTTTCGGGTAAAAAGATTTTTAAATTTTTTGTCACCGCCGGATAGCCGGAATTTAGTTGGAACGTTACCCGCCACTGAGGGCGGCGGCTTACTCCAGCGGCAAACCTGTGTAGTTTTCCGCCAGGCTGGTCATGGCAGCGCGCGAGCTGGTTACATAATCCAACTCTGCGAGCTGCCGTTTCCGCTCAAATTCGCCTTCCTGATGATAGCGATGCAGCATGGACGTCATCCACCAGGAGAAGCGCTGCACTTTCCAGATGCGCCGGAGACAGGTCTCAGAGTAACGCGCCAGCAGGTCTTCGCTTCCCGAACGATAGAACTCGGCAATCGCGCGGGCCAGAACGGCCACATCGGCGACAGCCAGATTCAATCCTTTGGCGCCGGTCGGCGGCACAATATGGGCTGCGTCGCCGGCCAGAAACAAGCGGCCAAACTGCATCGGTTCCACCACAAAGCTGCGCATGCCGGTGACGCCTTTTTGCAGGATCGGCCCCATGTTAGGCGCCCAGCCATCCGTGGTAGCCGAACGCAGCAGAAGCTCCTCCCAAACCCGGCCGTCCGGCCATTCTTCCAAGTCCTCATCCGGCTCGCATTGCAGGTAGAGGCGTGTCACGGTGGGAGAGCGCATGCTGAAAAGCGTGAAGCCGCGGTCGTGATACGTGTAGACAAGTTCTTCGGAAGAGGGCGCCGCTTCGGCCAGAATGCCGAGCCAGGCGAACGGATAGACGCGGTCGTAAACCTTGAGAACACCCTCGGGCAAGAATCGGCGCGAGACGCCGTGGAAGCCGTCGCATCCGCCGATGAAGTCGCAGATCAGTTCATGCTCGTGCCGGTCTTTGCGATAGCGAATGCGGGGAACGGGTCCACCGAGGCCTTCCATTGAGACATTTTCTACCTCAAAGTGAATCGGCCTTCCGGAAGCGATGCGCGCTTCGATCAGATCTTTGATCACCTCGTGTTGTGCATAGACGGTGATGGACCGGCCGCCGGTGAGCGCAGTCAGATCGATGTGATGACGGCAACCGCCGAAACTCAGGTAGATGCCGCGATGCACCATGCCTTCCCGCCGGAGCCGCGCGCCCACCCCGGCTTCCGACAACAGATCGACCGTGGTCTGCTCCAAGACGCCGGCACGGATGCGGGATTCGACATGTTCCTGGCTGCGGCTCTCCAGCACCACGGAATCGATGCCATTGAGGTGCAGGAGATGAGAGAGCACTAACCCGGCTGGGCCGGCGCCGATAATTCCGACCTGGGTGCGCATGTTTTAGTAGAGTCCGGGATAGTTCTTTCGCATTTCGGCCGCTTCCTGCCGGGCAGTTTCGATTTGAATCAGCGGCCCCTTTCCGATCCCCGGGCAGTAAGCCTTGGCCCGATTCCACTCCCGGCGGCTCTCCACCAGTTCCGGCCAGAACGGGAAGGCGCGGCATTGCGCGGGTTTCGCCGGATGGATGGAGCAGCCGCCGGATTCAAGGAAGTGGCAGCGCGAATCCCGCGGCGTGCGCAGGCGCAGCAGATGCCGCGTGCGGTACACGTACTGCCGCTCAAAGGCTTGCGCAGTCATGCCGAGAAATTCGGCCGCCCGCACCAGATCTCCCTCCGTGAGGTAGACAAAGCCCTGCCTTCGGCAACACTCCGTGCATCCCGGCTGACACTCGAAACGCAGCCCTTCGGCCATGGTTCATTTTAGCCGCGCCCACTGATCCTCACCAAGCCCCGCCCAAGCCAGAGCGATCAGTCAAAATACAGATCAACTCAACACATTGTTGGAGCCGGTCTGGGGCCCGGTCCTCGGGATCGCTTAGCGTAGCGATCAACAATCGCGCGCACTTGCGGCACCGGGAGCCTCTTGAGGTAATTCCAATGACTTTAAGAAACTGATATTGCCTGCGAAGCTGCCGCGCAAACATGCATGCCCGTTCAAACGCGCAATTTACAATCAGTAGCGCCAAGTCCGGTTGGAAGGTAGCAAGAATCGCTTCCGCTTCTTCGACCGAGGTGGCAGGGATGGTCGTGATGCCGCGTGCTTGCAGACTCTCCGCGAGCGCCCACATGAACCCGAGCTCGCGATCGATGATCAGGATACTGGCGCTCGCGGTGGGAAACTCCGTTACTTTCGAGCCGGGAGTGAACGTATACCTCCATCGCCCCGCTAAAGCACTATTCTAGACAACGACCGAAGTTTCATCAGAGCTATCAGTCCCAGGACCATCAGGATTCTTCCCGCTGTCCGGAAGCCGCCCGGTTGGGCTCCCACAAGGTTTCGGGAGTTCCGGTCACGTGACTAACCCAACGGCTCCAGACGAACAAAGCATCGCTCAATCGGTTGAGGTATCGGACAGCGTCCTGCAAAATCGCGCTCTCGGTATCTTTCACCCGCCGAGTGAGACTCACGCAAGTTCTTTCGGCGCGCCGGCAAACTGTCCGGCAAATATCCAGGTCAGCATTCAAACGGCTGCTGCCTGCCAGGACAAAAGAGCGCAGCGGCCGCAGTTCGCTGTTCATGCGGTCGATTTCGGCTTCAAGCTGCCGTACTTCGGCTTCGGTGATGCGAGCCTGCCTGGGGTGCACGTCTCCCGGCAGCGTGGCCAGGATGGACCCCAAGTTGAACAGCTCATGCTGCACGCGCAGCAAAATGGCGCCAAGCTGCCCGATTGCCGTTTGCTCGGCCGCCAACGCACTTGCGGTAACCCGCGCGGCGCCAACAAATGAATTCAGTTCGTCCACCGTTCCATATGCTTTGATGCGGATATCGTCTTTAGCGATGCGCTGGCCTCCAGCGAGCGCGGTATCGCCCGCATCGCCCCGGCGTGTATACACACGGTTAATGGCCAGCCGTGGATCTTCAAAGAGTTTGTCGCTCATGTGCCCTTTCGTAGTGTGCACTAAGTTACACTAAGCTTAAACTGATAATGCGTCATGCCCGGGTGATCTGCCTGCTGGCACTGGCGCCGCTCCTGGCACCGCTTCTGTCTGGGGCGCGCGCCGATCAACCCAAACCGGATCCGAAAAAAATACAGGCAGCCATGGACCGCGCTGCACGCGCCGATCACGAAGGGCGGACACGCGACGCCGTTACCGCCTATATCGAAGTCTTGTCTGCCGACCCGGACAATATCGCCGCCCTGCACGGCCGCGCCAACGATTACCACACTCTCGGGCAAACGAACGCGGCCCTTGCCGATCTCGACCACATTATAAAGCTCGAGCCCTCCAACGCTGCTTCTTTGGCCGCTCGCGCCGATCTTCTGAGTGAGACACAACAATATGATCGTGCCATTGCCGATTACAACTCCGCCATCGGTTTCGGCCTGCGGCGCACGGAAATTTACAACTCTCGCGGCTTGGCGTACTCAGCCGAGAAACAGTACGACAAAGCCATCGAAGATTTTACCGAAGCCATTCGCCTGCGCCTGGATAACCCCGAGCCGTACCAGGGGCGCGGCATGGCGCGGGCGGCGTTGGGCCAGCATGCTGCGGCAATCGACGATTTCGACCTGGCGATCGAACGAAAGCCCGATTTCGAACAAGCCTATGTCGCGCGCTCTCTTTCCCACATAGCCATCGGTGAATTCCAGCTTTCTATGCGCGATCTGAATGCCGCATTGACACTGAATCCGCAAGATGTGCGCGCCTGGAGGACACGCGGGGCCGTGGAGGAGCGCCTCAAGGATTATCAAAATGCCGCCGCCGATTTCAGCGAAGCCATCGCGCGCGACCCATCCGATGCCCGGCTGTATCTCGCGCGCGGCTCCATTTACGTACAGCTCGATAAGCTGAACGAGGCTCTTGCCGATCGCGAGCGGGCCGTCGAACTCGCTCCTAGCATGGCGCAAGCCTACGTGGCCCGAGGCAGTTCCTACCACCTGCTGGGGCAGCGCGAAAAGGCTATGGAAGACCGCAACACCGCGGTGCGCCTCGATCCCGATGACCCGCTGAACTGGGAAGGCCGCGGCTTCGGCTACTACGATCTGCGCCGCTTTCCAGAGGCTGTGTCGGATCTGGAGCAGGCGCGGAAGCTGGACCCTACAAACCTGGAAATCGCCGGGTTGCTGGCCGGTGCGCAAGCCAAGTTGAGGGCCCAGGTAGTGCATGAATTCGAACGGGGTAGTGCCCCGGTACCCACAGTCAGAAGCGCGCTCCCTGCGGAGTTGCCGCCGCCTTTAGCCGCGCCCACCAGTGTGCTACAACCGCCCACAGGCAGCGCCGCCGTCTACCATGCCCGTGGCCGCAAACTCATCGAGCAGGAAAAATTTGCGGAAGCGATCGAGCAACTCACGCTGGCGATCGAGCTCGATCCCTCGCTGGCTTTGGCTTACAATGCCCGCGGCTTCGCCCATCTCCGGCTGAAGCAATACCCGGCCGCCATCGCCGATTTCAATGCGGCCGTCCGCCTGAACCCCTCGTATGCCAACGCTTACACGAACCGCGCAGCAGCCCGCCGAGCCGGCGGCGACAAGGCGGGCGCCAGCGCTGACCAGGCCAAAGCGCGGTCGTTGGCTCACTGATAAAATCGATCCACACATGCGTGCATTCTGGCTTTCTCTTCTAGTTATTCTCCCAATCCTCTGCGCCCAGGACCCGGTGGGGATCAGCCCCGACTATAAGGTCGAAATCGAAAACAGTTCGGTGCGCGTGCTGCGTGTCAAACACGCGCCGCACGCCAAAATCGGCATGCATGACCATCCCGCGCGTGTCGTGGTCTGCCTGACTGACCTGCACGAACGGCTTACGCTGCCGGATGGCGGCACGCGCCAGCTTTCTCTCAAAGCCGGAGATGTGGTCTACAATCAGGCCACGAAACATACGGAAGAGAACATAGCCGACAAACCGCTCGAGGCAGTGCTCATCGAGCTGAAGCCGAACGCGCCGAAACTGAAGGGCTGGCCTGTGCAACTCGATCCGGTAAAGCTCGATCCGCAACACCACCTCGTTCCTTTCGAAAACGATCGTGTGCGCGTACTCCGTACCATCCTCGAACCGCACCTGCGCAGCCCGAGGCATCAGCATCCTTCTTACGTGGTTGTATATCTGACGGGGCTTCACACCACAATGACGTTGGCGGATGGGCGCAAGGTGGATAATCCGCGGAAGCCTGGCGAAATCGCCTGGCGCGATCCGCTCGAGCACGTCACCGAGAATATCGGCGATCATACGGCAGTCGAGATTCAGGTGGAGTTGAAGTGACCCAGCGCAGCGTTTCTGAGTCAGCGCCGAGCTACGCTCGCGGCCCCGACGTCGAGTTGCTCGATCGCACCATCGGACAGCAACTCGAGCACACGGCAGCGCGGTGCCCCGATCTCCCTGCTGTCATTTCCTGCCATCAGCGAAAGCGACTGACGTGGTCGCAGTTATTGAGCGCGGCGGATAGCGTGGCGCACGGGCTGGCACAGCTAGGAATCGGCCCGGCGGATCGCGTCGGTCTCTGGGCCATGAACTGTTACGAGTGGGTGGTTGTCCACATGGCCTGCGCCCGAGCCGGCGCAATTCTGGTGAACGTGAATCCAGCCAGCCGCGTGCACGAGCTTTCGTTTGTGCTGAACCGATCGCGGATGAAAGCCCTATTCCTGCGCGAGCGGGATGACCGCGCCGACTATCGAGCGATCCTCGCGGAGGCGCGCACAACGGCTGGGGTGACGCTCGAACATGCCATCGTGTTCGATTCGCCCGAGTGGGAGAGCATGCTCGCACTCGATCCGTCGCCTGCCAGGGCCAACGTTTCAGCCGAAGACATCACTAACATTCAGTACACCTCCGGCACTACTGGTTCGCCTAAGGGAGTGCTGCTTACGCACCGCAACCTGGTAAACAACGGGATGCTATTGGCGCGGAACTTGCGCTATACCGAGCACGATCGCATCTGTCTGCCGGTGCCGTTCTCGCACTGTTTCGGCTGCGTGATCGGAACCATGGCTGCGCTCGCGAGCGGCGCGGCTCTCGTGCTGCCAAACTGGAGTTTCGATCCTCTGGCCACGCTCGAAGCGGTCGTGCGGGAGCGGGCCACTGCGATCTATGGCGTACCGACCATGTTTATCGCCGAACTGCGCCACCCCGAATTCGCGCGTTTCGATTTCAGCAGCCTGCGTACGGGCGTAATGGCCGGCGCGCCATGCCCGGTCGAAGTCATGCGGCAGGTGAACCGGGATATGCATTGCCCCGAAATCACCATCGGATACGGGCTCACCGAAACCTCCCCGCTAATCACCATGGGGGAAGTGGACGACGCTCTCGAGCGGCGGGTGTCCACGGTCGGCAAGGTCGCTCCGGCTACGGAAATCAAGGTCGTTTCCGTCGAAACCGGCAAGGTCGTCCCGCGCGGCACTTCCGGTGAAATCTGCGCTCGTGGCTACATGCTGATGCGCGGCTATGACGGCGACCCGGATGCTACGGCCCGCGCCATTGATCCGGAGGGCTGGTTCCATAGCGGCGATCTCGGCCTCATGCGTGAGGATGGGTATCTCAAGATCACGGGCCGGGCCAAGGATATGATTATTCGCGGCGGCGAAAACATCTATCCCCGCGAAATCGAGGAATTCCTGTACACCCACCCGAAAATCGCGGAGGTTCACGTCACCGGCCTTCCCGACGAGCGGCTGGGCGAGATCGTGCTGGCCTGGATCCGGCTGCGGCCCGGAGAGACAGCTACGGAAGAGGAGATCCGTCGCTTTTGTCAGGCCCGGATCGCGCATTTCAAGGTTCCGCAGGCGATCCGGTTCGTAGATACTTTTCCCACAACCCTGAGCGGCAAAATTCAGAAGTTCCGGATTCGCGAAATCGAGCTGCGCGAGCGCGGCCTGGAGGCAGGGGCGCGGATTGAGACGGCGTAGGTTACCAAATCCGGCGAACGTGCCAGGCATCGAATAAGCGCTCATTGCTGATAATAGCCATGTTTTCGGCCTTTGCTTGTGCAATCAGCATGCGATCAAAGGGGTCGCGATGCGCACCGGGTAACAGACCCGCACGCTGGGCGTGTTCGACCGTGACTGGTAGTTTTTTGAACCCGAGTTGTTCCACCCTACTTGGAAATTCGACGGCAAAACTTTCCAAGCCCGGCAGCTTGCCGACACGCACCTTGGTGGCGATTTCCCATGCCGATGCGGCGCTGACAAAAACTTCCGAACTGGGCGAGGCCAAAACTGAGCGAGCCTCTTGCGAGAGCCGCGGATTGTCGGTAGCCCACCAAAGCAGGGCGTGCGTTCGAGCAAGACCTGCACTCAGTGCTATTCCCAGGCGTCCAGTTCTTCGTCCGGCAATGGCTCGAAGAACTCCGGAGGGACTTCGAACTCGCCCTTGAACATTCCGGGGACGCGTTTCTTAGCGGGCGGATTCACCGGGGCCAGGCGGACTACAGGCTTCTTGCCGCGCGCGATGACGACCTCCTCGCCGCGTTCGGCCTGCTCAATCAGGTGCGAAAGATTTGTTTTGGCCTTATGAATCGTGGTCACAATCATAGCCGTCTTAGCTAACTCCAGATTAGCTAACCGGCAAGGTACGCGCAAATTCCGCCATTCGGCTGACGCTGCTTGTTATCATAATTCGCAATGGATGCTGTTAACGTTGGCGTTATCGGCTTGGGCAACGTGGGCACGGGAACGCTGGCCATCCTGGCGGAAAACGCCGGTCAGATCGCTCTCAAATTGGGCTTTCGGCTGCACGTGGCTGCCGTCTGCAGCCGCTCCGTCCATTCCAAGCAAATACCCGAGGCGCATGCTTCGGCGTTCCGGACGAGCGACTGGAGGGAGGTCGTAAACCACCCGGAAGTACAGATTGTCGCCGAACTGGTTGGTGGAGGCGGCGTGGC
>DATBID010000058.1:0-7771 GCA_036557125.1 Bryobacteraceae bacterium | reverse complement strand
AAGCTCAGCCAAAACCTGATCCTTTCTAACTTGCTGATTGCATTCAATGAAGGGATGGTGCTTGCCACTAAAGGCGGCGTCGACCCGAAGTTGATGCTCGACATTCTCGACAACAGCGCGGCTAAGTCCGGTCTTATCAGCTACAAAGCGCCATTTGTATTTCGCGGTGATTTCGAGGCCGCCTTCTCCGTCAAATGGATGCACAAGGACATAGGTCTGATGCTGGACTCCGGAAGAGAACTCGATGTGCCCCTACTTTTGACGGCCCTTACCAACCAGGTCTTTCAGGCATCCATCTCCGGCGGCCATGCGGATGAAGATATCTGCTCTACCATCAAGGTGTTAGAAGGGATGACCGGAGTCGAGGTACGGACCAAATAAAAAAATACAAATTTTTGTTGCTTCCAAAATCGGAATCTACTATTATTGGAATTAAGCCGGGGAGGCAACTCCCACCAAAGCGAGACTAACCTCTAAAAAAAAGACCCCTGAAGCAATCCTCCCCGGCGCCCGAAAGGGTTAGGGTCTTCCAAGAAAAGAAAATCAAACGAGAGCGGTGTTGTTGCTGTACCTGGGTTCACTAGTGTTTCCATACGTACTGGTTCGACAGGATCTGACCGGGACTGGTTTCGGAGACACACTAGTGATGGCGCGAGTCGCGGCAAATTTTAGTAAAAACAGGAGAACCCATGCGGATTCGAATGGTATCCCTATGCGCTTTCTGTTGCGCCGTGCTTGCCCTCGGCGGAATCGCCTCAGCGGCATCGCTGAGTAACACGGACAAGCAATTCCTGGTTAGCGTCGCTCAAACGGATACGACCGAAGCCCACCAGGGGCAAATGGCGCAAAACCAGGCGAGCCGGGCTGACGTGAAAGATCTCGGAAAGACGCTGGCCATGGATAGCACCCATTCCTACGAGGAGCTTACGGAGCTGGCTGCGAAAAATGGCGTGGCGATTCCGAAGGGCATTGACACCACCAAAATCCACAGCGTACAGCAACTGGCTCACCTGAAAGGCAACCGCTTCGACGAGATCTACTCCAAAGACGAGATTGCTGCGCAGAGAAGAACGGTCGCCATGTTCAAGCGGGAAGCCGAGCATGGTCAGGACGCCGATCTCAAGGCGTGGGCATCCAAGATGCTTCCGCTTGTCGAGAAACACCTGCAACTGGCCCAGCAAACATCGAAGACGGCGCGACGCAGCTAGCATCGGGTGCTCCCCTTCTGCAACCATTCATAATGGTGCGGTGAGCGGAAACCTGCCTCGATCCCTGTTTTCCGGAGTGAACCGGCGGTCTGTGGAACATGCGGTGCGAACCACTGTGGCAGCCTCGGTGTCTTTGACCATCGCGAGGCTTTTCCGGCTGCCGGAGGCGGAATGGGCCGCCATCAGCACGATGGTGGTGACTCAATCCACACTGGGCGCGGCGCTGTCCATCTCCGGTGAGAGGTTCGCCGGGACGGCCTTGGGCGCGTTCGCGGGCGGGTTGCTGGCCACGTATCTGCGTTCCGGCATGCTCGCCTTTGTCGTGGGACTCTTCGCCCTTGGCCTCGTCTGTGCAGTTCTGCGTCTCGATCGCGCAGCGTACCGCTTCGCCGGTATTACGCTCGCGGTTGTGGTATTGATCGCGCGCGGCCAGCCGGCCGTTGTCATAGCCATTCACCGCTTCTTCGAAGTATCGTTGGGCATCGCTACTGGCTTGGCGTTCACCGCGATCTGGCCGGAGCGGGAGCGGTCGGAGTAGGCCTGCAATTTAATAAGTCCGCCAATTGCGCCGGGACATCAGAGACACAAGACAAATGGGTCTTTGAAGGGAGCGGAAGTGAAGAGACGTAATTTCCTGGCTGGCGCAGCAGCATCCGCAGGCGCCTTGGTTCCAACTCCGGCTTCTGCGCAGGATGGAACACAGCTTGATGTCTCGGCTGCCGTGGCGCGTATCCGCGCCTCGATTCCCAGTAATTTCGACCGCGAGTACGTCGAACGAGTGGTAATTCCTTTTATGCTGACGAATATTTACGTGGACGGCCGACCGGCGCTGCCAATGATCGACACGCTTCTGAGCAAGGAGAACGCGCTACCAAAAGATCTTTTTGGGCTGGTCTACAAAAAATGGACGCCCTCTCCCGATGAAGGAGTAACCGTTTTCCTGCAAGCGCTGGAGAACCGTGGCGATAACAATCTGCGCAAAAGAATTTACTTCTCGGCCGTTACACCCGACCTGTACGGTCCGATGTACCACGACAAGGTCGTCGCTTTTTTCGACCATTTGCTCGATAACCAATACGCCGGAAAGCCGTTGATGCGGCACTATCTCGACTATTACTTCGACCTGTACTGGGATTTGCATGTTGGCGTGAAGGGGAAAGCAATCCCGCAAGAGGTCCGCCAACTCGGCGAGAGTTTCAATACGGTGCTTGCTTACCGGAATCCGATGGAGCAGACTGTCTACCAGAATTACAAGACCGTGCGTGCGCAGATGGATTTTCTGGAGGCGTGGATCGATCGGCGCGTCGGTGACGTTTCGAGCGGGCGGATCGCCAACCCGGAGAAAACGTTCGTATATTACTGGCTGAAGAATGCCGGCAATGGCGACCATTTCAGCAAAAAGGACATCATCTTCGAGTGCTTCCATAATTTCGTCGCCTTCAGCCAATGGGGCAACAGCATCTTTGGCATAGTGTCCCGCCTTAGCCCGGACCGTGGCGATGCGGCCGTGCGCGCCTCGTTTGCACAGACTATGAGCGGCGATTACGATAACCCGAACGGGACGCCCTATACGCCACTCGAGCTGTTCGTGATGGAGCTGTTTCGAACCATCTCTCCGAACGGCGGGAGCCTTTCCGCCGTCGAGGATGCCAGGCAACCCACGTTTTATGGGAAATCGCCCCACGAGCTTCTGGGGCTACCGGCGGAGCAATACAACTATGTCTCCACGCCGCACAAAGCAACCAGCATGGCCCCCATGCACTGGCAAGATCCCACCCAATTCAAGCCCGATCGCTATCGAAGCGTGCCCACCAGCGATCAGATCGACGAAGCCAAAATCCGGCAGATCGGCTTGGCGCGCTGCCCGTTTGAAATAACATCCCTCAAGGTTAGCGATGGCCGCAATGCCGAGTTGAAAAATAGCGGCTTTGGCACGGTGTTCGGCGTAGTGGATGGCAAGCCGCTACCGGTCTGCGATTATGCCGGTTTTGCGCCGTTCGGCTTCGGCTACCGCCGCTGTCCTGGCGAGCAACTGACGATCATGGTCATGGTGGATTTCCTGCGGAAGGTTTGGCATGACAAGATCGTTTTCGAAAAGCTCAACCTGCCCAATCCGGGAAAGGTCCCGATTGGACCGAACGCAGTGATTGAAGACGATATCGGTTTCTCACGGCGCGTCTGACATCGCGCCCTGCGGTGAATCCGGCCCTTCTCCTACTGCAGCACTGGCTCGGGCTGCGGGATCTCCTGCTGGTGTTTGCATTCCTTATTCGGGCATTGCCATACGGGCCCCGATTTGAGCCACTTCTCGATCATGTAGGGGCTGCCGCACTCCGGGCACCTTTCCGCCACGGGTTTGCCCCAAGCCACGAAGTTGCAGTCCGGCCAGCGGGTGCAACCGTAAAACGTCTTGCCGCGCTTGGAACGCCTCTCGGCGATTTCGCCTTCGGAGCACTCCGGACATTTCACCCCGATGGTCTTCTGCTTCACGTACTTGCAGGCCGGGTAGTTGCTGCACGCGGTGAATTCGCCATAACGGCCAGTCTTCAGCACCAGATTGCTGCCGCACTGGGGACATTTTTCATCGAGCGGCTGGTCCGGCTTTTTCTGCGGCCCGCCGATGGGTTTGGTGGTTTTGCAATCGGGATAGCCGGTGCAGGCGTAGAAGGTTCCGAAGCGGCCTTTCTTCAGCACCATGGGCCGGCCGCAGTTTTCGCAGTACTCCTCGTCGCCCTGCTCGGAAAGGTCGGCCTTGTCGACGTCGGGCAGATCCACAGGCAGCTCGCGCGTGAAGGTGCACTCGGGATAGCCGGTGCAGGCGATGAAGCTGCCGTGCTTGCCCCACTTGATGACCAGCGGTTTACCGCACTTTTCGCACGTCAAGTCGGTGGGTTTCTCCATCCGCTTGATGTCGGTCATGTGCTCTTCGGCGTGTTCCAGGTCGCGCGAGAAGCGGCCATAAAATTCCGCCATGGCTTCGCGCCAATCGACCTTGCCTTCTTCGATATCGTCAAGCTCTTCTTCCATCCGTGCGGTGTATTTCACGTCGAAGATATCGTCGAAGCTTTGGATCAACAGATCCGTCACCACCATGCCCAGTTCAGTCGGGATGAAGCGCCCACCTTCTTTGGTGACGTATTCGCGTTCCTGGATTGTGGAAAGGATTGAAGCGTAAGTCGAGGGCCGCCCCACTCCATCGGCCTCGAGGCGCTTCACCAGCGTGGCTTCGTTGTAGCGCGGCGGCGGCTCGGTGAAGTGCTGCTCCGGCCGGATCGCACGGAAGCGCAGTGTTTCGCCCTCGGTGACTATCGGCAACCGGTGTCTTAACTCCTCGTCATCTTCGTCGGTCTGGTCTTTGCCTTCCTGATAGACTTTCAGGAAACCTTCGAACTTCAGCACCGATCCCGTGGCGCGGAACAGGTAATCCGCTGCGTCTTTACCCTTTGCCGTAATGTCGATGGTGGTCTGGTCGTAGAGCGCGGGCATCATCTGTGAAGCCACGAAGCGGTTCCAGATCAGCCGGTAGAGCTTCATCTCATCTTCGGCCAGATGTTTCTCGATCATCTCCGGCGGGTATGCCATAGAAGTTGGCCGAATGGCTTCGTGCGCATCCTGCGCCTCCTTCTTCGATTTATAAACGTTGGCCGATTCCGGTAGAAAACCTTTGCCGTAGCGCTCGCTGACGTACTGCCGCACTTCGCCCAAAGCGTCGTCGGAAACGCGCGTCGAATCCGTGCGCATATATGTAATCAGGCCGACCGCGCCTTCCTTGCCCAATTCCACTCCCTCGTAGAGCCTCTGCGCCAGTATCATGGTGCGTTTCACACTGAAGCGCAGCTTGCGGGACGATTCCTGCTGGAGTGTGGAAGTGATAAATGGCGCCACGGGGTTGCGCTTCTTTTCGCGCGTCCCCACCGATTTGACGATGTAGCTTGCGCCCTCCAGTTGGGCTACTATGTTGCCGGCGGCAGCCTCCGCGCCGATCTCCGGCGTCTCCTCATTACGCTTAATCAGGCGGGCCGTGAAGTCCGGCTTCTTCTTCGCCGCGAGATCGACATCGATCGTCCAGTATTCTTTCTTGACGAACGCGCGGATTTCCCGCTCGCGCTCTACGATCAGGCGCAACGCGACAGTTTGCACGCGTCCGGCGGAGAGCCCGCGGCGCACCTTATCCCACAGAAGCGGCGAGATTTTGTATCCCACCAGGCGATCCAGCACACGCCGCGCTTGTTGTGCATCTACCAGGTGAACGTTCACGTCCCCCGGTTTTTCAAAGGCGTTCTGAATCGCTCGTTTGGTGATCTCGTTGAACATCACCCGGAAAATCTGCGGCCCTTTTTTCTTATTGCCGTTCTGCAGCTCTTCCTTCAGGTGGAAACAGATCGCCTCGCCCTCGCGGTCCGGGTCAGCCGCCAGATACACGTTCTCCACATTCTTGGCGGTCTGCTTCAGCTCGTTGATGAGCTTCTTTTTGCCTTCGATGACCTCGTAACGCGGTTCGAAATCGTGCTCGATATCTACCGCGAGATCCTTCTTGGGAAGGTCCTTAATATGACCGATGCAAGCTTTAACGATGTACTGCCTGCCCAGGTATTTGTTGATGGTCTTCGCCTTCGTAGGCGATTCCACGATTACCAGAGCCTTTGCCATATCTGATTTTCTTCAACCGGCGGAACGACCACACGCCGCCCTCCGCTATCTTTGCAATTTACCAACCTGAACTTACCACACTTTCACAAAGTTCTTGCCGGGGAGCTGTTTGACAAGCCCCAACATCTCCAGCTCGAACAGCGCTGCGATCAGCTCAGAAGTCGAGGTATCTTGCACGATTTCCAGCAGATCGTCCAAATGTGTGGAGGAATCCACTTTGAGCGCCTCAAGCGTCCTGCGGGCAACCGGCCCGAATTCAGGACCGAGACTATCCAGTAATGATGCAGATGCCCGGCCGGAGGTTGCAACTTCGCCCGCCAGGATCTTTTGTTTCCCTACTTCAATTAGATGCCGGCGGGATTCGGCGGGAAGCTCGGCGATCACATCATTCCAGTCTTGCACGAGCTTAGCGCCTTGCTTAATCAACAGGTTCGGCCCCCAGCTCAGTTTTGATGTGATGTTGCCCGGCACGGCGAAGACCTCGCGCCCTTGATCCATGGCCAGCTTGGCCGTAATCGCCGAGCCGCTATACTGCGCGCCCTCGACGACAACGACGCCGGCGCCGAGGCCGCTGACGATGCGATTGCGAATAGGGAAATTTTGCGGAAAAGCGGTGCTTCCCATCGGAAACTCGGAAACCAGCAGTCCCTTCACCGCGAGGTCTGCGGCAAGCTTGCGGTTCTCCGAAGGATACACCACGTCCACGCCGCAGCCCAATATTGCCACGGTGTTCCCGCCCGCCGTGAGCGCGCCTTTGTGCGCCGCCGTGTCGATGCCGCGCGCCATTCCGCTGACAACCGTTAGTCCGGCCTGCGCTAGGTCCCCCGCGAGCCGCTCGGCCACTGCTAATCCATAAGGCGTGGGCCGCCGCGTGCCGACAATCGCCAGCATGATCGAACCCAGCAACTCCACCCGGCCGCGGACGAACAGCAGAATGGGCGGATCGTAGATCTCCCGCAGCGCCGCGGGATAGCACGGGTCGCCGATGGTCACCAGCACGGTGCCCGTTTCCTTGGCCTTCTCCTGCTGCGCGGCAGCGTCTTCGAAGGTGCAGCCGCTCGAGATCGATTGCGCCACGGCGGTACTTATCCCGGCGCCTTCCAGTTCCGTCCGCGAAGCACGGAAAATCGCTTCCGGCGACCGGAACCGGTCCAGCAGCTTTTTGGAGATTCGGGTACCCAGACCGGGTACCAGCTTTAGCGCGAGCCAGTGAAGCTCCTCTTCCTGGCTCAGAACTTGCGTCACCATGAACGGCGAGGGATTTGCCACTTAGACTCTAGCAACCGGCGGGATGGTTCGGCAAGTAGCCGGTGGGGATAGAGCAGCCCAGAAGCCTAATCTTCCGGCGGAGTCTGCAACGTACTGGCTTGTTGAACGCCCATCGCCAATTCCGGCAGAATCCCCAACTGGCGGTAAATCGGACGAATGAAATCGCGGATGGTGGGCAAGAGGCGAGCAAACCAAATGCTTCCAGCAACGCAGATGACGCCCCCAATCACCAAAGTAGCTGGAGCACCTATGCGTCCCGCGACTGCGCCTCCGAACAAACTCCCAAACGGCGCCATGCCCTGAAACGCCATGGCGTAATAGGCCATCACGCGACCGCGCTTTTCGTCGTCTACGATGGTCTGCAGAATGGTGTTGCTGGCCGCCATCTGCTGCATCAGGCCAAACCCGGTGAACGGCAGCAGCAGCATGGAAAGCCAGAATATTCGCGAAAACGAGAAGGCGATCAGAGAAGCGCCGAAAATGGCGGCGGAAAGCCCGATCATTCGCCCCAGCCCCAGCACGCTTTTGCGGACGGCCAGCAGCATCGCGCTGGCGAGCGCTCCCACGCCAGTCGCCGCCATCAGGAATCCCAGGGTGTTTGCGTTTCCATGCAGAATTTTGGAGGCGAATATCGGCATCAGCAC
>DATBID010000057.1:0-11315 GCA_036557125.1 Bryobacteraceae bacterium | reverse complement strand
CTCAAACTAGGAAAAAAGCGGCGCTAGAATCGACTCCGGCAATGTTTGGACCTTTAAAGCGGTTGCAATGAGGGCAAGCGAAAGCGAGGTTGCTTTTGATGGTTAGGCCTCCGTGCTTCTCTGCCACGATGTGGTCTATTTGAAATGGCAGCGGCAGCGCAAATTGCGGCATCAGACAATATTCGCAGCGCTCCCCAGCGCGCTGCCTGACAGTGCGGACGAGGTGGCGATTCACTGTCTATCGGAGTCGTGATTTGAAGTTTTCAAGAATCTGCGCGCACGCGACTGCATGACGGCGAGCAACCGGCCGATATGCAGGTAGCTATCGAGCTCCTGTGTTTCGCCGGCGCTCAAAGTGCCGGCACGAGCCTTGGCTGAGAGTTCATTTACGCGATCTTCAGCAGGGGGGAGGCGCATCGAAAGCAAATACTTCGCGACGTCCGGGCTGGTGGGACCGGCGTCGAATTCGATTACCCGCGCTAGAATCGCCGCTTCCGTATTCGGCGCCGCCAGTTGGGAACTCATTGCTTTCCTCTTAACATCATGTGCTATGGAATGTTCGACTGGCAATCCGCTGGAAGACCCCAACGCCTAGTCCTGGTGTGCCCACTCGATCCGCCGCATGACTACAAAGGCTCATGCCTGTCCGTGTAACCGCACTTCGGGGTGGTGCGCCTATTTAAGTGAAGCAAGTAAGCAGGGCAAAGAACCCTGATGGCAAGCGCCCGATTCCGGGCAGGCGCTTCATAACAACGTATTCAAAGCTACCCAGGAGGTTTGAAGATGCGAACTATAAGTGTGCTCGCGTTGTCGGTATTCGCCGCCGCGGCGCTGTCTTTCCAGGCGAAAGCGGAGTCGTTTGACCACATCAATATTCATCTTCCCTATACCGTAATGGCCGGACAGCAAGAGTTGGCCCCGGGCAATTACATGCTGCAGAAGATTTCCGATACGGCGAACGTGTTTGCCGTGTATAAAGACGGCACCACGTTTGAAACGTTCCTCCGGGCTGTTCCTGCAGACCGAGTCGTACCTTCCGACCGGACGGAATTGACGCTGCGCAGTGATGGCCGCGACATGGTTTTGGACAAGGTCTGGATTACCGGTTCAACAACCGGTTATGAATTCCTCAGCCCCGAATCGGTCAAAGCGCGTGAGCATGAGCGGCGCGTGGCGGATGTTATCAGGTGAGCAATAGAGGGCCTGATGCGGATCTCGCAGGGAGCATGCTAATTATGAACCATGCTCCCGGTTTCCGTTCACGGCTGCTTTGACGAAGCTTTGGGGATCTGGATCTGTGCTGCGACGACGGCCGCCGCTGAGCCCCGCCCGGCACTGTTTCTGGATCGCGATGGCGTGATTGTGGAAGATCCCGGGTATCTTTGCCGCCCCGGCGATCTGCAGATGATTTCGGGAGCCGCAGCGGTGATTGCTTCCGCCAACCGCCGGGGGATTCCGGTGGTGGAGGTCACCAATCAGGCCGGCATCGGACGCGGCTATTACACGTGGAAAGAGTTCGTCGCCGTGGAAGAGAGATTAGCGCAGATATTGGCAGATTCTTCCGCATCTGTGGATGCGATTCTTGCCTGCCCCTATCACCGGGATGGTGTGCCGCCTTGGACACATCCTGCGCACCCCGCGCGCAAGCCCGGCCCCGGCATGTTGTTTGCCGCCGAAAAGCTGCTGAACTTGGATTTGCGGGGTTCCTGGATTGTAGGCGATAAACTCTCCGATCTCGAAGCCGGTTATCAGGCAGGCCTCCGCGGCGGCCTGCACGTGCTCACTGGAACAGGCGTCCGGCATCGCCCGGCCGTCGTCCAATGGAAGCCGGAAAAATTCGATCTGCGGCTGGGTGAATCCATTCGCGACGCGGAGGGGCTGTTAGCATGAGCCGCTCGTTTGTGCCAATTTCCAATGGTAAAATCCAATTGTGAATACCACGGTAACGCTGGATAAAGCAGGCCGCCTCATCTTGCCGAAGCCGATCCGTGAAGCTCTGCGCATTGGCCCCGGCGATTCTCTGGAAATCGAAAGCACAGAGGACCGCATTGTCCTTTCTCCGGTGCGCGTCCGCCCCGGGCTACAGAAGGAGCACGGCGTATGGGTATTCCATTCCGGCAAACCGGTAAACGTTTCCATTCCCGATCTAATCGACAACGAACGTGAGCGCCGTACGCGGGATTTGACTACTAAGCGCTCTTGAAAGCCTTCCTGGACACCTCGGTTTTAGTTGCCGCGTTCTGGGGTGACCACCCCGATCATGCGAGCAGCCTAGCACTTTTTGTCGAAATGCGCCGGAAAACCGGCGCTTGCGGCCTTCACTCCCTGGCGGAAGTCTATGCGGTAATGACAGCTTTACCGGTCCGACCATCGCTGGCGCCGGAGCAGGTCTATCTGTTTGTGGAACAGATTCCGGAGCGGTTAATGGTGATTGCTCTCGAGGAATCCGGTTACTTAAAAACGATTCGGGATTTGGCCGAGCAGCGTTTTGCGAGCGGGCGTGTTTACGATGCTTTGTTGCTCGCCTGCGCCCGCAAGTCGAGGGCGGAGACGATCTATACCTGGAACCTGAAGCACTTTCGCCAACTCGCGCCTGATCTGGCGGACCGCATTCGCACGCCGTAGCTGCTGCACGCTGCCTATTCTCCCCGCACGATCGGCATCCGCCAGCCAGTTCCGAACGCTCGTGAGGTCACCTTCAGCACGGGCGCGGCCTGTTTGCGCTTGAATTCCGCGATGCGCACCATGCGCAGCACACGGCGCACGGTCTGCTCGTCGAAGCCCTGCGTCACAATCTCTTCGGCGGATTGACACTGTTCTACGTGCAACTCCAGAATCTGGTCCAGGATCTCGTAAGGCGGCAGCGTGTCCTGGTCGGTCTGGCCTGGGCGCAGTTCGGCGGAAGGCGGTTTGGTCAAGGTGGCTTCCGGAATATCGGCACGCCGCCGGTTACGCCAACGCGCGACCCGGTACACCATTGTTTTCGGCACATCACCGATCACCGCCAGTCCGCCGTTCATATCACCGTACAGCGTGCAATACCCTACGGCCAGCTCCGATTTGTTGCCGGTGGTGAGCAGAAGCGATCCGAATTTGTTGGAGAGCGCCATCAGCAGGTTGCCGCGGATGCGCGATTGAATGTTCTCTTCGGTGACGTCGGCCGGCCGGCCGCGGAACGCATCCGCCAGCACGCAATCGTACATCCGCATGATCTCGGTGATGGGCAAAGTCAGTGCTTCGAACCCCAGATTCCGCGCCAGCTCCAGCGCATCCTCCACGCTGCCTTTGCTTGAATAGCAGGAGGGCATCAGCACGCCCAACACATTTTCCGGGCCCATGGCTTCCACCGCGATGGCTGCTGTCAGGGCGGAATCGATGCCTCCGGAAATTGCCAAAAGCACCTTAGAAAAGCGGGTTTTCGATGCGTAGTCGCGAACGCCCAGCACCAGCGCGTGCCAGATTTCGGCTTCGATTTCGAAATCGTCCGCGGCGATTGTGCTGGCGCCAGTCTTCAAGTCCGCCAGCAGCAAGTCTTCGCGGAAGCCCGCTGCGCGGCCGGTCAGGCGCCCTTGCGCGTCGAAGACGCAGCTCCGGCCATCGAAGATCAGATCGTCATTCGCGCCGACCTGGTTCACATAGACCAGCGGAAGGGCATACTTCTGCGCCATGTGGCCAAGCATGCGCTCGCGAAAGAGCTGCTTGCCTGCGCAAAAGGGCGATGCCGAAAGGTTGAGAATGGCCTGGGCGCCGCACTGAGCCAGGGTTTCGATCGGGTCTTTGGAATAGCGCGGCCGTTTCCAGAAATCGCGGTCGTTCCAGACGTCTTCGCAGATGCTGATGCCCAGCCGCCAGCCGTTGAATCCCAGAATTTGCGGCTCGCGTTCCGGCTCGAAGTAGCGGTCTTCGTCGAACACGTCGTAGGTGGGCAGCAGCGTTTTGCGGAATGCCTGGCCGACTACACCTTTATGCAGAAACACCGCGCTGTTGAAGAGCGGCCGGCCCCACTCGGCCGGGTTTGGGATGGCCGTCCCCACCAGCACGGGAGGCGCGCCCGCCAGCTCGGAGGCGATCTGCTGCAACATCTGACCGCTGCGCGCCACAAAGCCGCGATTCATGAGCAGATCCCGCGGCAGATAGCCCATGAGCGACAATTCCGGAGTCACCACCAGATCCGCGCCGGCGAATTGCGCCTGTCGCACGCCGCGAATGATGAGGGAGGCATTGCCGGGCAAGTCGCCGGCGGTGGTGTCGATTTGGAGGAGAGCGATGCGCAAGGGAGCCTGTCTTTGGCGTTCAATCCCTTAAATACGATGTTACAGCAGCGGTACTGGACGCTTGCGCGTCAGTGTGGACACACGCTGCCAGGCGTCTCTACCATATGCGCCGGACACTGTAAGCGTCGAAGTCGTCATCTGCCGAAACAATCGTGAGGCTTTCTTCCAGAGCCTGCGCGATCAGCAGGCGGTCGAATGGATCGCGGTGATGGAAGGGAAGCTGAGCGACTCGCGTTACATGACGGAATTCAATCGGAAGCAAGGAAATTGCGTTTGCCGGGAGTTCTTCAGATAGAAATTGCGCGAGCGGCCGGTCGAAGCTGATCCGGCTCAAGCTGGTCTTGATAGCGAGTTCCCAACAGCTTGCCAGGCTAAAGTAACATTCCGCCCGGGTTATTTCGCGGCGCGCATTCCTGGAAAGCTTGACCTCATTTCGGACCCACCACAAGAAGACGTGCGTGTCAAGCAGGACCGCCATTATCGATACTCCGCAAAATCCTCCAGCGGAGCATCAAAATCCGGCGAAATGTGAAGGATTTTCCCTCTGCCCGTGCCTGGTTTGCGCCTGGCGGGCCGCAAGGGCACGATCCTGGCCACAGGTTTATTATCTTTGGCCACGATAACTTCCTCTCCGAGCAGGGCTTTTTCAATAAGCTCGGAAAAGTGCGCTTTGGCCTTGGCTATATTGAATTGGGGCATAGTCATATTATATGACCTACCTGGCGAGGTGATGGCGAGCAAGAACCACACATACGGGCGCAGGTTACAGTGGCACTCATATAGCCCGGCACCAGTACTCTCAGAATTGGCAGTTAGTACAACTCTTGCTACGATCGGTGTTCTTGCTTTCACGCCACATTTCCCGGGGACCTCTATGTACAGGATTTCTTCCGCCGTTTTCGGCTTGCTAGGCGCCATTTGTTGCGGTTGGTGTATCCGGACCGCCTCCGCACAGAGTAGCGGCAATCCGGACTATAAGGCGTATCAGAACTACGACTTCGTGCCAGGCGATAAGGTCCTGTTCGAGGACGATTTCCGCTCCGATAAAGACGGCGAATTCGCGAGCCATTGGAAGCTCGAAAGCGGCCAGGGAGTGGTGAATCAGTTTCAGGGCGAACCTGCCTTCGTTTTGACCGAAGGCAATTACGTTAAAGTCTCTCCGCGAATCACGCCCGCCAAATATCTGAAAAGCCCGTTCACGATCGAGCTGGACTATTACGCCCAGCCGCCTGGCCCGCAAACGGACAAAATCGGCATCTCACTGCATAAAGGCGATGACGATCGCAACCTCTGGTTCGGCGCGGATGTGAGCACGGAGGGACTGGAGCATGATCTGACCGCCAGCTATCCCGGCGGAGACGAAGCATTTGCCGGGAAATGGCATCACCTTGCGGTGATCTTTAAAGAGAACCAGGTGAAACTCTACGCCGACCAGACGCGCGTTCTGGTTGTCCCGGATTTCGGCGACTTCCAGCCCGAATCGCTCGCGATTCAAGGCGTCGCCGGCCAGGACGCTCCGCAGGTCTTCAAGAATGTGCGGATCGCGCTGGGCGGCGGCATGAACCTGCTCGATGCCCTGAACAAAGATGGCAAGATCGTTACCCACGGCATCCACTTCGACGTGAACTCAGCCACCGTGAGGCCCGAGTCCATGGGAACCATCAACGAGATTGCAAAGCTGCTCAAGAACAATCCGCAAGTGAAACTGGAGATCGGGGGGCATACAGATTCGACGGGCGATGCGGCGAAGAACCTGTCGCTCTCTCAATCGCGCGCCGAAGCCGTCAAAAAACTGCTCGTCGAGCAGGGAGTCGATGGCTCGCGCCTCACCGCGAAAGGATACGGCGCCACAAAGCCGGTCGCTTCGAACGACACACTGGAAGGCAAAGCGACAAATCGCAGAGTGGAGTTCCTGAAACTCTGAGAACAGCCTCGATGATAGTTCCCTTCCCCGTCCCTGCCTCCCGAATCGGCCTCGGCCTCGCTCTGCTCGTTTCGTGCCTCCCGGCGGCCGCGCAGGCTATTGATCCGGTCCACGGCAAGCCTGGCTCCCTTGTACTGGGCATCGACCAGCGAATCGGCGCCGCGCCGGTAGATGCCGCTGCCCGGCAAGCGGCGCTGGCCGTCGCCGGCAATATCCTCGCTGTGGTACGCCGCAATCCGGCTATCGCTTCTCCCGTGGGTTATACCGTTCGAATCCATCGCGCATTCGGCAAGCGTAGCGATTGGGCGGATTTCGATTCCGGGTTGCCCTTTTTTGCCGGTGTCTTCGGAACGCTTTTTGCCGCCGATGCTAAGCCGAGTCCGAATGCCTTTAAAGGCGCTGACTTTGCGATTTACGTGAACACGGTCCTCCAATGCCCGGTAAACGCCTTTACCCATCCACTTGCGAAACATCCGTGGCTGCTCGACGGCAAAGCGCCGGTAATCGAGGGCGGGCGAGCGACAGGTCAATTCCGCGGCCATGTTATCTACGATGGTCAGTGCGTCGTTTTATCTCGCCACAAAGAACCGCCGTTCCTTCCGTTGACGCGCGACCAATATGTCCGGCTGGAAATCAGTGCTTTGCAGGAACGCCTGGAAAGCACTCGCGAGAAGTTTGCCGGCGTGTCTGATCCGAATGTGCGCTCGGCTCTCGACTCGGCCGTGCAGCAGATCGATAACGCTATCGCGAAGCGCCGGCAGGAATTGGATTCAATGGATCCTTCCACGCGCAGTTCGGTAGTCTTCGTGCAAACTGGTTACGCTGAAGCGAAGCTGGCTGATCCCGGGGACGATGGCGCCATTCCGTTGTCCGTGCCCAACCCCGCGTTCTTCAATCAATCGCTGCCGCCGGCAACCGTTCAGGCAGTGAGTGTTTTCCTTCCTTTCCTGCAACCTGGTGCGCCGCCGGCCGGGTTGCCTCCTGGTCTGCCGGAGGACTGGCGGCCGGCTACGGAGAAACTTCGCGATCAACTCGATTGGGCAACTCTCGAAGCGCTGCTGCAGTAACGGTCGCACCTTACAACCATTTGTCCGACGATATATCCCGTACTGAAGTCAAAACTAACCTAAACTGATACAACTCGGCGTCAGTACTTACGCGCCTGTCTAAGTATTGTTTGACAGGAAATCTACTTTTACTATTGGGGAGCGAGAAACAAACTAGATGAACTCAGCGAAGATAATACTTACCTGCTTTTTAGCCGGAATTGTGATGTATCTGGGCACGCCTGCAAGCGCTACTCCCGTAACTCCGGGTATGTCCAGCGCGCCTCTGACCGTGACTCCCTCGGTCCCTCTTATCGGATACACTCAGATAGCCAACACGGGACCGCAAACCTACAACAACTGCGTGCCGAACACGTATCAAACGATTTGCGGGCAATACGACGAAGCGGTGTATAAGAACAACAGTAACGGGACACTGGATTTCGTTTATCAGTTCAGCAACAGTTATGCAGGGGATGGCGTTGAGGCCTTCAGCGTGTCATCTTTCAAGAATGGAACCTCAGGCTGGGTGACGAACGCGTATTACACGAACATGGAGCCGGCCGGTTTCCTGGGGAGTCCGAGCGGCACGTATAAACTGGCGGCGGCAAATCCCGCGACTGTCAACGAATCGCCGAATGGGGGCACGCTCAATTTCACCTTCGACAGCACGGGAGTCGGCACCAGCTCAATTCTGATTGTGCAAACCACGGCAACGAACTACAAGCCGGGGGTGGTCGCCATTCAGGACAGCCTGAACTTCAACTCACGCGAGCTAGGTCTGAATGCTTATCAGCCGACGGTTCCGGAACCGGGATTTTATGGGGTGCTGGCGATGGGGCTGGCGGCTATCGTGTGGGCTACGACTCGGCGCAACGGGCGGCGCGCGAACGAATCGGAGTAAGTTCTCTTCCTCCCTCCTCAGTGTGGCGAGCCGGCGTTATGCGCGTGTGGGAAGCATTTCGAGCGTCTCGCGCCGGCCGCCGTAAACCATATTCCCATATTGCCGATTCTGGCGCGGCGGCGGCGAGCGTCGCAAATCGAAATCAAGGCAAGTCACGAAACGGCTTAATCGCTGGGATATGGTGCAATCGGGAAAATAGGCGATCGAGAATCAAATTTCTGGCAGCGGCGAGATTGCCGGCCGGGCAGCAAGACGCGTAGCCGTCTTCGAGGCAGAGAGTGAACAGAGCCGATAGAAATTCACCGTGCCATTCGGCTGTGCCGAGTAAGCGACGCGATTCCAGAGTGCAGGCCTCCTGTTTCAAGGCATCTATACTGGCCGCGGCCCGGCCAGTCCTTTCGCCGTCGCTGCTTTTGGCTGGCTGCCGCAGAGCTCGATCGATGCGCCCGACATCATATTCGTCAGCCAATTCCGGGTGCAGATCGATCAGATGGCGCAGCGAGCGGCCGCCGCGGTATTGCCGCTCGATGAAACTATCCACAGTGTAGGCATGGTAATGCATGCCCAAAGAGACAGGATTGTAGTAAAGCCGCAGCCCCGGCTGCGAGCGGAAGAGGCGATAGGCCAGCTCCATATCTTCGAAAGCCGCGCCCGGGAAACCGGGATCGAAGCCGCCGGTCAGCCAGTCCGCAACGAGTGACTTTTTAATGGAAAGGTTGGACGAGTAGAAGAACTGCCAGCCGACGTAGCTGCCCGGAATCAGGCGCGAGTAGGCGAACTGCGACCCATCGTCATGGATTTGGCGCATGGTGAAATTAACCGGGAAATCGGCGCCATCCGGCCAATCCAGCTTGCCTAGAACCGCGAAATCGGCTTCCGGATGCTGTGCGTGGCGCAGGGCATGGGCACGAAAGAAATCGTCGTTGGCGGGAACGATATCGTCGCCCAGAAATAAGAGCACGTCATAGCGGGCGAAAGAGGCGGCGAGATTCCGCGCGCGGGCGGGACCTGAGGCCGCTTGCGATTGCCAGCGCAAGCCGGGCACGGTGGATGCAAGTTCGCGCAACAGGGCGGCGGTTTCGTCGGTAGAGCCATCGTCGATGATCACAAATTCCAACTCGCAGCCGCCGCGATAGCGATGGCACGCTTCGACCGTTCGCAAAAGGCTTGCGCGGCGATTATGCGTGGGGATGAGGACGGAAATAGGGGCTGGGGCCTCGACCAGAACGGGGGGAGAAATCGCAGGCGCATCGGACAACGGTTTGGGGCTGCGTTTTTCGCGCGCGCCAAAGAGAATGAAGTGGACCAGAGGATTGAGGCCGCTGGCCGCCACATCCGGATTGGTGGCCAGATACCAGTTGGAGTCGAAGTTGGGGCTGGGATTGTAGCCGCGGAAGCCGCCGGTTTTGAGGTAGTGGGTTAAGGGCCGTTCGCCCTGCCGAGCGACCTCCGGGTAACGGGCAAGATACCAGGCGGGATCGAAAGCACCGGCAGGCAGTCCGATGCCCAGTTTGGCGAACATTTCCCAAAACCGGAAAGCCATACGGATGCCGCGCGAAGCACGGACTGCCGGTGTCTCGATGCCGGCAGGTGCGATGCGCGGCCACCATACGGCGTACTCGCGGCGGCGAAGGGCGATCGAATCGGTCAAGCCTTCGAGGAACCGCGCGCGGGCGGCGCGATCCTCGGGGCGGGCGCGGCCCCCGCTGCACTCGATCCGCTCCACGCAGTCGAGAGCAATCTTGCGGCGGCCGGAAAGCAGGTCTTCAAATCGCACGTTATCCTGTTCCAGAGTGGCGGCATCGGGAGTGTAATGGCCGCGAGTGCTGGTGTGTTCAAAAACCACCTGCGGCAGGAACACGCGGCGCGTATAGCCCAGCAGGTGGATCAAATCGAAGATGTTGTGCAGGTGATCGTCGATGCGGTAGCGGCGGTAGGCGGGAGGGCAGATGCCGCCGGCCAGTTCACAGAAGGCGCGAGTGACGCAGGGGAAAATGCAGAGAGTGTCGCGGAACAGCAGATCGTTCACATGAACCAACACAATGCCATCGGGCCAGCCGGCGAAGACGCGCTCCATCTCTGTGTCCCAGCCCTTCGAGCGGACGACTACATCGTCATTGAGCAGCATTAAATATTGGCCGGCGGCCTGACCGGAACCGGCCAGATTCAACTCTCCCATCGTCCGGCCGGGAGGAACGATTACCTGACGATAAGCGATACCGGGATAAGAGAACGCAATCGACTCGGCATCATCCGCATCCATCACCGCCACAACCTCGATTCCACCAGGATCGCGGGCAGTCGTAACAACGCTATCGAGCAGGCGCTGCAAGCCCCCAGTGCGGTGGCGGGTGGGAACAATCAGGGAGAAACGGATCACAAATCAGCCTTTTTCAATAATGCGTCGGCCATGCGGACTTCGCTGACGTACTAAAGTGCTTCGCAGACCATTGTAATTGGACTACCAGTACTGCCACTGCTGTCATATTTGTGATAGTTTTTCTTGATGCCTCCGGTAAACGGCTGGCGGCTGCTGACGAGGACATATTCATGATCATGCGAAACGGGTGTGCGCTTTGGTTCTTACTGTGTGTGACAGTTGCCTCTGCCCAACAGGGCCAACCTGCCGTGACGGTCCCGCAACTGGTGCGGGTCAGTAACACATTCCATCCCGCCAATGGGCTGCCGGCCGCTCCGGTCGAAAGCGTCACGTTTTCCATCTATAGCAACGAACATGATGGAACTCCACTTTGGCAGGAAACGCAAAACGTGAGTATCGATGCGGATGGGCGCTACAACGCGGTACTGGGAGCCACCCTGAACGAGGGGCTTCCAGTAGACGTGTTCCGTAGCGGAGAGCCGCGTTGGCTGGGGGTACTGTTCAATCGGCCCGGAGAAACCGAGCAGCCGCGGGCGCAGTTGGTAAGCGTGCCGTATGCGCTGAAAGCGTCGGATGCGGAAACGCTTGGCGGCCTGCCCGCCACGGCCTATCTGCGGGTGCCCGATGCAACAGCTCCGGGAACGGCCAGCACCGGCACGGCTCAATCCTCCACATCAGAGAACGCCAAATCAAAGCCCCACGCGATCACCGGCACGCCCCACACCAACTCGGTGGTCAAGTTCACAGACAGTTCCGGTGATATTGGCAACTCGATTATCACCGATAA
>DATBID010000056.1:0-8787 GCA_036557125.1 Bryobacteraceae bacterium | reverse complement strand
GCAGCCGTCCAGCGACACGCGACGCCGCTGTTATCGGAAATGGAGCACTACTGGACCGAGGAGTCCTGGCATCTTGCGCCGCTCACGGTCGCGGTGCAGGCGCGCGTGGCGATCGGAGATGAGATCGGTGCGCTGCTGGGCGCGCAGATGGTGGCTGTTTTCATCGGCGAACGCCCGGGCTTGAGTTCACCCGATAGTCTCGGCGTCTATCTCACTTGGGACCCGCGCCCCGGGCGCACTGACGCCGAACGCAATTGCATCTCAAACGTTCGCGCAGAAGGCCTCAGTTACCAAGCCGCGGCGCACACGCTTCAATTCCTGATGCGCGAGTCCCGCGCCCGTAAGCTGACGGGTGTTCCGCTAAAAGAAGGCGCGTCCCAGATTGGATAAACTGATTTGGCCATGGCTGTTTCTTCGGGCGATCAGCTCGGCCCGTATCAGATCCTGACACCGATCGGCGCGGGCGGTATGGGAGAAGTGTATCGGGCGCACGATCCGCGCATGGGCCGCGACGTGGCCCTGAAACTTTCTCAAGAGCGATTCAGCGAACGGTTTGATCGCGAAGTACGCGCAGTGGCAGCGCTGAGCCATCCGAACATCTGCACGATCCATGATGTGGGACCGAACTACTACGTGATGGAGCTGGTCGAAGGGCCCACTCTGGAGGATCGCATCGCGCAGGGGCCGATTCCGCTCGAAGAAGCACTGGAGATCGCAGGGCAGATTGCGGAAGCGCTGGAAGCGGCGCACGAGAAGGGAATCGTACACCGCGATCTGAAACCGGCGAACATCAAGCTCAAGCCGGACGGCACGGTTAAAGTTCTGGATTTTGGGCTGGCGAAGCTTGCCGGCAGCTCCGAAGCCGCTGCTCCGGCGGGCACTATTGCAGCAACCGTAACGATGGGAGCCACGCAAGCCGGAGCGATTCTGGGCACTGCCGCGTACATGAGTCCCGAGCAGGCGCGCGGCAAGACGGTAGACCGGCGCACGGACACCTGGGCATTTGGCGCCGTGCTTTATGAAATGCTTGCGGGGAAGCCAGCATTTGCGGGAGAGACTATTACGGACGTTCTGGCGGCTGTAGTGCAGAGCGATCCGGATTTCAAGCTCGTTCCCGAACAGGTGCGTCCGCTTCTGCAGCGGTGCCTGGAGAAAGATCCCAAACGGCGGCTGCGCGAGCCATCGGACGGGCTGTTGCTGCTGGAGAAGGACGCGCAACCCATCGCCCCCACAAGTAAACGATTCGGCCTGATCTCCTCCGCCGCGGCGGCCGTGTTGCTGCTCGCCTTAGTGGCTCTCGCCTTCGTTCATTTCCGCGAGAAACCACAGCCCGTCGAGACCGTTCGTTTCCAGTTCGCACTTCCTCCCAAGGTCACTTTCACGCAAAGCGGGATTTTTGCGGTATCGCCCGATGGGCATAAGATCGCGTTCTCCGCGTTCGGAGCCGATGGCGTGCCGCGCATCTGGATTCGCGATGTGGCGTCACTGACCGCGCAGCCGATACCGAACGTGGAAACGCCGCAAGCGCTGTATGCGCTTTTCTGGTCGCCGGACAGCCGGTTCCTGGCGGTGCAGTCCGGCGGAAAGCTGAAGAAAATCGAAATTTCCAGCGGCGCGGCTCAGGACATTTGCGATGCGCCGGGCCCCATCTTCGGCGGCTCGTGGAGCCGCGATGGCGTCATTCTGTTCGCCGACAATCCGGGCCGCGGCATCATGCGTGTGCCTGCCCTGGGTGGCACGCCAGTGCCCGTAGCCACGATGGTAAAGGGTGAGAATTTCCTTCCGATCTATCCGGTGTTCCTGCCGGATGGAAAGCATTTTCTGTATTCTCGCGGCGCGGGCAAAGATAAGCGGGGCATCTATGCCGGTTCTATGGATGCCAAGCCGGAGCAACAGAGCCGTACGCCTCTGGTGCTGTCCGACTACAGCTTCGCGTACGCTCCGGGCCATCTCTTATTCCTGAATGGCGGAAACCTCCTCGCGCAATCGTTCGACGAAAAACATCTCAGTGTAGCGGGTGAGCCGGTTCCGGTGGCGAACCCAGTAGCCGCTGATGATGGGCCGGCGTTCGGCCATCTCTCCGCTTCTGCAAGCGGCTCGCTCGTGTATCTGCCCGCTACGAGTAGAATGTGGCAGCTTACTTGGTTCAATCGCAAGGGCGAAATAATTGGCAGACCCGTACAAACCGAGGAGTTTCGCATGCTGAAACTTTCGCCTGACGGCAACAAAGCAGCCGTAGAGCGATTTCAAGTTTTCGCCGGCCAGTCATCGATCTGGGTGATCGATCTTGTTCTGGGCACGAATAGTCGGTTGACCTTCGGTCCCGGGCTCAATGGAGCGCCTGTGTGGTCACCGGATGGCACTCACATCGCTTGGCGGGCGCTTCGCGGAGGCAAGGCGGCAATCTATCAGAAGGCGGCGAACGGAACGGGGAACGAGGAACTGTTATACCAATACAGCAACAATGCAGGAACTCCAGCGCTCACAGATTGGTCCCACGACGGCCGTTTCCTCATCTTCAGGCAGGGCTCGGATATCTGGGCCTTACCCGTCGGACCAGGCAGCGGCAGTGACCGCAAGCCGTTTCCTGTAATTCAGTCACCGGAATTCAAACAGGGCGCTTATCTCTCCCCCGACGGCCGCTGGCTGGCCTACCTTTCGAACGAATCGGGCAGGCCGGAGATTTACGTTCAAGGCGTGAGCCTCTCCTCGCCGAACAGCGGCAAGTGGATTGTCTCGAAGGGCAGTTCAGGCTTGGCCCGTTGGCGGGCTGATAACAAAGAACTCATGTTCCTCAGCGCCGACGGCGTCTTAATGGCAGTTCCGCTAGCTGGCGGTTCCGTATTCCAACCCAGCCCCTGGCAAACGCTCTTCAAACTGCCGCCCGAATTTCTGCGATTAACTACCAATCCAGGCGTGCTCGCTGACGTGACCCGCGACAACCAGAAAATTCTGCTGAGCATGCCGGTCGAAGGAAGCGGCCAGGAACTATCGGTAGTGCTCAACTGGGAAGCGGGAGTGGCGCACCAATGATCCGCTGATGGCCCCTCAGGCGCTTTCCTTGAACGGCAGCACTTCGCGTTCAACTGCCGCCGCCATACGCTGCCTGGCAGTATCCAACTCGTATTTGGTTGCAGATTCAGCCAATATTCCGGACTGGTTCCGAAGAAACGCGCCAAGCGGAGCGCGGTTTCGGCAGTGATGGCGCGCTTACCGTTTACGAGTTCGCTTGCCCGGCTTAGCGGCATGCGTGTATCGCGCGCCAGCCGGTTCACGCTAATTCCCATGTCGGCCAAGTCTTCGGCTAACAAGCGGCCTGGATGTATCGGGGTGAGTTTGGCCAAGTTCCATCTCCTAGTGATAGTCAACGATCTCGACTTCGTCGGCTCCCTTTTCCTTTTCGTTCCAAACGAAGCAGATCCGATATTGGTCATTGATCCGAATGCTGTGCTGTCCCTTGCGATTTCCAGCAAGCGCTTCCAGGCGATTTCCGCGAATTGCCGCGAGATCTTGCAGGCTGGTTGCTGCGTTTAAACGCAGCAATCGGCCCAGCGCCGGCTTTTCGATCGCTTTGAATTTCCTGCTTCCGGCCAACTCGAAGACTGCTTTCGTTTCGCCGCAGCGGAAAGAGCGGATCACGCTATTATTCTATTCCGCGTCAGGTATTCTGTAAACCAGAATAGCGGTGTGAATCTGAGCAACGGTGCTCTCAATCCGGCACACTCACGAGCCGCACCGGATGTGCGTATTTTCCGAAACGCCTCCCGCCTCACGCTGATAAAATAATTGGACAGCACGGCTTATGTTTTTGAAATTTGTAGCACTGGCAACGGTGGCGGTTTCCGTGGCGGGCGCGGCGGATGTGCGCATTGTGGAGGAAATCGTCGCTAAAGTAAATGGCGATATCATTACCCGCGGTGAGTTGCAGCACAACAAGGTTACGCTGGAACAGGAGCTGCGGCAGCAGGGAATGAGCGGACCGCGCCTGCAGGAAGAAATCAAGGTGCGGGAGCAAAACGAGCTGCGCGACCAGATCGATCAGCTTCTGCTGGTGCAGCGCGGCAAGGACCTCAACCTCAAAGTGGATGCCGATGTTACCCGTCGTCTGGCCGAAATCCAGGTGGAGAGCAAAATCACCGATCCCGACCAGTTTCACCAGTGGCTGCAGCAGCAGGCGGGAATGCCATTCGAGGATTTCAAGCAGCAGATGACCAATCAGTTGCTCACGCAAAAGGTGATCAGCGAAGAGATCGGACAGCGTATCAATATTCCCGAATCGGATGCGCGGAAGTACTACGAGGAGCACAAGAAAGATTTCGTGCGCGAGGAACAGGTGTTTCTGAGCCAGATCCTGATTTCCACAGAGGGCAAAACGCCGGAGCAGGCGGCCGCGGCGCAGAAGAAAGCCGCCGATCTAGTGCAGCGGGCGCGCAAAGGGGAAAAGTTCAGCGATCTGGCGAAGGCCAATTCCGACGATCCCGAGACGGCCAAAAATGGCGGCGAGCTGCCTCCTTATAAGCGCAGCGAAGGGCTGCTCCGCAAAGAGATCGCCGATGTTGTATTCGCGCAGAAGAAGGGCTATGTAACCGACCCGATCAAGGTGCCGCAGGGCCTGCTGATTCTACGGGTCGACGATCATTACGAAGCCGGCCAGGCGAGCTTTGAAGAAGTGAAAGAAGAAGTGATGCAGCGCATGGCCGGTCCGTTGATGCAGCCCAAAGTGCGGGAATACCTCACCAAGCTGCGGCAGGATGCCTTTCTGCAGATCAAGGACGGATTTGTGGATACCGGCGCGGCGCCCAGCAAGGACACGCGCTGGGCGGATGCGGTGGAGCTGAAGCCGCAGACGACCACGAAGGAAGAAGTTGTGGCGCATCATAAGAAAAGGCTCCTGTGGGTGATTCCCGTCGGCAATGGCGGAAAACCGGCGGACGATTCCTCCGGCTCTTCGAAGTCCTCCGATTCTTCCGGTTCTGCCGGCGCGGGCGCCCCCGCCAAGCAATGAAGTCGCCCTATGTGAACGAAGTTGAACCGAACCGGGTAATCACCACCAGTTTCCTGGTTCATTCGAAAGAAATCCGGCAGAAGAAGAGCGGGGAGATGTACCTGTCTCTGCTGCTGGGCGACAAGACCGGCGAACTGGACGCCAAAATGTGGGATAACGTGGCGGAGGTGATCGATACCTTCGACCGCGACGACTTCGTCAAAGTCAAAGGGCTGATTCAGATCTTCCATAATCGCCCGCAGCTTACGATTCACAAGATGCGGCGGATGGAGGTGCACGAAGTCGACTTCGGCGATTATTTCCCCTGTTCCCAACGCGACCCCGCCGAAATGTGGGCCGAGTTGCGCGGGATCGCAGGCGGCATGCGCAACCGGCATTTGAAGCGGCTGGTGGAATCGCTGCTGGACGATCCGGAAATAGCCGAGCGCTACCGGCGCGCGCCCGCCGCCAAACAGATCCATCACGCGTGGCTGGGCGGCCTGCTGGAACATGTGCTATCGCTTGCGAAGCTGGCACAATTGACAGCCGCGCATTACCCTTTCATCGACGAAGATCTGCTCTTCACCGGAGTGGTCGTGCACGACATCGGCAAGATTTACGAATTAAACTACGAGCGCGGGTTTTCCTATTCGAATGACGGCCAATTACTGGGGCACATGGCCATTGCTCTGCGGATGGTAGGCGACAAGATCCGCGCCCTCGCCGACTTTCCCCCGGCGCTGCGCGCGCTCGTAGAACATATGATTCTGAGCCATCACGGGCAACTCGAATTCGGCTCGCCCAAACTGCCACTGTTTCCGGAGGCGCTACTGCTACACTACATCGACGATATGGATTCGAAAATGGAGTGCATGCGCGCGTTGATCGAGCGCGACCGCCAGGTAGAGGGGTGCTTCACCACTTATAGCAGCGCGCTGGCCCGGCCCGCCTTGAAGAAAGAGAAATATTGGAACGGCAGCGTACCGGAATTGCAGCCGCTGCCGGCCGCGAGTCTGGCCGCAAACGACCAGACACTGCTCGCGCGGGAACAACCGCGGCCGCCGGAGCAGATCAAGCTCCCCACGCTCGAGCCCGCCTTCGCCGCTCATCCCCTGTTTGCGCCGCGGTCCGATTCCCCGTTCTCCGATAAACTGAAGCAGGCGCTCGAACCCGCGCCGGCAAACCTGAAACAGGAAGGCTGATGCCCCGGGCTACGCGCGACCTTCCACCTCCTTTGGAAATGCTTTGCCTGCGAGCGCTCTGGACCCTGCGGGAAGGCAACGTAAAACAGGTGCGCACGGTAGTGGCGGAATCCCGGCCGCTGGCATACACCACGATCATGACGGTGCTCGAACGGCTGGTGCGCAAGGGCAAGCTGAAGCGGCGCAAGAATGGACGCGCCTTCCTATATTCGCCCGAAGCTTCGCGGGACGCGATGCGCCGCGCGGCCATTCGGGAAATGGTGGATTCGTTGTTCGACGGCTCGGAAGACGATTTGATCCGGTTTCTGCAGGGCGAGACGGCAGGCGATTCCCCCCGCGATTCGGAAGACGCTCCGCGCCCCAACGGACAGCCGGATCACATCGATACCGTGCTGCTCTAGGCGGCTGCGCGCGTGCTGCCTCCGCTGGTTGGAATCGCTTGCGGCGCTCTAGGGACACTCCTGATCGCATACGGTTTCGGCGTTGCGCTTCTCCGAAAGCTTCCCGCGCCGCCCGAAATCGCACTCGCCCTAGGAGCGGTGGCTGAAAGCTTCCTGATCTTTTTCCTGCTGCTGGCGAAGCTGGGTCATTGGTATGCGTTTGCGGCGCTGGCGGCCGCGGCCGGCGCGTGCTGGAAGATCTGCCCGCGCGTGCCGCTCGCCGAAGCGGCAAAACGGCCGCTGGGAAAGGGCTGGATTGCGGCAGCGGCGGCCTTGGGCGCTTATGGGATCTGGTACTTCATCAACGCCCTCGCGCCCGAAGTGCGGGCCGACGGGATTAGCTACCACTTGGGCCTCCCCTACGAGTACGTGCGTCTAGGCGGTTTCCCCAGCCGGATCACGTTCTACGACATGGTGCCCCAGGGAATGGAGATGCTGTATACGGCGGCGTTTTCGGTGGGGCGCCATTCGGCGGCCAAGCTGGTGGAGTTCGCGTTTTTCCTGGCTACATTGCCGCTGTTTTTCCGCATGGGCCGGCGGCTTCAAATGAGCGACCTGGCATCGCTCGTAGCGGCGGCGTTCTACTTCTGCGCGCCCGTGGCGGGCGTAACCGGCGCTTCCTCCTATAACGACGCGGCCGGTGTGTTCTTCGCTCTAGCGGCTTTCTATTTGCTGCTGGTGTGGCGCGACACCGGCGAATCACGATACCTTCTCCCCGCCGGCGCGCTGGCCGGATTTTGTTTCGCCATCAAATCACCCGGCGCGATGGTGGCCGTGGCCGCCGTGCTGTTAGTGCTTTGGTTCGCGCGCGCAATCCGGCCGGCGGCAGTCGTGGCTTTGGGCGCGGCCTTGGTGATGGCCCCCTGGCTCGTGCGCAACGCGCTCCTCACGGGGAATCCGCTGGCGCCTCTGCTCAACTCCGTTTTCCCGAATCCCTATTTTCACGCCGCCACCGAGCGCGAACTGGGGGCCGTTTTACGCTCATTTGGGGACGTGGCGCCATGGCGCGTGCCCTGGCAACTGGCGTTTGGCGATAAGTTCCAAGGCACATTCGGTCCGTTGCTACTGGCTCTCCCATTAGGTTTGGTAGCGCTGCGGCGGCGTGCGGGGCGGTGGTGCTGGACTGCCGCAGCGCTGCTGGCAGTTCCGTGGTTCTGGAATACCGGCGCGCGCTTCCTCATGCCTTCGGTGGCTGTAGCCGGCCTCGCGCTCGGCATGGCGCTTCCCGGGCCCGCGGCTTGGGCGGCCGTGATTCTTCAGGCGGCGCTTTCCTGGCCCCAGGTGATCGGGTTGCGGGACACCCCCTACACCTTCCGCCTGCATGAATTCCCGCTCGCCGCCGCCTTGCGCCGGGAACCGGAAACGGCATACCTCAGCCGCACCTCCGGCGAATTTCAGGTAGCCCAAATGATTGAAGCCAAAACGCCGCCGGATGCGAAAATTCTGGCGCTGGTGACAGTCGCCAACGCTTATCTGGCGCGCGACGTCCGCGTAGCCTGGCAATCGGCCGAGGGCGACGTTCTGCTCGACGCGCTACGCCTCGCGGGCGTCAACACCGAACCGATGTTCGCGTGGAAAACAAATTGGCCGATTGATGTTTACACGAGCCTGCGCATTGTCCTGCCGCAATCGAGCAAGTTCGAATGCGACATCGACGAGCTCCGCATCTATTCCGGCGATGACCTGGTTTATACCAGCCCCCACTGGACAGCGCGGGCGTGGCCCAATGCCTGGGAGACGCCGCTGGCGCTCGATGGCTATCTGGCTACTCGCTGGCGCACATGGCAGCCGGTGCGCGCGGGCAATTATTTTGAAGTAGCCTTCGATCGGCCGCAGCGGATCTCTTCGCTGGCCGTATACTCGCACGCTCCGGCGCTGGGCTTTCATCCGGAAGTCTACGGGATGCCCGCAGGACAGAATGCAGACAAGCCTACCTGGCACGATTTAGGACCGCTGCTCAGCCAGCGCCTGCCGCCCGAAGACCTGCGCCTCCAGGCTACCCGGGCGATTCGGCGGGCGGGCTACGGCTACCTGCTCGCACCAACCGGCGCAGGCGGAGCCGCACCCATCGGTAATGCCATTCTGGGCGAGGAAGGCCTATGGGGGCTGGCTCAGGTTGGGCGGGCGGGGCCGTATTATCTGTTTCGCGTGAAGTAAACCG
>DATBID010000055.1:0-29002 GCA_036557125.1 Bryobacteraceae bacterium | reverse complement strand
TGGCGGCAGCCGCCATTTTGTCGATCCATGCGGCTCCGGCGCTAACCGGGTTTGCGGTGGAGGGCGTGCGCCTCAGCCTCTATCTGGCGATCTTCAACCTCATCCCAGTGCCTCCGCTCGATGGGTCCAAGCTGCTGCTGGCCGCGCGCGTGCCGCAGGTGGTTTATGTGGAACTGTCCCGCTTCGGCTTTATCTTCCTGGTGATTGCCGTCTCAGCTTCTGATTTCGGCCGTTGGATGAGCGAGTGGAGCTATGTGGGCTCGCAGGCGATCTTCGCTGCATTCCGGTAAGGCCGTCCGATATTAGCGCCAATTCGGGAATGGATTTGTCCGCGCGGAGCGGGAGGCGGCGATCAGTTCGGGCAAACGGGACCGGCGGAGGAGCAACTGTTCGAGCATCCGTTCCAGGTCGTCCTCCTCGCCGGCAATCCAATCTGCGGGGATGCGTTTCCAGGCGCGATCGATGACTTGCTCGGGGAAGTGGATGGTCTGGTCGAGCCAAGGCTGGAAATCCTCAAGCGAGCAAACGTCCTGGTAAACCAGGGGCCGGGGATAGAGGCCCTGGATGGGACTTTCCGGGAAGTCCCAATACGGGCCATTGAAGGCGTAGCCGTGATCGATCATGCGGGCTACGAAGGCTGCGTGTGCAGGGGCCTCGCCGACGCTCCGGACCATGGCGCGATAGAAGACGGACTGGCGGCCGTCGGCATTTCCGGTCCATTTGTCGAATACCAGGATGGCGCGAAAGTCTTCCAGATTCACGACGCGGGCCAGCAGAGCATCGGGAAGGAAATCGTAGACCGTGGTCCGCATGGGATCGACCGGGTAGCGCGACCCGAAATGCCAGCCGGCTTCCACGGCAATGCGCCGCCCGCCGAGCTGCAACTGGATTTCGGGATTGGCGCTGAGGAATTCGGCTGTGACCTGGATCACAGCCCACTCTGGAGTTGCGATTTGCAGATACTCGAGGAACACGGCCGCCAAAAGTTCATTTACCAGCACGCGGCGATGCTGGGGGTTGTTGGAAAACTTGACGACGTAGTAATTCCCGTCATCGGCTTCCAGCAGATGTGCCTGGGCACCCCCTCGCATTTTGCGCACGTGCCGGACAGCGGTCAGCGGCATTAGACTGGAATTTTAGCCGCTACACACACACAAGGAGATCAGCACGATGGCCGAGCCAGGACCACAAGCCGCACCGGAAACAGCAACCCCTGCCGCGGGACCTCCGCGCAGCACCGACGAAGTCGCACTGGAATTGTTGAAATTCATCGCCGTAGCCACGGGTTATGGGCGCTCCTCTCAGTCGGCCGCCGGCTTCTCCGGAAAACCGGTGACCCGATCTCCTGAGGAACATGCCGAGGCCTTGTTAGAACTGTTTGAGCGATGCCGGCAGGCAGTAAAGAAGGAAAGCTGAAACCGAGCGGGTCCCAGCGGCCCGCTCTTTGTGACTAACGCCGTTTCGCGCCTTTCTTAGCCGTCCTTGGGGCCGACTTCTGGGCCGCCTTTTTGGCCGGAGCCTTTTTCGCAGCCTTCTTGGCGGCTTTTTTGGCCGCGGCCTTCTTCGCCGGCGCCTTCTTCATAGCTTTCTTGGCCATCGCTTTTTTGGCCGGCGCTTTCTTCGCCGCCGCTTTTTTGGCCGCGGCTTTTTTCACCGGAGCCTTGGCGGCAGGGGCTTTCTTCATCGCTGCCTTTTTCGCCGGAGCAGCCTTTGCGGGAGCCTTCTTGGGCGCCGCGGCTTTGGTGACCGGCTTCTTCTGAGGCGCCGCTTCCGGCTCGGCTTTGGGAGGTTCCCCGGGCGCGGGGGCCGGAGTGGGTTCCCCCACACTCACTGCCACGGTTTCTTCGAGTTCTTCTTCCTCCTCGTCCTCATCCTCGTCCTCGAACTCGTCCAATTTCGAGTCGATTTCCGAACTCTCTTCGTCTTCGTAGTCGTGGAAGTCTTCCATCTCGTCTTCGTTCGTAGGGGCCATTTTCAGGCTGTCAAACATTAATCACGCCTCCAGTAGTAGGCACACAATCACCCATAGCATACTCCTTTTGGGACTCACGCAATAGCAAAAAATCGCGGCAGGCGCGAAAATTCGGCGTGCGCGAGGGGTGCAGGCTGCGAGGCGGGCGTGGACCTTAAATTATTGCGCGGCTGTGCGAGGCACCAGGCTCGAAGTGGCTCGCTCGGGTTGGAAGCCTCCGCGCTTGCCTCTATTCACAGCGGAAGCGTGGCGCACTGTTCCGCGGCGCGCCTGCCGGGCATCCGCACGCGCCCCCAGAGGGATCACCAGGCGATCGCCTTCGGCCGCTTCCGGTTTATCGAGCCGGTTGGCCGCGATCAGACTGGAAACCGTCAGGCCATAACGCTTCCCGATAGATGCGAGGGTTTCGCCCGCCAAAACCTGGTGCAGCCGCCAGGTGGTTCGATGGTCCGCAGGAATCATTTCAAGGGAAGCCATTAACTGGTCGCCCATTCCCTTAGGCACATGAACCGGATATCCTTCGGGCGCGATGCCCTTCAGAACGGCGGGATTCAGGTCCTCGAGTTCGGCTACAGAGGCATCCGCCAGGTCGGCTAGAAGAGTCAAACTCGTTGGCGCTGAGGTCTCGATGGTGTCGTACTGGATCGGCTGATCCGGCACAACATCCTGCAATCCATATTCGGCGGCATTCTTTTCCATGATCGTCATGGCCAGAATGATCGGCACGTAGTTCGTGGTTTCGAGCGGCAGCATGCCGCGGTTCCGCAGTTCCCAAAAATCCGCATAGCCGGTCCGTTCCACGGCCTTTTCGATCACCCCAGGACCACAGTTATATGCCGCCAAGGCGAGATACCAGTCGCCGAATTCGTTATACAGGTCGTGCAGGTGGCGAGCGGCGGCGCGCGTGGCGCGTTCGGGATCCATGCGATCGTCGGTGTATTTCGTCTGCCCCAGGCCGTACTCGTGGCCTCGCCACGTGAGGAATTGCCACATGCCGCCGGCGGCCTTGTAGGAAACCGCGCGGGGAATGAATCCGGATTCGGCCTGTGCCAGGTGAATCAGTTCCGGAGGCAAACCTTCGGCATCGAAAATCCGCAGGATCATGGCACGATAGCGTCCGGAGCGTTCGATTCCCGCCACCAGCGTCTTCCTGCCGCGGGTATCGAAAAAGTGGATGTAGCCCAGGACCGAGTCCGTGACCATCAAGGGAAGGTCCGAAGCAGTCGCGGCTACCTGTTCCTTGACCTTGTCTTTGAGCTTGGGATCGACGGGGAAGGTCAACGGAAGCAGATCTTCGAGGGGGGCTTTCTGAAATTCGGTTGCCTGAGCCGATGCGCCTAAACCGCCGAGGTCGAAAAGGTGAATCGAGTCCACCATCTCATCCAATTTTTTTTCGTATTCCTGGCGGAAAACCGGACTCTGATCGGAGGCTACGAGCATCAAATCTACAGCGCGGTCAAATTCGCGCCGGGCTCCGGCAGGATCATTGGATTGATAAAAGCGCTTGCCGCGCTGAAACGCCTGATCTGCCTGCTGCACTAACATTTCCGAGCGGGGCTTGCGCGGACCGGCCGGGGAAGGGCTAAATATCGGGACATCGGCAAGGTAAGCATTCGGTTCCAGCGCGGGCGGGCTGGCCAATTCGGGGCCAGGTGCGGAACTGTGGGGCATAGGCGGCAGGAAGTACATCTGAAACCGGGAGGTTTGATTAGAAGCACAGGAGACCAGACCGAATGCCGCCAAAGGGACGAAAATAATAGGGGCTACTTTTGTCCAATCGTCCATAATCTTCAAACCAAGAAAAACAAAGGCCTTACGGGTCGCCATCCGTACAGACCATTCCAGACTACTACAGAACCACTACCGCGCGCAATAATACTTTTTAATCTAATAGGGTATTGACCCGCACGGCTGTCGGCCGTCGGGCATCACGGCTCCGGGGGACCAGCGGTCGGCATTCGAGCATCTGTTAGCATGGGACCGAGTGAATGTGGGAGTAATGGAACCGTCTTTGGTCTCGACGGATGGCGCGCACAAATTTCCTCTTTCGGGAGGAGGAACGTGGGCAGTCGGGCGGGGCGAAGGGTGTGGGGTACTGCTGGACAGCCGCTCCGTTTCGCGTCTGCATGCCCTTATCCAGCGGCGCGACGCCGGCGATTTCTATCTGGTGGACTTAGGCAGCCGCAATGGCTCGTTTGTAAACGGTCAGCGTGTCAGCATCCCTGCGCAGTTGCGAGACCGAGATCGGATTGTGTTCGCCGACATCGAATTGGTTTTCCGGAATCCGGCTGCTCCCCGGGAACGGCTGGCAACGACTGGAGGAGGGGTGCGGAATTTGCCCACCGAATCGCTCCAGGCGCAGAGCCTGGCGACCATCGTAGTGGTGGACATTCGGGATTTCACGCCGCTATCCCGCTCTCTTTCGGAAGCTGTGCTTGCGCAGATGATCGGCACATGGTTCCTGCGCGTGGGGCAGGCGGCTGAGCGTGGGGGAAGCTGGGCTCAGCAGTATATCGGAGACGCGGTAATGGCAGTTTGGGTACACCGCGACCGGGAAGCTGTTCCGGTGGACTTGCCGCGGATTTTGCGCTCGGTTTGCGAGATTAACAGGGGAACGGCAGAAATCAGCCGCAGTCTGCCTCTCCCCAGGCCGCTCCGCATCGGCGCCGGGGTCAGCACCGGGCCGGCAGTTCTTGGAGGCACGGACTATACCGCCTTGGGAGAAACCGTGAACGCGGCATTCCGCCTGGAAGCGGCTACCAAATCCATAGGGCTGGGCGTGCTTCTGGGCGAAACCAGCTTCGCGGCCTGGAGCGCGGCCCGGAGTGATAACGCTCCGCCGGAACTTATGCCTTTCCGCCGCTGCGAAGTTCAGTTGAAGGGGTATGATGCCCCGGCGGTTGCCTGGGCCACTTCTTTCGAGGACCTAGAGAGGTGCGTGGCCACCCAATCTATGGGGTGAGGCTGAACGCGTAATAAGCCAGCACCTTGCCGTCCGCACTCAGTTCGACACTATAAGCGCCCGTGGCGAACACATTTGCAGGAATCCATACAGGAACTACAAAAGCCGGACCGCGAGGGGCGCTACGGATTCCCTGCTCGCTCCAGACGGTTTGGCCCGCATGCGAAACGACGACTGAATAATTCGGCGCCTGGTCCGCCGGTTCAAACTCAAAGTCGAGGCGAAGGATTTGCGCGGTTTTCGGCAGCTTCAACTGGTTTTGCGCCCCGGCTCCGCGCAAGGAATCCGGGGAAACTCGAAGCGCATAAACTGCGCTGGGCAACGGCCGAAATTGGCGGCCGGCATCCGCGCGCTCGAGCAAAGCGGAGACCTGCTCCACCCGCCGCGCATACCAGATCGTTGTTCCGGCGAGCGCAATCATAACCGCCGCGGCGGCGAGGCCAAACCATCGGGTGCGGCGGCCGTGCGATTTGTCCGGAAGCGCGGCACGCAAGGCATGGGCAAAGGCGAGTTTACTGCGCTGGCTCTCCGATCCAAGGAGGTAATCCTCTACCCGACGGCGCTGTTCTACCGCGAGTTCGCCGCGCACGTACGCATCCAGCAGTTCGGCCTCGGCCAGTTCGAGCCCATCCTGTAATTCCGGGCCGGTGAACCACTGCTCGGCCAGGGCGGCGCGCTCCTCCTCGGGCATCTGGTGCAGCAGATAGCGGATCAATTGGTCTCTATCTACCATGGCAGGATGCGCTCAAAAGTCACGCGTGCGCATGACGCGATCATATACTTGCTGCCGCAGACGAAGCACACGGTTGCGCAAAGCATTGAGGGAAATCCCCTGATCCTGCGCCAGTTTGGCGCGGTCTTCGGTATAGTAGCGCACCAGCAGTTCGCGGCTCTGTTCTGGAAGTGCGGCCAGGCATTGGCGGATCCGGTCGAGCATACCGGAATCCGGCGCCGTCCCGGCCACAAGACGCAGGTCCCGCAGGGCTGCGGCCCGCGTCCGATGCGCGCGCGCTTCTTCCTGTAGCAGTAGCCTGGCTATGCCGTAAGCGTAGCGGTCGACGTTCGGGATATCGGTTCCTTCGCTCACGCGGCGCGCCAGGCGATTGAGGGTTTCATCCGCCAAGTCTTCGGGCGATTCGCTCCGTTCCCAGGCAAACAGATCGATCAATTTGCGGCGCAAGGCTTCGTATTTGTGGCTGGCGGCCTCGCGGTCCGGATCGAGGGCGAGCAGCAACCGATCGAAAGCTTCCCCGCTCAGGCTCCATCGCCCGCGTGCGGCCGGTTTCTCCTCACGCTCGGTCATTCATCTACTCGCGAAGATACAAAGAGTACCAGATTCGCGCTGTTTCCAGGCTCCGCCGAAAGTACTAGTGATACTCAGGGTAGGTACCAGATGACCGTGATAGGCGCCTTCTTGCCGACATAGGTAATCGGAGGTTATGACATGGATGAATTGAAGTTCCTAAGAACGGTTAGTTTGGCGGCGGCCGCGCTGCTGGGGGCCGGCGCGGCGCGGGCCGAGATCATTCCTATCGGTTCCACCTTGGTTTTCGGCGGCACCAATTCGCCCGATACCTACTCGGACACGGTCACATTCGGCTCAACCCCGGTCCTGGTCGATAGCGGGAAGGTGCAGCTCTTCGAAACGCAAGTAGCAACCAGCGGCGGCGGGGAGTGGGATGTGTGGCACATGAGCACAGTTGGCGGCGGGCCGCTCGCGGGCAACATTAACGCCTATTGGGATATCGTGATGAGCTACGACCTGAGCGAACCGGTTTACTTCGATCAGGTGGCAAACCAGTTTACCGTCAACGGCACACCGGTGAGTCCAATCAGCAATTTTGCCAGCATCTGCTGCGCGACCTCTTCAGATCCATCGCCCCTCACCGGGGATGTCTGGTACAACTCGGGGTTCAAAGCCCCACTGCCGGCTGGCGTTCAAACGAATTGGAGGCAGATTTTCATCAGCCCCTATAGTTTTGTCTCATCGGGTGGTGTGGACCCGAGCACCGCGAACGGCTTTAATTTTGCGCTCCACTTCACCCCGCAGTCCCCGGTTCCCGAGCCGGCGGAATTTGCGCCCCTGCTGGCGCTGGGCATTGGGTTAGTGGTGCTGGCGCGGAAGCGGAAGAAGATGGCGTGAAATGTGGGAGAGGGGCGGCCGGCGGCAAGACCGCCGGCGCTACCCAGCTTTCAGCGCTCCCCTTCCATCACAAACGCCGCCCAATAATACGGGTCTGACCAGCGCGGATCTCGCATCATGGAAAGCTGCGCGTCACGCAGAGCGGCCGCCGGCGGTCGCCGCCGGAGGAACAGAGCTCCGTAGAAACGGCGCATCAGTTCCGCCGTGGCGCGATCGCGCACATCCCACAGGCTCGCCAGGACCTGAGGGGCGCCCGCATACATGAACCCGCGCGTTAGGCCCACCAGCCCCTCACTTCTTATCTCGCGCCCCAACGCCGTTCGGCATGCGCTTAGCACCACCAGGTCCGCATTCAACTTGAGGTTGTAGATTTCGTGGAGGCGGAGGAAGCCATCCTGCGGACGCCCCTGCCGATCGACCATGGAAAGCACAATGCCCGAAAGTTCGGGATGGTTGCTATCGAGGAAAGCGTGCGTTGCGAAATGCAGCACGCGGTAATTCGCTAGCGTTGGTTTTTCTACTTGGGCCCGGTTGGCCTCGAAATCAAGCGCTTCAAACGAACTGCCTGTTGGTGCTAAAGCTACGATCGCATTGGCTTCTTCACGGGAGAAAGGCAGCCGCGGCAGAGAAGTCAGGTCAATACCGGAGGCGGCGCGCAGAAGGCTGGTGGGCTGTCCGGTTACCCGGTTCAGGACGCGGTCATCGTCAGGCTGGAATACGGGGTCGGCAAACACGGCAACGCTGCGGACCGCTTTTTGCGGAGTGCTGCGCCTGGTCGCGATCTCCTGCCGCATTTCCGTTAGCACAGAGACGGAGGGAAGGCGCACGATGTTATACGCCGAGATCAGCGGTTCCTTCGTGCCGGGCACCGGCAGTGCCGCGAGCGGGAGGTATTCGATCGCGCCATCGCTGACCACCCAGAGGTTATGGACGCGCAAATTCCGGATGACCGGCCTCAGCAGCTTTTCGCTAAGTTCCGCTGATAAAGAGGCGAATTCCGCATCCGCGGTCTTCCATCTCCGCTCCTGTTGCTCCACTGTTTCCTTGGCGTTCTGGTTGCGCGCATTCAGGGCCTGGTAAGCCCGGCGGGCCAGGGCCTCGATTTCAGCCCGAGCCGGAAGCCCGAATCCCTTGCACCCATCGCGGGTGATCAGCCAAGCGTAGCTGCGCTCTTCGCCCAGCCAGAATTCCACCAGGGCGGTATCGGAATCGAGCAGTTTTTGGATAGCGGACGTGGGGAGAGCGGTGGGTTGAACGAGGGCGGCATAACGCGGGCTGGCGGCGCGAATCTCCGCCTCGATGTCTCGATATTTCTCGAGGAAGCCGTCAAGTTCCGCGCGCGCTTCGGTTTCCTGTGCGCGAGTATGCTGCGACGCCAGAAGACGCGTGAGGCGCTCGTGGCGGCCATCTATCAGGTCCTGGACTTGGCGCTCGCGTGCCAGCAGGCCCGGATCGACTCCGGCCCGGATATCGAGCCGCGCCTGGCGGATCAGGTCCACTAGGCCACGAGCCCGCGCGCGCTCGCTGAGTTCGAGCGCCTGCGGTTCACTGTGCCGGCGCATGGCAATGTTGATGGCGAGATCGAATGCTTTACGGTGCGAGGAAATAAAGAGAATCTTGGAATCGAGGCTGCCGGCCGATGCGCCGGCCGTTTCCGCCAGTTCGAGCGCTTTGGAAATAAATATAGCTGCTTCCGGCAGGCGCTCCGAGTCGCGCTCGACGCCGGCCAGTTGCGTGAGCGTATTGATCTCCAAAATCTGCTGGCCCGCCGCCTGCCGAAGCGCAAGTGCCTGAACCAGCTTCTGGCGTGCTTGTTCCAGATCGCCGAGGCGGCGCCAGCCTTCGGCCAGCGACTCCAACGCGCTCGCTTCGTTATCCCGGTCGCCGGTTTTCCGCGCGATCTCCAAACCCTGAGAGGCCGTTTCGATGGCCACGTGAGGATCGCCGCTCCCGAGCGTATCTTTTGCCAATCCCACCAGCGATTGCGCCTCATCCCGCTGGAGTCCCCCGGCCCGGGCCAGCGCTAAAGTCTGCCTGTGCAGTCCGGCGGCTTTAGTGAAATCGTTCCGCCGCGCAGCGATGCCGCCCAACGAGTTCAGAGCTTGCGCCTCTCCCCGCCGGTCTCCCACGCCGTGCCACTGGGCGAATGCTTTGTCGAAGTAAGATTCCGCCTTCTCCTCGTCGCCCAAGTTCAGGTAGAGGTTGCCGAGGCCCTCGAAGGCGAATCCCTGTCCTCGGGGATAATTGGTGCGCTGGAAAGTGGCTAAGGCTTCGGCATAACCTTCCCGCGCTTTGTCGAATTCTCCCAGTTCCGCGTGGTACACGGAGAGGTTATAGAGAGATGTTGCGTAAGAGTTCGGAGTGCCGATCGTTTTGCGAATCGGCAGGATCTGCTCCAGAATCGCGGAGGCCTCCCGAAGATTGCCCAGGCCGGCATGAATTACCGCGATATTCCCAAGCGCCCGGGCGGCGCTGACGGAGTCATGTTCCTCCCGGGAAATGTCGAGAGCGGCCCAGTACCGCGCAAAGGCCAGCTTCTCATTGCCAGTCTCATGTTCGCCCGTGCCCAGAAAATTTTGGGCTTTGGCTTCGCCGACGCGGTCGCCGGCACGCTGAGCCAAGGCGAGGGCTTCCAAGCATTGCCGGAGCGCTTCCTGGTTATGCCCCGAGGAGATATTGACCCCGTAGAGCACGAATAGCGTTTCCGCCTGGCCCCGCAGATCGCCCAGCTCCCGGCGGATTTCCAGCGCCTGCCGGGCCCACTCCACGGCCTTCTGAAGCTCCCTTGTATCGCCGGATACCAGAGCCATTCCCTGAAGCGCCGTAGCGATGCCGGCGCGATCGCCCGCTGCCATCCACAGGTCCCGTGCCCGCTCGTAGCCGGAGAGCGCCGATTTCAGATCGCCGAGCTGATACTGGGTGGAAGCGATGTGATTGAGCGTGTCCGCCTGGCGGACGGAGTCGCCAATCCTTTCCCAAATCGCGAGCGATTTCTGATACGCCGCTTTGGCCTGTTCCAGAAAACCGGTGCTTTGCTCGCGCTCAATGCGCTCTCCCTCGCCGAGTTGCTCCTCCGCCGACAGTCTGAGGCGCTCCTGGGGGCCCGCCGGCCGTGCTTTTCCGATCTGCAACTCAAAGACGCGTTCCACCGGGCTGTGATTTGGGGCACGAATGTGAAGCTGCACAGAACCCGGCGGAAGCAGCATCCGTTTGGCCGACGCATCGCGACGGCTCGGATCCATCCCGGCTAGTGCTTGGCCGTTGATCCCCGAGGCGGTCGCGATTCCCGCCATCCCCTGCTTTTCGACCACGGACAAATCGGTCACTTGTCCCGCGGGGAGGTCAACCACATAGACGGTGTCCTGGGACCCGGGAAGCGCGGCCGCCACCGTTGAATTCGGAACCAGCCGGTTTTCGGCTTCTAGCCGGGCAATGGACAGGAGGCCGAGAAAAAGGAAGATCGCGAGCTTGGGACGATCGGCCAGAAGACCGATTTTATGACGATTGCTGATGCTGTTGCATCAGAGAGGCCGACCAGCCCGGATAAAGGGGCTTGTGCTCATTGGGTGGAAGCGTCCCCCCGGTGCGTTCCGAGGGGGTTCCGTTCGAACCGGGTTTCGCATATGGATTCTCGGGGTTATACCAGCCGCCGCAGCCGCCGAGCATCATTGCCAGGCCGAAAACCACTACAGTCAAGCGCACTAACTCATTCTCCTTTTCGGTGTTGCGGCCGCAGGCGAGCGGTGACCGGCTGCAAAAGGCGAAGGACGTGTTCGCCGGTTTGCGGATCGAAGCGATAATCCAGGACGGCGTCGGCCGCATCCAGCGCCGGCTCCGCTTCGACCGTTGGGTTGCTAACGCTCAATTCGCCATTATTGCGAATTCGCAACTCGCTGCCAACCTGTAGTGGGATTCTGGTGAAGTTCTGGTGCGGACTCATTTTGCGTCTCCCTATTCATTATTGATTTATTGCCGGAGCCGAAAGATTTATTACCGAACCCTAAAAACGCATTCTGTGCGGTTTCATCCGATGGCTGGACACACCCATTCCAGTTGGCGTTAAACGTGTACTCGCGATTGGCGATGAAGCACATTGCCGCTGTGCTCGCCGGGATTGTTTTGAAGTTTGGCGGTTTTGGACTATTGGCCCTGGGGATTTTGGATTCCTCGTTTTTGGTAGCGCCACTCGGAAACGACCTTCTAGTGATCGCAATGACGGCCCGCCGCGGAAGCATGGGCTACATGCTGTATTACGCCCTGATGTCCAGCGTTGGGTCAGTACTGGGGGTAATCCTGGTTGACCTTGTGGTCCGGAGACTGGGGGAAGAAGGTTTGGAAAAGCACCTGCCGCGGAAACAGGTGGCGTACATTGAGGGAAAAGTGAGGAAGAATGCGGCGTGGGCGCTGGCCGTGGCCTCATTGGCGCCGCCGCCGTTCCCGTTCACGCCTTTCATCGTTGCCACTTCGGCACTGCAATATCCGCGGAAGAAGATGTACACGGTAGTTGGTGTGTTCCGGATGGTGCGGTTCACCGGCTTGGGGGTTCTGGCGCTGCTTTTTGGACGGAGCATCCTGCATTGGTTCCGCAACCCAATTGTCGAAGGCTGCTTTATCGGCCTGTTGGTTGTGGCGGTATTGGGCAGTGTGATTTCGGTTTACGGCTGGCTCAAGCGTAGCCGGAGCGGGCAGGCCAACGGACGGGAGCAGCAGCCCTCGCAACCGGAAGAGCCGGCGGCTGTCGAGGGATCAGGAGATAGGGACCGACGATCCGGTTAGAACTATGGTTTCGCGCTAGGTTTGTGCTCTAACCTGCTCCAGGCGTTCACGCAAGAGCGGCGGAAGCTCAGCTTCTGCTTCGGGCGTAATCAGACCCGCCTCGTCCAAGTCTTTCAGATGAGTCTGGTCTTTTAGGCGAAAGCTGGTGAGTTTCATGCGGACCAAGTCGGACAGCCGAATCAGGCGGATCCCCTGAATGGTGCGGGATGCGCCCAGTTCCGGCACCGGCTCGGGATAGTGTGGGCGGACTTTTTCTCTGCTAAAGACCAAGTGGACGGCCCGCCGTACCGACTCCCCTGTGCGGCTCAACATATCCACGCCGGCGGCGTCGCGGTATTCCAAGCCGAATGGCTTAACTGCCTGGGCGATGCGCTCCAGATCCTCACGGCGGACGGCGATATCGATGTCGCGCGTAAGCCGTCCGGCATCGGGTTCAGCCTCTTCTACATAAAGATAAGTGGCCAGGCCGCCCACTACGCGGTAGTCGATGCCCGCGGCAGAAAGGGCTGTATCCACCAGCGTGGCTAGTTCAAAGATCTGTTCCAAGCGCTTCTCGAAGAAGGAATTGACGAATACGGGCATTGCTTATACCGGGGCTTATAGTGGAATTATATGTCTAGTTGTGCCCGGCGCCTTTCCTGGTTTGCCGGTTTCCTTCCGTTGACAGCCGCGGCCGTGGGCGATTTGCCCGCCCAGACAGCGTGCGCTAACACGGCGGCTTACTCGCCCTGCGAAATGGTTTTCAATCTCACCGATGCGGATGCGGCGCGCTATCCCGATCCGTATAAGGACGTGAACCTTCAGGTGGAGTTCCGCTCCCCGCACCAGCGCACGTTCGCCATTCCCGCATTTTGGGATGGCGCACGCAAGCTCGTGGCGCGCTTTGCGCCAACGGAAGCGGGCCAGTGGGATTATCTGGTCAACAGCAATATCGCCGCATGGAACGGGAAAACCGCAAACTTCACGGCCGCCGTATCCGATTCGCCCGGATTCATTCGGCCGGCGAATGTGCATCACTGGGCCTACACGGAGAAGAGCGCGAACGGGATCGAGCGGGCGCACCTGTGGATGGGGGCGGCCCAACTGGATTTGGCATCTTTAGACGATGCCGCGTTCCGCTCGCTGGCGGACATGCGCGCGGCGCAAAAGTTCAATCATCTGCGCTTCCTGGTGCTGGATGGGAAAGGCGCCAGCGCCGAGCGGCCCGATCCGGCGCATTACCGGCGCATCGACGAGCGGATTGCCTACCTAAACCAGAAGGGGATCGTGGCGGATCTCATCCTGGCGTCCGACCCAGCCACCCTCGTCCGACTGTTTCCCACACCGGAAGACCGCCGCCGCTTCACCCGCTATGTGTTTGGCCGGTATGACGCGTTTAACGTGACCTGGCAAGCGGTGAATCAGTTCGAGGATGATCCGGATGCCCGCGCCATCATCAAGGAAATTGGCGAGGTTCTGAAGACCGATGGCTATGAGCACCCGCGCACGAGCGGCGCCCGAGTGACCTCCGCGCCGCTGCTCGACGATAAATGGATGAATTATTCCGCGCAGGGGGCCTCGGACGATACTGTCGGTTCAATTGAGCATCAGCTCTATCCCGTGCCGTTCGTGAATCTGGCCTCGGCCCCGGCCGCCGACGCTGCAGCTCTCCGGCGCCAACTCTGGAACGCGACCATGGACGGGCAATATCCGACTTATTCCGGCTCGGCCGATCCCACGGCATTTTCCGTCTGGTTCGATATTCTTTCCGATACGCGCCATTGGGAGTTGGAGCCCTATTTCGATCTCGACGGAGGGCGCGCGGTGGCGCTCGAAGGCGTGGAGTACCTGATTTACATCGAGAAGCCGGGGCCTCTGGAGCTCCGTCTGGAAAAGCACGGCTACGATGTTTTGTGGATCAACCCCATTGATGGCGAAGTGACCCGCAGAAAATTTAACGGCGATCACTTCACCGGCGAGCCGCCCGACAAATCGCACGACTGGGTGCTGCACGTGGTTCGCGAGGGGCGGCTGGAAAGCATGAACCGCTCGTACAAACTCGCATCGCGGGATATTTTGATGCAGGAGATCGAAGTGGTGCCGGACAAAACGCCGTTTGAAATCGAGCAGCCGCCTATGGCTGCGGACGTCAAGGTGGGCCAGCCTGTGGCGTATGCGGCCAAAATCAAGCGCGACTCGCGGGCGACGCGTTCGATGATGTGGATGTGGACCGGCGAAGTGGCGGCCGATGGGTTAGGCTACCGCGTGCTGGGCACGGGCGCCACGGGCACGTTCACCCCGCCGCCTACATTGGCGAAAAACTATCCGGCGGTGCTGAATGTGCGCATGTACGCCATGAATGGCAACGGGAAAGTGTACGCGCTCGATCGCGTGTTGCAGCTCAGCCGGTGAATCCGCTCATTCTGGCGGTCGATACTACTCACGAATGGGGTAGTCTGGCGCTAACACGCGGTACGGATCTCCTCGAGCAAATAGAAATTCAGGCGCAAGACGGCTTCGCGCACGTGCTCTACGGCCCCCTGGCGGCGCTGCTGGAACGGCACGGTTTAAAGCCGCAGGATATCGATTGCTTCGCTTCGGCGGCCGGTCCGGGATCGTTTACCGGCGTGCGTGTCGGGCTGGCGTGCATCAAAGGCCTGGCGGAAGCCTGCGGAAGACCGGCGGTGGGCGTATCGAACCTGGAGGCGCTGGCGTCATTTGGATCGGCGCCACTGCGCGCGGCTGTGATGGATGCCAGGCGTGATGAAATCTACGGCGCGGTTTACGATTCCGGAGGCGCTGCGGTGACGGCGGAGGTGGTGGCGCGGTTCGATCGGTGGATCGAGATACTCCCCGAAGGGCAACTCCAGTTCGTCTGCTTCAGCTTGCCGGATTTGCGCGAGCGGCTGCGCGGGACTCGCTTCGAGAGTGCGCCCGTGCTGACGGCGCCTCGCGCCATTGCTGCCGCCATCGCGCGCATCGCATTCCACCGCTTCGTGTGCGGCCTAGCGCAAGACCCGGCCGCGCTGGATGCGAATTACGTGCGGCGGTCGGACGCTGAACTATTCTGGAAAGACTAAATGTCTTTCCGGCAGCGACTGGAACAGTACTTCGAGTTCAAGGAGCTGGGTACGAACTGGAGAACCGAAATCCTGGCGGGGCTGACGACGTTCTGGCCGGCAGTGAAAGCGGCGCAGCTTGATCCGGTAGCAGCGCGTCGGTACGAGTAAGCACCTTAGAGCATATCTTTAGGTCATTCGGGTAGTTACGTGATTGACGCCCGTTTGCGGGTCGGCCATACTTTCGTGGGAGATGAAGGCATGAGCCAGCAAGCGTCGTCATCGCGGTGCGCGCCCGGTGTGGACATCAAGGATCTGAACAAGCGGAAAGTTCTCGAGAGCCGGTTGTTTAGTCTCGACGGGCAGCTCCGCAATTTCGGGCGGATTCGGGACCGCCTTTCGGCTGCGGGCAAAGATGGAACGGGCACGTTTCGGGAGATGCAGACGCGCCGGGACAAGATCGCGGCCGAGTTGAAGCAATTTGGTTCCGGACCGGCGTCGACGGGCGCACGTGACCCGCGTTTACCGTTTCAGAGCTTCGACCAGTCGCTACTCACACTTCCGATTGCGTCGGCACAGTACATTGCTGAGACCGGCATTTTCGGCTTCGGATCGTCGGGTTTCGTGCAGATGGCGCCCGCTGCCGAGGGGGTGAACACGGTAATTACAGGAAAATTTCCGAGCACCGGCGAAATCTCCACCATCCCCGGCGGGCCTCCCGGCGCTGTCAGCTTCACGGGCGACCTCAGTGTCGGGCCGGATCAGATCCCTCAGGATCAATACGACCCAAGTATCGACTATTTCTGGATCCATAACTGGAAGTACCTGGTGCCATTTCCGCCCCCAACAACGGAATCGCGTTTCACGTACCGTTTCGATGTGAATGCCGCCATCAGCTTGTTCTTTTCCGGAGGCGAGGGACAGGTCCTGTCCTTTGTATCGGTGGGCGAAACTCCGAATCTCACAACTGGAACCGATGTCGTCGTGAACACAGACGCGGGATGGCCGTTGAACTTCGACTTGAACCAACAGGCTCCGGAGTACAACGGCAGTTACGGTTACGTCCTTGGCAGCGTGACTGTGCAGCGATCGTTTCTTGTAGGCGGGGGCCATGTGCCGGGAGTCGCGGTGGTAGTCGGCGTTATCGCACAACTGTCGATGATGGCAGAGGTCAAGCTCTTTTTTCCCGGTCTGTTCGATTCGGGGATCTCCGTTGTCTCCGAAAATTCCGCCGGCCGAATTACCTATTCCTATGAGCCGCAACTCGTAAACGCACCTTAAGAGTTCCAGAACGGGCGGCGAGGGTATTTTGCGTCCGGCCCATGTAGGTGCGGTATACGATCATGTTCCGGACGTGGGACGGTCCCAGATCGGACCCGTCCGCCGGTTTCGCTTGCCGTTGCTGCTGTTCAGGGTTGCCGTGCTGCAGGGAATCGCGATGCGGTTGAGGTGGTCGGCGATCTTCTGGCAGGACTTCTTCTCCCCGGAGCACATGCGGTAAATCGTGCGCACCACCTCGGGCTCGCTCAGGTCAAAGCCAGAATCGGCTCCTCGCTGGATGACGAGCCGACCCTCTCCGCGCACGCCGACCTTCCGATAACGCAGCGACGGCGTTCACAATATGGCGCGCCCGAGCCGGTGCAGCGTGAGCGCGTTCGCCCGATATCCCATAGCTCTCGCGTCCGGCATGGGACTTGAAGCGTATTTCACGTACGTGGTGGTAAAGGGACTGGGCATCCCGTGGCAAGCGGCTTTGGGCGCGGTTTTCGTTTCGGGCGTGGTGTTTCTAGTGCTCGCGGTGGTGGGCGCACGGCGAGCCAGCATTCCGGCGTTCCTTACTATGCTCACGATCCGTTGACCTTCAACATCGCGAATGGCCTGGCTTTCGGATCTCTTGCGTTTGCGGCGCTGAAGGTTCTGCGCGGAAATGGCGCAGGTGAACTGGCTGGTGTACGTGCGGGCGGGGTTGTTCCTGGCGAAGTTTGTGTGGTTGGGAGCCGATGAAACCGCTATGCACGGTTGCTCGCCACATTCCCTTCTTGTTATATTCCAAGTGTGGAATGGGAGGTGCTGTACACCGACCGGTTCGGTCAATGGTGGGATGAATTGACGCTTGAAGAGCAAGGTGCCGTTGACCGCGTTGTCACGCTGTTGGCCGAGACAGGTCCTGACTTGCGGCACCCGTATAGTTCCCGCATCGTCACGAGCAGGTTCGGAGGAATGCGGGAGCTGCGAATTCAACACACCGGCAAGCCGTACCGTTTTTGTATGTATTCGACCCGAAGCTCGAGCCGTCCTTCTGCTGGGTGGAGAGAAAACCGGAAATGACCGCTGGTACCAGATTTACGTTCCGATCGCTGACCAGATCTACGAGGAATACTTGAAGGAAATCGGAGAGCAGAATGAGAGTTAGAAACTTTAACGAGCTCAGAGCTAAATTACCATCCGAAATCCGCGCCAAAAACGAGGCCTGGGTGCGGAAGACCGTCGCCGAACTGCCCCTCGTCGAGCTTCGCGCTGCCCGCGAACTCACGCAACAAAACCTCGCCGAGGTGTTAGGCGTTAACCAGGCTGCCGTATCCAAGCTGGAGCGGCGCACGGATATGTATGTAAGCACCCTGGCGCGATTCATTGAAGCGATGGGAGGCAAGCTGGAAATTCGCGCGGTATTTCCCGACGGGGCCGTCACTCTGGAGAGATTCTCGGAGCCCAAACGGCCGCGAACTGCTCACACGAGCGATTCGGAATCGACCAGAGGATAGTTCAAGCTTTCCCGCAGCCAGTCGCGGTTGCTGCGCACGTCCTCTTTGAGAACGGCGCACAGCCTTTCGCGCTGCTCGAACAGACGGTAGCCTTCGCGCGGGCGCAGGTAGCCGCGGGCGTGCGGTTCGCGGGCGAAGAACGCATCGTCTCCCTCGGCTTTGGCCATGCGCGCGTAGCGGGCGCGATTGTCGACGAGCGCCTTCACCAGAAACGGCATGACCATGGAGTAATCCGCCTGCATGGATTCGGTAGTTTGCAGATACGTATCCTTATCTACCTTGCCCCACGTCACGGCTTCGGCCGGAGGACAGGAAGAAAGCGAGCCATCGGTTACAGGCGCGGTCACGATTTGCGCATCGAAGTGATAGCCGCGCACGTCCGGCAGGCCCAGCACTTGGCCGAGCGCCGGCTCCGGTTGCAAGTTATAGTTTTTGGGTACGCCGCCGCCCAGAATCAGGGTGCCTAGCGAGTGTATCGGATTCTCGAACAAACCCCAGCGGTGATACGCGCAAGCTTCGAATACCTCGGCGTGGAGATCCAGGTTGAAACAATACTCCGGCCCCAGGCCGCTTTCCCGCATCGCCCACAGCTTCATGGAATTCAGAAACACGCTGCCATCGGCTGGCGCACCCACAAAAATGGGAATCGCGAGCCGGTGACAGGTGGAAAGCAGCCCGGCTTCCACTCCGTTTTTCTGCTCCTGTGCGGCAAAGTATTTCCCCAGCAGGTAACGCATCTCTGTTCCGGTCATGGAGCGCTGAAACTCAGGCTGGCGGAGCACGGCGCTGACGAAGCGGTCTTGATCGAGCAGCACCCCTTCATCGAACGCCATGTCCGTTACGCGAATGGTGCCCTCTTCGCGCAGTGCGGCATCATCGCTGTGGATGCTAACTTCGTGCACCGGGCCCGTGCGATAGGCGTCGAGACTGCGGTGCCCATCGTGATAGCAAACGGCGTCGGTGGTGCTGATATACGCGATCCAGCCGGTTTCGAGCAGGGGAATCAGCCAAGCCTGGTGCTGGCCGGAAACCGTGACCGGCCCTGAGATCGCCAGTGTCAGCGGGCAACCCATGCCAATGGCCCGATCCAGAATCTGGTAAATCCGCCGGAGGTAAGCGCCGCCGAATGCGGGGAGGCAATGCGTGAACAGGTCGTGGAGATTTTCACACTCATCGACCCGCCGCACCCGCACATAACGGCGATGCTGGTGCGATTGGTGAGATTCGTGGGGCATCTCTCTGACCATAGCAGAGCGGGACCTGGGGATTAGGGACTGGTTAAGCTTCGGCATGCTAACGTTGAATCTCGGGAATGAACCTTCTCTTCATAGGCGATATTTTCGCTTCTCCCGGCCGCCGGATCGTGGCGGATCATTTGAGCGACATCGTAGAGAGCAATCGGATCGATCTGGCTATCGCCAACGCGGAAAATGCTGCGGGCGGCTTCGGGTTGACCCCAGCCGTGGCCGAGGAATTGTTCGCCACGGGCCTGGATGTGTTGACCTCGGGTAATCACATCTGGGACAAGCGCGAGGTGTATGATTATTTTGGCCGCCAACCGCGTCTGCTGCGGCCGGCAAATTATCCCGACGCGCCGGGCAGCGGCCTCATCGTGCTGCGCGCGCGCAACGGCCGGGACTGCGCCGTCGTGAACTTGCAGGGACGCGTGTACATGCCCTCTGTGGATTGCCCGTTTCGCAAGGCTGACAAGATTCTGGAGGAACTCGACCCGGCCGTCAAAGTGCGGTTCGTAGATTTTCACGCGGAGGTGACGAGCGAAAAAATCGCCATGGGATGGTATCTGGATGGGCGAGTTTCCGCCGTCGTGGGGACGCACACGCACGTGCCCACGGCCGATACGCGCATTCTTCCGGGGGGCACGGCCTATCAGACCGATTGCGGCATGACCGGGCCTTACCATTCGGTGATCGGCGTGGACACGGAGATCGTGCTGCGCCGTTTCCTCACCGGCATGCCGATTCGCATGGAAGCCGCGCGCGCCGCGCCGGAACTGCACGCGGTAATTGTGGAAGTGGATGACGCCACTGGAAAGGCAATTGCCATACGCCGCCACGCCATTCGCGGAGATTGAGCGACGGCCATGAGTCCCTCAAGCATCGTGCTCGATCGAGCCGGGCTGCTCTTTGAAATCGGCGGCGCGTTTTTGTGTGCCCTGGTTTTCTCGTACGTGTACCGGCAATCGCGGATCGTGTATTTCGGCTTTTGGGCGCTTGCCTGGGCCGCCGGAGCGGCAGCCGTAATTCCCGGATACGAATTGGTCGAGCGCCAAACGTGGCCGTGGTTTGCGGCCTATGCTGTGGCAGAATTCGCGTTTGTTCTGGCGTTGCTGGCAGCGGCGGCCCGGCCGCTTACGGCTGCCGCAGGGGCCGTGCTGCCGGTGCTCGCGGCCGCTCTCTACTCCGGATGGCCATCGCGCCTGGAGGGATATCACATCGCGCAAGCGGTGGTGCTCGCGGCAGCGTTCCTGTATCACGCGGTGACGTTCCGCGAAAAAGGCCGCATCGGCGCCCGCGCGTTTCGTTTCTCACTGCTGATGATGGCTGCGGCGCCGCTTTGGGGACGGGCAGTGGACCATCCCGCCTACTATGATTTCGCGTTCGACTGCCTGCTGGCCATCGCCGCTCTGGCTACCTGGAGCGAGAGCCAGGCGGACCGCATCCGCGACCTCGCGCTGGAACTGGACCACGCCCGGCGCGGAAACGCCGGCAGCCTCGATATGGACCGCCTCACCGGACTGCTGAACCAATCCGCTCTTTCCGCTCGCATGGAAAACTCGGCGGCCTTTGACGGCGCCGTGGCGGTGTGCGATATGGATTCGTTCAAGGAGATCAACGACCGGTACGGCCATTTGGTGGGAGACGAGATTCTACGGCATATCGGCCACTTGTTGAGATCTTCCATCCGCTCTGAGGATGAAGCGTTCCGCTGGGGCGGCGACGAATTCGTGGTCATTTTTCACCAGCAGCCGCACGGCGTGGCCGGCGCGCGCATGGCGGCGATCGAAGCCCGGCTGCACGGCTTTCAGGTGCGCGGCGCCGGAGTGCTGCCCATCTCGTTCAGTTGGGGGACAGCGGATGGGCAAGGGCGTTCGCTGCGCGAGACCCTCGATGAAGCCGACCGCAAGATGTATCAGCACAAGCGCTCGCGGGCGATCGGTGTAAGGGCAAGTTCGACGTAACGGAATTGAAAGCTGCGCAGCGTATACTTTGGGAAATCCCATGAGACTACGAATTTTCGGCATGTGCTCGCTGGTTCCGTTATGCCTTTCGGCGGCCGATCCCATCCCTCTGCCGAACGGGCTTTCCATGACGCCGCTGGCGGCGCCTCACTCAATCCTATTGCCGTTAAATCCAGGCTTGGCGGAGTTGCCGAAGTTCACGTTGAGCCAGGCGGTGACCACTGCGCTCAGCCCCGATGGGCGGCAACTGCTGATCCTGACCAGCGGCTTTAACTATGCGTCGCGCGCAAGGCGGAACGAATACGTATTCGTGTATGACGTAACTGGGCCGAAGCCGACGCAGATGCAGGCCCTGCCCATTCCGAATAGCTTTTGCGGGCTGGCGTGGAACCCCTCCGGGGAGGAGTTTTATGTTTCCGGCGGACCGGATGACAAGGTGTACGTGTTTGCGCGGGGCCAAAAAGGGTTCGCGCGGGCGCCGGTCATCGCGCTTGAGCACCCCACAGGTCTGGGCCTGCTTTCGAACGCGCCCCCGCCGTTGAATGCGGCCGCGCCCAAGCCCGTTGCGGCGGGAATCGCGGTGAATCAAACCGGCACGATTGCGGTCGTGGCCAACATCTATAACGACTCCATCAGCATAATCAATTTGAAGGAGCGGAAGAAAATCGGCGAGATCGATTTGCGGCCCGACCCAACAGGGCATGTGGCGGGCGGAGAGTTTCCGTATTGGGTGGCCATTCATCGCGACGACAAGGCGTACATTTCGAGCCCGCGTGACCGCGAAATTGTCGTAGTGCGGCTGGACGCAGCGCCCCGTGTCCTCTCGCGGATTAAAGTATCCGGGCAACCGAACCGTCTGCTGCTCGACCGCGCCCAGGACCGGCTATTCGTTGCACTGGATAACAGCGACAGTGTGGCCGTTATCGCTACGGGAAGCGATAAGCAAATCGCGAGCTTCGGCGTTCTGGCTCCGCCGAATCTGCTTCCGCGCGGGCCTGCGCCGAAGGGGGCCAACCCCAACAGCCGGGTGCTTTCGCCGGACGAGCGCACGTTGTATGTCACCGATGGCGGAACGAACGCCCTGGCGGTGGTGGCGCTTCATCCGGATGGCTCAGGCGAGGTGACGGGGCTGATCCCCACGGCCTGGTATCCGAACAGCGTAAGTGTGAGCGCCGACGGCAAGACGCTGTTCGTGGTGAACAGCAAAAGCGTTCCCGGGCCGAATCCCACCCATTGCCGGGGAGACGTAAAGGCGCCCAACATTCCGGATTGCGCCAAAGGCAATGGATCGCAATATGTGCTCATGCTCGAAAAAGCCAGCCTGTGGATAGCGCCGGTGCCCGCTCCGGCGGAACTGGATGCCCTGACGCGCCAGGCCGCGAGCAATAATCGTTTTGACCGCGTGGCGCAGCCGGGCGCGGACCCCGTCTTCGAGCAGTTACGCGGGAAGATTCGGCACGTCATTTACATTGTCAAAGAAAACCGTTCCTACGACCAGGTATTGGGCGATCTGGAAGTGGGAGATGGCGACCCGGCATTGACGGAATTTCCCGAGCCGGTGACGCCGAACCATCACTCCTTCGCGCGCCGCTTTGTGACGCTCGACAACTTCTACGATTCGGGCGAAGTGAGCGGCGTGGGTTGGAAGTGGTCGGTCGGGGGTCGCACTACCGATTACACCGAGAAAACCGTGCCGATCAATTACGCCGGGCGCGGATTCGCCTATGACTGGGAAGGATTAAACCGCAATGTTAACGTAGGCTACGCGTCTTTGGCGGAGCGCCTCAAGGCGCAGCCACTGCTTAGCCCCGATCCAGAGCATCCTGCCGACCCGGCGCTGCTTCCCGGCGACGAGGATGTGGCCGCTCCCGATGGGGCGGAAGGCGAGGCGGGCGCGGGATACATTTGGGACGAAGCCTTGCGCGCCGGCCTCGCCGTGCGCAATTACGGCTTCTACATCGATTTGGGACGCTACGACGACCCGCAGAAGAACCCGTCGTATATTCCCATTTCGAAGACTCCGTTTGCGGACAAACTGGTGCAGTCCTACGCCACTACCAAAGCGCTGGTGAGCCGCACGGATCCCTATTTCCGCGGCTTCGACCAGAACAATGCCGATTTCTATAACTTCCAGGAATGGGAGCGCGAGTTCGACCAATTGTTCGCCAATGGCAACCTGCCCGCCCTTTCCCTGGTGCGCTTCTGCCACGACCACTTCGGCAACTTCGGCACTGCGCGCTACGGCTTAAATACGCCCGCTCTGCAGATGGCCGATAACGACTATGCGATCGGCCTGCTGGCGCAGAGAATTGCGCACAGCCGCTACAAGGACAACACGCTGATTTTCGTGATTGAAGACGACGCGCAGGATGGCCCCGACCACGTGGATGCCCACCGCAGCGTTGGCTTCGTCGTGGGGCCGTATGTAAAGCAAGGCGCGGTAATTTCGGAGCGATATTCGACGGTGAGCATGATCCGTACCATCGAAGCGGTACTGGGCCTCGCGCCCAGCAGCCTCTACAGCGCCGCGGCCGGACCGATGACGGAAGTGTTCGACCTCAACCAAGCCGCGTGGGATTACAACGCGATCGTGCCCCAACTGCTCCGCACCTCGCAGTTGCCGCTGCCCAAAGCCACAGCGGAAAATTCGCTGCCCCCGGGCACGCACATGCTGGCTTCGGCGGTGAACCGCCACAACGGCGCGTATTGGCAGAAGCGACTCGGCGACCAAGATTACGACGAAGAAGACAAGCTCGATACGCCGCATTTCAACCGCGAGTTGTGGAAGGGGATTATGGGTAAGAAGCCCTATCCGGTGGAGCGCTCGGGGAAGAATTTTCGGGACAACCGGGAGGAACTGCTAGCGCGGTATTGGGCGAAGTAGGGTCTCGCCTTAGAAACCCGCCCCCGCCCGGGCGACTGCCACGCCTCCTTCCGGCAAATTGCGCCTCGCCTTTTCAAATGTCTCGTCTAGCGCCGGCAACAGCACCCCAGCTTCCTGCCAGGAAGCTGCTGCGGTGCCTTCCTCGCCTAGCGCTAAGCCGGCCTCTACAGAGCTGCGGAGAGCCACCACTAATTTCCCGTACTCCGGAAGCCGCAGCGCAATTCGTCGGTGAAAGATATCGTTCTCATCCGGGAATTGACACCGCAGGAACCCGTACGCCGCCAATTCGCTCAGCAGAACGACAATCGTACGTTCCGCCTTTTCGGGTTCGAATTCCACCAGGTCGGAGATCGCACGGCGCGCGCTCTCTAAACCAAGAAACAAAAGATAAACGGCATTGCGGGCTTCCTTGCGCCAAACGCCCGCGGCTTGCGCCTGGTCGCGTGCCGAATCCAAATCTGCGGAGTCCGGCCCCATATCAGCCAGTTTCCGCAGCGCATCGCGGGTGGCCTTCATGTAGGTATAGAACGCCGTGATATTGATGACCACATTCGCCTCTAACGTCTGAAGGTCGCGGCTGTTGTTTTCAAAGACGGGAAAGTAGTTTTCCTGGGACGTAAAGTGAGTTGCAGCCGGAACATGGGATCGGGACGAAGGCGGACCCTGGCTGCAGTTCTCAATCAGTTTTTGCGCGGAGCTGACAACCGCAGCGACCCGGCAGAGAGTAGAGATTTCGCAGGCGAACAAATCAACCACTCCGAGCCGCGCGCTTCCCACCTGGTACGCCCAGGCAACCACCGCGCCGAAAACCGCCAGCACCGGCGCGATAAAGGCCCAGAAGCCACCCTGTACCAGAGCAATGCCGCCGGCGCTGAGAAGCAGCAGGACGGCGCCGTAAATGATGACGCGAAGATCTTTAACGTGTTGCGATGTGAACAGCCGGTAAGCAGTCGCGTGCGGATCCCGCCAGCCTGCCCGCTGTCGGACCAGGGAAGCCGGTTGCATACACCGTAGTGAATCACAACTTAATTTCGTTGCGAAGGGGAGAGCGCGCCTCGAGAATCAGGAAAGTACCTGTTTAGCAGACCAGGTCTTCGCGCCCGATACGCAGATTCTCCAGGTTCCCGAGCACCGTTAATCCAATCAGCTTGGGATCGAAGAAAGTCTGCGCGATGCGCTGCACTTCGGGGGCCGCGACTGTTTCGATGCTCTCTATCAGCTCATCCAGAGTGAAGAAGCGGTTGAAGTACATTTCCTGGCGGGCCAGATTCGTCATGCGGCTGGCTGTGGATTCCAGGCTCAACATCAGCGAGCCTTTCAGGTGATCTTTCGCCCGGCGCAGTTCATCATCGGGCACCAGGTTTTCTTTCAGGTCGCGGAACTCTTTGACGATCGACTCCACCACTTTGGGCGCGGATTCGAGCGAAGTGCCGGCATAAATCGAAAGACAGCCGGTATCGCGGTAGGGGCTTAGCTCGGAAAAGACCGCGTAGGCCAATCCTTGGCGCTCGCGGATGTTCTGAAAAAGCCGCGAACTCATGCCGCCGCCGAGCAGCGTATTCAGTACATAACAAGCGAAGCGTTCCTGGTGGGGCAACGGATACGAGGGCACCCCCAGGCACACGTGCACCTGCTCGAGCGATTTCTTATTCCGCAGCGCGATCCGCGCGTGCGTCACAGGCACGCTCTCTGCGGCCATCTGACTGTCCGCGGGCAGCGATTCGAAGTGCTCCCGCACCAGCGATACCAACCGCTCGTGCGTCAAGTTGCCCGCCGCGGTCACCAGCAGGTTCAATGGCGCGTAGACCTCGCGGTAATAATTGCGGATCATGTCGCTATCGAAGCGCCGCACCGTTTCCCGGGTCCCCAGAATCGGCTTGCCCAGCGGATGATCTTTCCAGAAATTGGAGGAGAAAATCTCGTGGACGAGGTAATCCGGGCTATCTGCCTCCATTTTGATTTCTTCGAGAATGACGCCTTTTTCTTTCTCGATATCTTCTGTGCGGAAGAGCGGATTCAGCACCAGGTCAGCCAACACGTCCCAGGCGAGCGAGAGGTGTTCATCCAGCACCTTGGTATTGAAGCAGACCAGTTCCTTGGCCGTGAAGGCATCCAGGTTGCCGCCGATGGAATCCACCGAGCGCGCGATATCTTCCGCGGACCGGTGGGTGGTGCCCTTGAAGAGCATGTGCTCGATGAAATGGGAAAGGCCGTTCTGCTCAGGTATCTCCCGGCGTGAGCCAGTGCCCACCCAGATGCCGACAGAAACCGAGCGCACATGTGGCATGGTCTCGGTAATTACACGAACGCCGTTCGGAAGAGTGGTGAACTCGATATCCCGCACGGGACTGAAGGACGTGGTAGCAGCCAGTTGGGTTTTTCTCCTATTTTCTTTGTAACACGGACGGGTTTCTTAGCACGGCCCGGGCACGCGTAAACTAGTAATTGGATGGCCCAACCGATTGTAGGCATGGAGCTTCCCGATATCCAGGAAGCCCTCGGCCCAGACAACCCGGCATACCGCGCCCGGCAACTCTATGCTGCCATTTATAAGGAGCAAGTGTCTGATTTTGTGCAGATTACTGCCCTTCCGGCAGCTTTGCGGCAGGATTTGACAGCCACCCGCGGGGTCGGATTGCCGGAAATCGCGCGGACATATGAATCCATCGATGGCACCCGCCGCTACCTGCTTCGTCTGGAAGATGGCCGCACCATAGAAACCGTCCTGATGCCGGAAGGCGAGCGCGACACCATCTGCATTTCAAGCCAGGCCGGCTGCGCTGTGGGTTGCAAGTTCTGCATGACTGCGCTTTTGGGGCTGGAGCGCAACCTCACCGCCGGAGAGATCGTGGGCCAGGTTCTGCTGGTTTGCCGCGAAAACGGGCTGCGACCCAAGGGAACCGCGCCGCCAGGCCGCCTGAACGTTGTGATGATGGGCCAGGGCGAGCCGCTCCTCAATCTACCCAATGTGCTCAAAGCTACGCGCATCCTCCTGGATGCTGACGGTTTCGCCCTATCGCCGCGGCGCATTACGGTCTCCACCGCCGGAATTGTGCCGAAAATCGGAGAACTCGCGCGAGAGACGGTTCGGCCCAAGCTGGCGATTTCGCTCAACGCTTCCACCGAAGAGCAGCGGCAGGAGTTGATGCCCATCACGCGGAAATATCATCTGAAGGATCTCCTCGAAGCCTGCCGGCAGTTTCCCCTGCGGCCCTGGGAGAAGCTGACCTTCGAATACGTTCTGCTCAAGGACGTGAACGATAGCGATGCCGATGCCCGCCGGGTGGCCAGATTGCTGGCCAATTTGAACGCCAAGGTAAACCTGATCGCGTTGAATCCCGGTCCGGAAATTCCCTATGAAACGCCCGAGCCAGAGCGTGTCGCAGGCTTCCGGCAAATTGTGATGCGCTCGCTTCCATGCTTCATACGCAAGCCGCGCGGGCTGGACATTTTCGCGGCTTGCGGGCAACTGAAACGGGTATCGGGCTGATAGCAGATAGTTATCCGCCCCGCTTCCCGAACACCACTTCCACACAGTCAATTCGGCCGTCTTCGAAATTCACCGCCGATGCCGCCAGATACAACAGCCAAGTGCGGTAGGCGACTTCATCCACGAGTTGCCGGCCCTGTTCGGCATTGGCCATCAGGTTCGCCACCCAGGCTTGGCAGGTGCGCGCATAGTGGCGGCGGACGCTCTCCATCGAGACCACCTCAAAACCAGCCCGCTCCGCGTCGCGCACTACATCTGCCAGAGGAGTCAGGCCGCCACCAGGAAAAACATGCCGCTGGACGAATAGCGTCTCCGGGCTATTCGTTTCCTGCTGCGGGCGCACGATGCCCCGGTTCAGGAATAATCCATCCGGCGCCACGAGCGAATAGACCTTGCGAAAATAGGCCGCCATACGCTTCGGCCCCACGTGTTCGAACATGCCTATAGATGCGACGCGGTCGAATTGGCCGTTAAGGTCGCGGTAGTCCATCTCGCGGATCTCGACGCGATCCGAAAGCCCCTGCCGGTTCACAAGCTCAGAAGCGAGCTGGCGCTGCTGCTGGCTCAGCGTGCAACCCATGCCCCGAACGCCTACGCAGCCGGCGGCGTAGATCAACAGGCCGCCCCAGCCGCAGCCGATGTCCAGGAGGCGCTGTCCCGGGCGGAGATCGAGATGCCGGCAGATACGGTCGAGCTTGGCCTCCTGTGCCTGCTCCAGCGTACAATCCGGGCCAGTGAAGTGGCCTTCGGAGTATTGCATCCGGGAATCCAGGAAGAGACGATAAAAGTCATTTGAGCGGTCGTAATGGAATTGGATATTGTGCGCCGCCGCCGCCCGGTTCGCCAGACGCGCACCGATCCCCGAGCGGCCCAGCCATGCCGCCGCGCGGATCGCCAGCGAACGGAATGGCGGCCCGGGGCGGTCCCGAAAGAAGCGGATCGCCGAAAACAGGTCGCCCGTTACCGAGATCTGTCCCCGGATGTAGGCTAGAGCCAGCGAGTAGGCGTCCATTCGCCGGGCCTCCGCGTTTCGGATGCGGCCGGCAATCGCAAAATCAGGCGCAAACCCGGTGACCAATCCAGGCGGCCCGCTCTCGCGAGGCGCCGGTTCAGAACTAGAAGTTTGAGTACTGGAACGGAGCATGAGGCCTCCTCGTCAACCAAGTTAGAGTAATAGGATAATCTTCCGAACCTCAAGCGGAAAATCCAAATCGAATCTACTGGGACGGCGCGATTGTGCCGATTTTACGTTTAGTTTTTCGGGTGGGTTGAACCCAGTAAGCCCTGTCACAGTGGCGGCTGCCATGCCGGCTGATCGTGGGGGTGGGAGTACATCATGACTTGGTTAGGGAATCTCCGGTACCCGCCGGAAACCATGACGGATCTGAGCGATGCCGAATGGTTGACAGCTCTACGTGAGCGTTACGGTGAAGAAAATCTGTGTTTCTACAAGCCGCAGGCGGGCGGCGTTCCGTGGCGCTCCGCTGCCGAATGGGAGGACCGCGGAGTTATGGGTGTTTATCTGAAGAACTAGGGAAACGCTAACAACACTCATAATGCAGCAGGATATCCTGCCACTGGTTTTGGGCGGTAAGCACTAACTCGATCACCTCGCGAACTGCGCCTTCTCCTCCGGCCGCTCTGGTGATATAGCGGGCCAGGCGCTTGACTTCGGCGCGCGCATTGGCAGTGGCGATCGGAAGGCCCACTCGCCGCATAATGACCGCGTCCGTAAGATCATCGCCAATGTAGGCTACCGCGCTGGACTCCACCTGC
>DATBID010000054.1:0-17319 GCA_036557125.1 Bryobacteraceae bacterium | reverse complement strand
AATTAGCCGAGGCGGAAGAAGGGCTGGGGCTGCTCAGCTTGCGCGCGCAGCAGCCGGCAGAGGCGAAGCGGCATTTCGAGGCGGCGATGATGGCGGGCACGGCGAGCGCGCGCTGCTACATCGAATATGCCAAGCTCGAGCCCGACAACGAAAAAGCAATCGAGGCGCTGCTGCATGCTGCCGGAATCAACCCCAAGCTGGATGAGCCGTTTGCCCTGATGGCTGCGCGGGACACGGATCCGGCCAAGCGCCTGGCGCACTGGAAAGCGGCCGCGGAACGCAATCCGCGCAATGCTTCCTACTGGCAGCACCTGGCGGAAGCATATCTGGCGAATCATGATTTTGTGCAAGCGGCCAACGCGTGGGACCAGGCGGCGCAGGCCGCAACCGACCCAGCCGAGCGCGAGCGGATGCGGCAAGCGCGCGCCGCCATCGAACAGCAGCGCCTGGAGTTTGCCGATGAACAGCGGCGTAAGGAAGCCGAAGAACTGGACCAACTCAAGCAGCAGGCCCGAGCCGAGGTGCATGCGCTGGAAGAAAAGTACCGCGAACCGGAGACGCCTTCTCAAAAACCGGTGCCCTGGTGGAACGGCCCGCGGCCTTCCGGAAAAGTAAGCGGATTGCTCAAGCAGGTGGATTGTATCGGCACGCGCCTGCGGCTGGTGGTTGACGGCGAAGACCACAAGGCGGTGAAACTGCTGATCGCCGATACGCAAAAGGTGGCGATCGTGGGCGGCGGCACATTAACCCTTGGTTGCGGAGCACAGAAGGCGCGCCGCGTCACGATCGAATATTTCCCCAAGGTGGATTCGCGCCTCGCAACCGCGGGCGAAGTGGCCACCATCGAGTTCCCGTGATTCGCGCCTCCGATCCGGTGCGCTACCGCTGGCTAATCCTGCTGATATTTGTCCTCTCGACTGCGATCAACTACCTGGACCGCCAAACACTCACGACTGTCGCGCCTTTGATTCGGGCCGAGTTTCACCTCTCCAACGCCGGTTTCGGACTGATTCTGACTGCATTTTCGCTCACGTACGCAGCGAGCGCGCCGTTTGCGGGATGGCTGATCGATCGCATCGGTCTGAATCGGGCCATTAGTATTGCGGTGGCTCTCTGGTCGTGCACAGGAATTGTGACGGGATGGACGCGGGGAGCGAGCAGCCTGGTCGCTTGCCGCTCGGTTTTGGGGATGGCTGAAGCGGCCGGTATTCCAGCGGCGGGGAAGGCCATTCATCAATATTTGAAGCCCGCGGAGCGCGCGATGGGCAACGCCGTGAACCAGGCGGGTGTGAGTCTGGGGATGATGCTGGCGCCGCCGGTCGCGACGTTTTTGGCAGTGCGGGGCGGGTGGCGGCAGGCGTTCTTCATCACAGGCGTAGCCGGACTGATATGGGTTCCGCTGTGGAATTGGGTGGCACGGCGGACCAAGAGCGAGGAACAGCAATCGGGAGTCGGGGATCGGAGAATCCTGCGCGATCGGAGGGTCTGGATCTTTGTAGCTGCCAATGCTCTGGGGATGGTTGCTTATTCGCTGTGGACAAACTGGACGACGCTGTACCTGGTGGACGTTCACCATCTCACGCTGACTCAGGCTGCCTGGTATGCGTGGATTCCTCCGGTATTTGCGGTCTTCGGCGGTTTGGGTGGCGGATGGCTTTCGCTGCGATTCGTGGATCGCGGTGTGGCGCCTACTGCCGCCCGCTACCGCGTATGCCTGGCCGCCTCCGTTCTGGCGCTGATTACCGCCGCCGTTCCGCTGGCGCCTTCGCCCGGGTGGGCCGCGGCAGGGATCTCGCTCAGCATTTTCGCGGTGTCGGCGTTCAGCGTCAATATGTACTCCCTACCGCTGGATGTATTCGGAGGAGCGCGGGCGGCATTTGCGGTGTCCCTTCTGGTGGCTTCGTACGGCGCATTGCAAGCTGTAGTCTCTCCCGTGTTCGGCCGGATCATCGATCTGCACGGCTACGCGGCCCTTGCCGCGGGCGCATCGCTTACACCGTTGGCCGCGTGTCTCGTACTGAGGTCCGCGCGTTGAAGCAGTGGATCAAGAAGCGGCTGTTCGCGTTGTTGGGGAAAGACCCAGAGGGTGTAGTCGTTTCGTTCTGTAGCGGAGACCTGGACCTCTGTCGCCGCATGGCGGAAGAGATCCGGGGACTGGTTCCAGACCGGCGCCATTTCGTTGCCACACCGGAGAATTGGCCTTCGTTGCGGCGTGAGTTGCGGCGCTATCGCATCGGGCTGGCCGCCGTGATGCTCTCGCCGGATGCAAGTCCACTGCGCCGGGCGGCCTACCGGCTGGCGCCGCGGAAGATTCTAGCGTACAACTCGGGTCTCGATCGGCATCATCTACGGCCGGACCTCGCGTCGTTTCTTTTCTGGCGGGGCGTACCGCTGGATCGCATCTATCTGCGCCCCTGGTGGTGGCCGTGGCCCAAGCGGGAGCGGTCGGTATATCCGCGAGAATACCGGGTGTTCGAAGGCCGCCCCTGCGCGGAAGGCCGGCGGCGTGTGGCTGTGCTTTCGCCCTATTATCCTTATCCACTGGCGCACGGCGGCGCGGTGCGCATTTACAACCTGCTGCGGGAAATTGCGCGTGAGTTCGATGTGGAGTTGTTCGCTTTTGCGGACGAAGGCGCGCAAGTGGAAACAGCGCCGCTCGCGGAATTTTGCGCGCGCGTTGTCCTGTGCTCGAAACCCAGGTACCGCGAGCCGCGCTGGTCGACGCTGCTGCCTCCGGACGTGCACGAGTTCCGGTCACCCGCAATGAAGAAGGCTCTGGCGCAAGAGCGGCGCGCGTTCGGCTTCGAACTGCTGCAGGTGGAATATACGCAGTTGGCCGAATACGGCGGTGACGTGCTGGTGGAGCATGATGTGACATTCGACCTGTTCGGGCAGATTCTCCGCCGCGAGCGGACAGTGGCGGCGTGCTGGAACTATTTCCGCTGGCGCCGGTTTGAGACGCGCGCGGCCGCGCAATATCGCCGTGTGCTCGTGATGTCGAAGAAAGACATGCTGCTCCTGGGTGGACGGTGCGCCGTAGTCGAGAACGGCGTGGACTTCGAGCGTTTCCGCGCCGAGCCGGAACAGCCGGGCGAGCGGCTGCTATTTATCGGCTCGTTTCGCCATTTTCCGAACATCGCGGCATACCGGTTTTTCGTAGAGGAAGTCTGGCCACTAGTGCGAGAGCAATTCCCGAACGCGCAGGTGACGGTGGTGTGCGGGCCGGATCACCTGATGTACTGGAGGGCCTTCACGGACACGCCGGAACCGGTCGCCGACGCCCGCATCCGCTCGTTGGGCTTCGTAGCAGACGTACCGCCGCTGTATGTGGAAGCGAATGTAGTGCTGGTCCCGACTCCGGTATCGGCCGGCACGAATGTGAAGGTGCTGGAAGCGATGGCCATGCAGCGGGCGGTTGTCTCGACTACATCGGGCTGCGCAGGGCTGGGACTCGAGGCCGGCAGAAGCGTGCTCATCGGCAACACGGCTGAGGACTTCGCCAAGGCGATCGCGGCTTTGCTTGGCGACCCCGAGCAGCGCCGCGCCCTGGCGATGGCGGCGTACGATCGCGCGGTTCGGCAGTTCGACTGGCGCAGCATCGGAGAGAAGCAGCGGGCAGTGCTGCGGGAGTTGCTGAAAGGCGCTTAGATATTGGACAACAGGTCTCGTTTACCTCGCCGTCTCTACCGCTCGCGCAGCCCCCAGCCGCTGCGGCAAGGTCGCCGCCACCACCGACGAGAATTCGTCTTCGGTGAGCAGCCGCTTTCGTGCGAGCGAAAACTCTTTCACCGCCACCACCACCTGCATCGCTTCCTCTTCGGTGAATTCCACGCCAAGATTGCGCAGCGCCGACTTGATGGAATCGATGCCGCTTCCCTTCCCGATCACCACCGATGCCGCTGGTTGGCCAACCAGGTCCCAATGGAAAGGGAAGAGCTCCGTCGGCTGTTGGGCGCCGCAGTTCTGGAACCAGCTTGCGATGATGCCGGATTCGATTTGATACAGCGCCTCACCGACCACCGGGCGATTGGTAGGCACCTTGTGTCCCGATAGTTCCTCCACCAACCGAGCCAGGCTGTAGAGCTTCTCGTACTTCAGGCCGATATCGATGCCGTACAGAGTCAGCAGAGCCAGGGCGGTCTCTTCCATCGGCGTATTCCCGGCGCGTTCGCCCAAGCCGAGAACCGTGGAATGGATCACCTCGACGCCTTCGGCAACAGCCATGATGGTATTCGCTACGCCCATGCCGAAATCCATGTGGAAGTGGGCTTCCAGGCGCTTATCAACCCGTGCCTTGACCTGCCGCACCAGATATTGCATGGCGTGCGGCGAGACCACGCCGAACGTGTCAACGAGCGCCAGAGCATCCATATGCCCTTCGTTGGCCACGCGGAGAATGAGGTCGAGCACCCACGTCATATCGGCGCGCGTAAAGTCGATGGGGAAGAACACGACCTCCAGCCCCTGCGAATGCGCATAGGCCGTCGATTCGATCGAAAGCTGAATCGCTCGCTCCAGCGGCCACTGATAGGCGTATTGAATGATGTGCTGGCTCGAGGGCACTTCCATCACAATGCCTGCAACGCCGCAATCCACGGCCCGTTTCACATCGTCGACCATGCAGCGGGAAAAAGCGAAGATTTTCGGCCCCAGATTGCGCTTCACGATTTCCTTGATGGCTGCCATGTCGCTGGGCGAAACTACGGGCATGCCCGCCTCGATGCGATGCACGCCGGCTTCTGCGAGCCCTTCCGCGATACGGATCTTATCGTCTTTGGTGAAGATCACCCCCGTCTGTTGCTCGCCATCGCGCAGGGTAATGTCGTGAATCTGAATCGTCTTGGGAAAGTGAAACTCGGCTCTTACAGCATCGTTAAAATTCCATGGGCTGACAAACCACTTGTTCGTCTTCCAGGGCTCTTGAGACATATGACTCCTTTAGCTGAATGCTGATAGCTGAACGCTGATTGCTCTAAACAGGCAACCAGCGTATCACGCCGGCGACACCGTCAATAGCGACGAGGGAGCCATCGGGGATACGTTCAGTGGCATCGGGGACGCCGAGCACCATGGGAATACCGCGCTCGCGAGCGAGAGACGCCATGTGAGACGTGCTACCGCCGATCTCCGTCACTACCCCGGCGACACGCGTGAGAATGTGGCTGAGCGCCGGGCCCGCCACTTTCGTCACCAGGATATCCCCAGGAGCTACGCGCGAAATCTCACATTCGCAATGAACGACGCAGGCGTTCCCGGTGCCCCAGCCAATCCCCGCTGGATGGCCGTTGAGCCGCGGCCTGCCCTGCCACATCGCATCAGGGACGGCGGCAGGCTCGATGTGCAGCGGGCGGGCTTGGAGCAACTGGAAGCCTTTCTCATCGAGCGCCCACTCGATTTCCACGGGCATACCCATCAGATCTTCTACGCGGCGGAGCAAGCGGCCGAGTTCCACCGCCTCGGTTTCGCTGAGGCAAGGCGTGGCAGCAAGAGCCGCCGGCACCAAGCGAGCGACGGGTTCCTGGCGGTGCACGCAGCCCACCTGGTGGTCCTTACGGCCGGAAGTGATGCTGACGAGCTCGCCTTCGCGGGTGAGTTCGTAGCGATCGGGAGTCACTTCACCTTGGGCAATCGCCGAACCGAGACCCCACGTGGCGCTCAACAGCATGCCATCTCCCGCCCGGCTCAAGCCGCCTCCCGCAGCCCGCGCCGAGACAAGCGGTTGCACCAGTACAGCCATGGCGGTATCTGCCGGGTCGATATTGTGAGATGCCATGTAGCGCAGCGCGCGCGTCGTCCAAAGCGCGCCCCAGCAGGAGCGCACGGCGGTGAGGAAATCGGCTTCGTTTTCCAGCCCAAGAAAGCTTTCAAACTGGCCGGCGAAGCTCGATCCGAAACGGTCTTCCACCAGCGCAGACGATCGGACCACGGCAAGCGCGCCTGTTCGGAGCGTCAAGTCGCGAAAGGCGGCCAGTAGCGGTTCCAGAACTTCCGGTATGATCGGCTGATCGAGCAGGCCAAGCTTCATGGCCAGAGCGTGCTGGCGGGCTTCCAGGCTGCTCTCGGCCCCGAAGACGCCGCGCGCATGGGCCTCCAGATCCAGCGAGTGAATTTGCGTACGGTAGGCTTCCGCGTCGAGACAGAAGCCCTCCGGAACGGGCAAAGAGGCCTGTTTCAGGCGGGCCAGGTTTGCTGCTTTGGGGCCGAAACGAGAAGCATCGGCGGCTTCGGTAGCCGAAAGTGGGACGATCACTTACGTTCCGGGCCGCTTCCCGTAATCCGAGTACCCAGGCATCGGGTCCACCACCGTAATCTGCTCCACCGGGAAATTGGAGACGATTTCGACGCCCTCCTTGTGCACGATCAGCATCTCCTCAATCCGCACGCCCCACTCGTAGGGCTTGCCGTGCTGCGTCTCCAGCGCGAAGACCATCCCCTCCTTGATCTCGATCGGGTGGTCCAGCGACCAGATGCGCGAAATCACCGGCTGATCGTACTGCGCCAGACCCAACCCATGACCCCAAAGGTTCGCGGCGGCCCGGTCCTCTTCTTCGTAGCCCCAGGCTTCCTTCGCCGAAGGCCACTTTTCCGCAATATCTCTCGTGCTCGCTCCGACTTTCACTGCCTTAATTGAGTCATAGAGCCACTTCAAGGCTGTCGCGTAGTAATCCTTCTGCTCTTGAGTAGGTTCCCGACCGACTATGTACGTACGATAGTAACAGGACTTATAACCATTCCAGGTAAGTGCTGCCAGATCCATGAATACTATGTCACCAGGTTTAATTATCCGGTCTGAGAAGTTACGCCAGTTCGGCCAGGTATTTAGTCCGGAAGAGACAATTACGTCCTCAACATCTTCCATACCGGGAATACTGTAGAGGTACTGCATGATGTGCGCAGTAAGTTGGTTCTCGGTCAGACCAGGTTTAAGAAACTTCATGAACTCCCAATGCGCGGCATCGCCAATAGCCCCCACCATGCGCATACACTCATGCTCATCCTGGTTCTTCACTGCGCGGGCTTCCATCATGGGCGTCATGCCGTCTGTCCAGTCGATTTTCGCCTCCTGGAAGATCCGGATCATATTGATATCGATGAAATCGACGCCCAGTTTCATGCCGTCGACGCCGCGCTTTTTCATTTCCTGCTTGATCGCGTTGGTGAACTTGGTGACCTGCATGGTAGAGGCCGGGCCCGCGGCTCCTTTGATCCACGCATAAGACCAGCGGATGTTGTCTTGCGGAATCCAGGGCGAATGCTTGGCGATGTGCATGCCGATATCGCCCTGCTCAAACAGCACAGGCGGGTCGTCGCCGCAGAGCAACGCGTAACGCAGACCGGGTTTCAGCCGGTTCCAGCCGGGCGTCAGCGTGCTCGTCACGTAGCGTACGTTTTCGTCGTACATGAGCAGCAGGGCGCCCAATCCATGCGCCTTCATGCGCTCGCGCGCCCGCTCCAGCCGGTATTTTCGCAACCGGTCCCAGTTGATCCGTTCCTGCCAATCGAGTCCTACGGCGCCAACGTTAGCCATCTTTTCGCGTTACCTCGTTTTCCTTATTTCTGTCCGAACATTCCGATGAAAACGCCCTTGGCGATCACTTTCCCATTCATGGCGTTCATCAGGTCCGCACGAGAGGCTGATTCGGGCAAGTCCAGCTTGGAATTCAGGGCGAAGATTTCAAAGGTATAGTGATGATCGCCGTGACCGGCCGGAGGGCAGGGGCCGAGATAGCTGGCATTGCCGGTGATGTTTTTGATTTGCTTGGCGCCATCTGCCTGGTCGCCGGACTTGACTCCTTCGGGCAAACTTTTGGCATTACCCGGAATATTGTAGATAGCCCAATGCAACACGTCGTTGGTTGCAGAGCCGCCCAGCACCGGATCCGGGTCGTGGAGGATCAAAACGTAACTCTGGGTATTCGCGGGCTCGCCGGACCAAGTGATCGCCGGCGAAGGACTGTTCTGTCCCGCCGCGCACGTATATTTGGCGGGTATGTGACCGCCATCTTGAATTTCGTCCACCATAAGGTGAATCATCGGTGGGAGCGTAAATCCCTTTTTGCCGCCCTTGCCGCCTTTTTCCTGGCCGCCGAGAAATGCCGCTGAGCCTAGTAGTCCTGCGGCGATCATGCATGCTGTGAGATAGCGCATATTCCTCTCCTTTTTTGGGGGGATTACTTCCTAGACAGAGTATCCAAGAGCGCCCGGAACTGCAAGCACTACAATCGGTTGATCAGACTGGCGACGTAGCCCGCGCCGAAACCATTATCGATATTGACTACGGTGACGTTGCTGGCGCAACTGTTCAGCATACCGAGCAGCGCAGCGAGGCCGTGAAAGCTGGCGCCATAGCCGATACTGGTCGGTACAGCAATAACCGGGCAGGAAACCATGCCGCCCACGGCGCTCGGCAGCGCTCCTTCCATGCCCGCACACACCACCACCACGCGGGCCTCAAGCAGCCTCTCGCGGTTATCGATTAATCGATGGAATCCCGCCACACCGATGTCGTAGATCTCCAGTACCGTATTACCCATCACTTCCGCGGTAAGCCGGGCCTCCTCCGCTACTGCGATATCGCTCGTTCCGGCGCTAACTACTGCGATCTTACCTTTCCCTTTAATAGTCTTATCGCGCCAAAAACGGATTGCGCCGGAAAGGGGAAAGTGTTCGCCACCGGACAAGTTGTGTAGTACGGCCTCGGCACATTGGCGGTCCGTGCGGGTTATTAACACGTTAGAGGAGGTTTCCAGCAAGCGCTGCGCGATAACCACCACTTGATCGGGAGTTTTACCTTGCGCGAAAACTACTTCGGGGATTCCGTGGCGCAAGGCGCGATGGTGATCGACTTTAGCAAATCCCAAGTCTTCGTATGGCAAATGGTGCAAGCGAGTTAGGGCAGCATCTACAGTGAGAGTGCCCGAGTGTACTTGATCCAATAACTGCCTGAGTTGCCCGGAGTCCATGGCGCCAGCATAACAGAAGCGTTACCTAAGATCGGAATAGCGAGATGGCATCAGTTTAATGTGAAGAATTGAATAATTTAGGTAAAACCTGACAAAAGTACCACGCGAGACTATGGTGGAATTAGAGCTTTCAGGCTATTGTTGGAAAGTATGCAGTTCAGCATGATAAGAGCAGGAAAATGAACCTAGAACAACAAAAATCCGGAGGAAGAAGTTTTGGAGGCACGCTGGAACGGCGGGAAAACAGCCGTTTTCCGGTGAGGGAAGAGGTTCGATACCGAGTTCTGCAATCCAAAGTAGGGCAGGTGAGCGGAGCCGGAAAAACTGTCGACATCTCCAGCGGAGGAATACTGTTTACTACAACGGAGCGTTTGCAGCCGGGACGTCTGATAGAGATTTCGGTTAACTGGCCCGCCCGCCTGGACGGGACCTGCGCGCTCCAGTTGGTCGCCACCGGCCGAGTAGTCCGGTCGGACGACGAAACCGCAGCGGTGCGGATCGAGCGATACGAATTTAAGACACGCTCGTCCGGTGCTTTAGCCGCCGCCGGCGCCTGACACTCGCGGGCGCAGCCCTACGCCTCTGAAAGCAGCTTAATTATCGCGGTGCACGGTGTCCGACGCAAACGCCGGAAGACACACCGCTATGTACTCGGCGCCTTCGGGATGGGGCGTACTATATCGCACCCATTCGCCGCGGTGCGCAATCACGGCTTGGCCGGCGGCCACGTCCAGGTGGCCACCTTTGTGTTCTACTCGCAGGCTTCCGCGCAATACCACCGTGAATTCATCGAATTCCGGCGTCTGCCCCGCCTCCTCCCATCCGCCGGGACTGTGCATGTGCGCCACGCTCACGGATTCGGTGGCCGAGTTTACCCTTCCAACATATTCGTCGATCAGCTTAGGCTTCGTACCGTGGGGCGCTATCCGAGTAGGCGAGGAGATCAGTGTAGGCAAACGTTTCCTCCTAAAGCGCATATCTTAGCAACCGATGAGATGCAACGGATGCGGGAGCGGCAAAGGACCCAACCCTACGACCCCGGGGGCGGCCCGGATTAGGATGAAATCGGGGATAGAAATCGGGCTTGCCGCGCGGTTCCTTCCGCCGGTATACTAACATTTTCGCTGAGTTGTTTATGACGGCGAGAGACGAATACGACCCACTAGCCCCGCAACGCGAGGCGGCCTTCTTTTATGGACTTTTTTTGCGTGGCCACAACGTGGAAGCCCTGCGACAGGATATCGACGTCCCCCGCGCGACGCTCGATAAGTGGCTGAAGGCCCCCGATTTTGAAGCATCCTTCCGGGACAATTTGAAGCGTCTCTACGCCTACCGCAAGCAAGTTCTGGCCATTTTCGATGGCTTGGTGCTGAACGAGCAGAACCGGCCACCGGTACAGTAGGATCGTCTGTGGTGTCAGCGCTTTAGCACATCTTCCAGGAAGGCCTGCGCGCGCGGATCGCCGGAGTGTCCGATCGCGCTCATGGCTTGGCGCCGGACGCGGAGATCGCGGTCGTCGCGCGCCACCGAAATCAGTAAATCGAGCGCACCGGGTTCGTGAGATGCCGCCAAGCCGGCAACTGCCCGCTCGCGGACTCTGGAATCAGTCTCGGTTGCGAGTAAACGCTTCAGAGTGTCCAGCCCGCGGCGCCCTCGCGCCGCTCCGATCCAAAATGCCGCCTGCCGCCGTACAGGGTCCAACTGACCGGGTCCGGTTAGCCGTTCCAGCGCCAGGTCCGCCGAGGCATCCGCATGCAATGCAATCGCACGGAGAGTCTCCCGGCGGCTGATCGATTCTAATAGTGCCACGCTCTGTGCCGGCTTTACACCCGTGAGCCAGTGAAACGGAACTCCTCCGGCATCGATTTCGCAGTCCGGAGACAACGCGCGTATGCGGTCGACCGCGCCTTCCACCACCCGGAAGAGGAGCATTGCCTCCGCAGGAGGCTCCAGGTGCACCACTCCGGGTACGCTGCGGCCCTCAGGACTGACGTATTCGCATCCGAGGTTGAAGGAACGATTGAAAGGCACGGAATAGGCAATCCAAGCCGGCTGCGGCTCGGTGGCCAGCAGCGCCCGGAATTCGCGCTCCAGGCCCGCATCCGCCGGGTGGACATCGAGCTGCGCATTGATGAGCAGCTTCGGTTGCGCGACCGCCGCGAGGGTAACTGCGAGGAGGGCGAGCGCCGTTCTCACTTCAGCAGCTCCATCATGTAGTCGAGCGCTTCTTTGGAATGAGACATCGAGAGCCGCTGCACGATTTCCCGCTTCATCTCCGGATCGCGCTCTTTCCGCGCCAGGTCTACCAGGTACTTGATATTCATCGGCTGGAGGAACAGAGCATTAATCACCGCGCGCTTCACTTCCACATCGCTCGTTGCCGAATAGATCTCCGCCAGCGTCTGCCCGCTATTCTGCTGGTTGCCCGCCATTCCCAGGTACTGGATAGCTTTTAATTGCAGGTCCGGGTTGCTGTTGCCCCGGGCCATCTGCGCCAGCAATTGCTGCCCCTCAGGCGAGTTCGTCTGTATCAGCACGAAGAGCGCTCGCTCCTTCAACCGCGGCGGCTGTGAGCCCTTCAGCAGGTTCTCCAGAATCGGCATTGCGCGCTGGGGATCGGAGCGTACGAGCGAGTTCAAAGCTAGCAGCTTCAGCTCCTCGTCCGGTTGCGAATCCGGGGAGACCGGCTGGCCGGCGGCCTGTTTTACTTCGATCTCCAGCGCGTTGGCGTCGTCGAGCCACCGGCTCTTGGCATAGGACTTTCGCAGGTCGCCAATCGCCGCGATGGCCTCATCTCGCCGCCCCAGCTTGTTCAGGGCGTAGGCTTTCCAGTACAGCGCGCCATCTGCGCGGGGACCGCCATGGCCGACAACCTGGGTAAAGTCGTTCAACGCCGCGTCCCACTGGCTGCGGTCAAGCGCGCGCTGGCCGCTTTCGTATAAGCGATCGTCACTCGAACCGATGCCCCGGCCGATTCCACGCTGAAAAAAGCCGGCCTGAAATTTTGACATGGCGTTCGCCACGGCATCGGCCGCGAACTGAGATGCGTTGGCGCCGATCGTCGCGATTTTCTGATCGAAGTCCGGGGGGAGCAGCGGCAGTTCCGGAGGCAGCGGAACCACCGGCGCGGGAGTCACCGGAATCGGCTCCTGAGGAGGCGCGGGCGGGGCAGGGGGGGCCGGCTGCCCGGCCAGCCGCGCTGCGCCCACGGCCAGGGCGCCGGCAAGTGTCGCAATTCTAAGATGAATCATTCGCTTCTTCCTCACTCTCTAACTTTGATTCCGTACCGTCGTACTCAGGACACGGATTCGAAATAAAACACCCTCCGACCGCAACCGGTCGCGCAGTTCGTCCGCCTCGGCCGGCTCGAGCCGCGACGGCGCATGTGCAACTTCGAGTAAGATGCGCTCCAGCTCATCCAGCACCCCGGCCACGACTTGATCGTCGGCACGCATCGCCGTCTGGCGGTAGAGCCGGCACTCGCTTAGCAGACCGGCCGCCCGCTCTTGTTCAGGCGAAATATCTACCGTGCGGCCATCTGGAGCGTTCGCCAGCTCAGTCAGCACAATTCCCGACCGGTCCAGATAATCGCCCAGGGCCAGCCGCAGAATTTGCTCCGGCGGCACAACGGCTGTCCGTGCCTGCCGAACCGGGGGCTTAGCGGGCGGCCGCGCAATCACCACCACCGCAATCAACGCCGACGCCAGCGCAAGCCCCAAGGCTGGCCAGCGGATGAACCTCCGGCGCCAGAATGGAAGCTCCGGAGCGGAACCAAGTCCAGTTCCAACCAGCCGCTGCCAAACCCTTGTTTCGTAGTCCGCCGGGCGCTCCGGCACCGGCAATACATCCATCGCATTCAACACCCTTGCCAGCGAGCCGAGCGCGGCCCGGCAATCCGGACAGGCGTCCAGATGCACCTGCGCAGTGCCGCCATCCACCGCCTCGCCGTAGTAGTGCAGAATTAAATCTTCTTCCGTCAAATGCGTCATTTCGCTGTCACCACAGGTTCCAGGGCGCGGCGCAATTTCTGCACTGCCCGGAACACGCTATGCTTGGCCGCGCCGGTCTGGCATCCGAGCGCCCGGCCCACGTCTTCCATGCACATGCCTTCGAAGTGGCGAAGCACGAAGGCAGCCCGTTCGGCGGCGCTCAACTCATTCATCGCCTCAGCCAGCCGTTCGCGCACCTCTCCGCTCATCGCCAGGCGGTCCGGCGATGGATCGGGGGAAGCTAAGGAAGCCAGCAGGTCTTTCTCCCTGGCGGCGGCTTCAACGACCCCGCCCCCCGGGGCCCCTTCCAAGCGTTTTTCTCCGCGCCGCTGCCGAACCCGCACCAGGTCCAGCGCGCAGTTCGCCGCAATCCGGTATAGCCAGGTGCTGAAGCTTGCCCGGCCATTGAAGCTCCGTAGTTGCCGGTAAGCCTTTAAGAAAGCTTCCTGCACTACATCTTCGGCATCCGACTCATTCCCCGTCATACGAAACCCCAGGCGAAACAGGGCGCGGCTGTGCCGCTCCACCAGCACGCGGAAAGCTTCGCCATCGCCGCGCCGGGCTTTCTCAATTTCCGCCTGATCGGCCCATTCCATTCGGCAATTGTTAGACTCGAAGACCGGCAACCGGTTAGCAACCAAGCCGTAATCGGTTCTGTTGTATACTACGCCTGACCCACCCAAATATCAGGAGAGGAATGTGAACCGTATCTCGACCCTGGCCTTGATTGCCACTCTGTCCAGCGCCGCCCTCGTATATGCGCAGGACAACCCCTTCAGCAACGATCTTAAGGGCTCTTACACCGGAATTAAGAACACTTTGATGCGCGCAGCGGAAAAAATGCCGGATGAAAACTACTCATTCCGTACCGTGCCCGAAGTCCGTACTTACGGCGAAATGGTGACACACATCGCGGACGTGCAGTTCATGTTATGCGGGCTGGCGAACGGCGAGCAGAAGCGGGAGAAGGCCCCTGAGCAGAAGACCAAAACCGCGGCCATCGCTTACCTGAAGTCCTCTTTCGACTACTGCGACGGGGTCTATAATTCGATGACGGACGCCGCTGCCGCCACTAAGGTAAAAATGTTCGGAAGAGAGATGACTAAGCTGGGTGTGCTCGCCTTCAACGTCGAGCACGACAACGAAATGTACGGGACGATGGTGGCCTACCTGAGGATCAAGGGAATCGTGCCGCCATCGAGCGAGCGGCGGCCGTAATTCACGCGGCCGCGCGCGCGGGCAGTTCTTTCACGATCTCGGACACGAAGCCCTTCGCATCGCCGAACAGCATCAGCGTTTTGTCCATGTAGTACAGGTCGTTATCGATGCCCGCGAACCCCGGGTTCATCGATCGCTTGATCACCATTACGGTATGCGCCTTGTCCACATCGAGAATGGGCATGCCGTAAATGGGGCTACCCTTGTCGGTGCGCGCTTTGGGATTGGTCACGTCGTTCGCACCGATCACCAGGGCCACATCGCACTGCGGAAATTCGCCGTTGATTTCGTCCATCTCTACCAGCCGGTCGTATGGTATGTCCGCTTCGGCCAGCAGCACGTTCATGTGGCCGGGCATGCGGCCGGCAACTGGGTGGATGCCGAACTTCACGTCAACCCCGCGTCGCATCAAGTTATCGAACAGCTCCCGGATCTTGTGCTGCGCCTGCGCCACGGCCAATCCGTAGCCCGGGATGATGATCACGCTGGTGGCCGATTCGAGAATCTGCGCGGCCTCTTCCGGGCTGGCGCTGCGCACTGTCCGTGCCTCCGCTTTGGCGGTACTCGCCTGCACCTGGCCGAAAGCCCCGAACAGCACATTGGTGAAGGAGCGGTTCATCGCCTTGCACATGATAATCGAAAGGATCAGGCCCGAAGATCCATCGAGCGCGCCCGCGACCACTAGCAGGTTATTGCCGAGCACGAAACCCATGGCGCACGCGGAAAGCCCGGCATAAGAATTGAGGATTGCAATCACCGTGGGCATGTCAGCGCCGCCGATCGGAATAATCAGCAGAACTCCGAAGATGAGGGCCAACACAGCGAAGAATGGGAACAGGAAAGTGTCCGTAGGCACCAGCACCAGGCGGACGCCGATGCCCGCCGCGATCGCAAACAGCAGGAAATTGACAGCATTCTGATTGCGGTACGTAATTGGCCGCTGCGGCAGCACCTCCTGCAATTTCCCCATTGCCATAAGGCTGCCGGTGACCGTGAGAAAGCCGAGCAAGGTTTCGATGATCAGTGCGACCATTACAAAGCTGGGCAATTCCGTACTGGCCTTCGGCTGCCTCTGGTAGAACTCTGCCATGCCGACCAGCGCCGCCGCCAGCGCGCCGCACGCGTGGGAGAGCGCGGTTCGCTGCGGAACGGCGGTCATCGGCATGATGTAAGCGATCGGGATGCCCACCGCCGTGCCGATTAGAATCGCCGCCAGAATCCACTCCAGGTTGTAAATCGGTTGCGCCTTGAGAAATGCCGCTGCCACTGCGATCAGCATTCCGGCCTCGCCGATAAACACGCCCCGGCGCGAGGTGGATGGAGAGTTCATCCACTTTAGCGACAGGATGAACATCGCCGCGGAAATAATGTACAGGTAATTGACCAGGGTCGGGACCATGTTACTTCTTGGCCTCCCTTCTCTTAAACATCTTCACCATGCGGTCCGTAATGAGAAACCCGCTAACGATGTTGGTGACTACGGATGTAATGGCAATGAAGCCGAGTATCTTGCTGAGGAAAGTTGCATCTTTCGACCCTGTCAGCAGGATCGCGCCGACCACCGAAATGGCCGAGATGGCATTGGTGAGCGACATGAGGGGAGTATGCAGAAGCGGCGAAACTTTATGGATAATCTCCAGCCCGACGAAAGTCGCCAGCATAAAAACAAAAACTCCCATTTCCAGATCGGTGGGCATTTACTTCTCCTGTGCCACGGCCTGTGGCATGCTCGCTTGCAAGTCAGGCAATCCGACGAGTTCCCGCACGCGCGGATGGACCACTTCGCCGCCGTGTGTAACCAGCGTTTCCCGCACGATTTCGTCGTCGCGGTTGAGAACCAGATTGCCTTCCTTGTTGACGAGATACTTCAAAAATGTCGCGATGTTTTTCGCGTACATCTGACTGGCGTGATAAGGGGTGGAGGAAGGCAGATTCACCGGTCCGAATATGCGGATGCCGTCTTGTTCCACCACCTCGCCAGCGCGGGTCAACTCGCAGTTGCCGCCCCGCTCCGCTGCAATATCGACAATGACTGAACCGGGCGCCATGCGCGCCACCATGTCCCGTGTGATCAACACCGGAGCTTTCCGGCCGGGCACGGCGGCGGTGGTAATCACCACACTGTTCTGCGCCAGCACCGCGGCCAGAGCCTCGCGCTGGCGGCGATAGAAATCCTCGCTCATCGCCTTGGCGTAGCCGCCCTTATCTTCCGCGGCTTCGGCTGCAACGTCGAGGACTATGAAGCGCGCACCCAGGCTTTCGATCTGCTCCTTCACTGCTGTCCGAATATCATAGCCGCTTACCACCGCGCCCAGCCGCCGCGCGGTGGCGATGGCCTGCAAACCGGCTACGCCCGCGCCGATCACCAGCACGCGCGCCGGCGCGACCGTGCCCGCCGCTGTCATCAGCATGGGGAACATGCGATTCAGCGAATTGGCGGCGATCAGCACAGCTTTGTATCCGGCGATGGTTGCCATGGAGGACAACGCGTCCATACTCTGGGCGCGCGTGATGCGCGGCATCAGCTCCATTGCCAGAAAACTCGCGCGCCGCTCCGCCAGCGCGTTAGCGGCCTCGCCCGCAGTCAGCGGCTCGCCGAAGCCGATAACCACTTGCCCGGGACGCATCAACGTCAGGTCGGCCGCTCCCGTTTCCGGATTTGCCCCCAGGCTGCGAACCTGCAAAATCACATCGGCTTGGGCAAAAACTTCCGCCCTGTTCGAGGCCAGGCGCACGCCTTTATCCGTGTACTCGGAGTCCGGAAAGCCGGCGGCCATGCCTGCTCCGCTTTCCATCAGTATTTGGACTCCGGTTTTGCCGAAAACGGTAAGAGCACTCGGCGCCATGGCGACCCGCCGTTCGTCAGGCGCCAATTCGCGTACCACACCAGCGACAATACTCACGCTGTTTCTCCAGATTAGACGCAGAGTGCGAGACGAACCCTGCGATAAGCAAACATTCTACAGTAACAGGTTAGCGGGATTGAAAGCGAGCGAGGCGAAAGCTATGGGTGCGCGACATGATAGTGGCGATTCGGCTACTTTCTTTTTGGATCCCTATAACCGAGCGTATATGATACGCTCGGTTATAGGAGGTGCCTGTGCCCCAATCCCTCACCGATCTGGAGCAGCAAAGGACCGCGGTTCTGC
>DATBID010000053.1:0-22849 GCA_036557125.1 Bryobacteraceae bacterium | reverse complement strand
GGTCTGTGCGCGGGCCAGCAGCCCGCTGCCACCAACGGTGGCGAGTTGCCAGATAAAGGACCGCCGCGATGGTGCCATTTAGAAAAGGAATTTTAGCGCAAACTGAACGATTCTTCCGCCCGTTCCCGGACTAACGCCCGTGCCCGCTCCCGTCGTCGGTTGGTCGCTCGTGATTTGCCCGTACGTGCCGCTAAGAGTGGCGTTGGGAGCGGCCAAGCGCACGGAATTGGTAAGGTTGAAGCCCTCCGCGCGGAACTCGATTCGCATGGCTTCGCGAATGGGGAATTGCCGCGTGATCGCCTGGTCCCACTCCCAGAAGTCCGGAGACCGCGCGGTGCTGATCCCCATATTTCCGTATGTTCCTAGCGGCGGTGTCACCACCGCGTTCGGATTCAGGTAGCTGACACACGGCGCCGGCGAGCACGATTGCCCCTTGTTGGTTGCATACAGATCCGGCAGCACCTGGTTGGGCCGCTGATTAATCAGGCTGAGGCCCGTCGGCGCGAGGCCGTTCAGTGCATTGTCCGTGCTGGGATTCAATATCGGAGTGACCGGCGCGCCAGTGCGCCAGGTGTAAATAGTCGCGACATTCCAGCCCGTGCCCAGCCGCCGCGCCCAGGCGCCAGAGAACCGCGGTGTGTTCACCACCAGAGTCAGGTTCACGATATGGCGCACGTCGATCGAGTTTCCAGTGCAGTTACCCATATCCAAATGGCGGTTCTGCGGCCCGGTATTCTGGTACGGTTGGTGCGGATAAGTCGCCTCGAAATTGGCTATGTTCGTTGCGGGCAGGCCGATGCAGTGAGACCAGGTCCAGTTCGCTCCCACATTTACGTTCTGGGCCGGCTGCCAGCGAGTATTCAGCAACAGACCGTTGTAATTCTGTGTTCCGCTGGCATCGAGATCGGTGATCGATCCGAGTGTGGTCACGTTGGGAGCCGAGGGATTCGTCAGCTCCAGCAGCCGCCGGAAATTCTCCGCGCTGCCGCCGCAGTTGGCCTGTAGTGCTGCGCACTGGCCGAACTGCGCAGCCGTTGAAGGGCTTGCGATGGTCGGCTTTCCCGGTAGCCAGATCGCCGGATTGAAATCCACCCCCGTCCACAGATGCGCAATTTCAGTCCCCACGTAAGTAGCCGAGACAAACAGTCCAGGTGTCACCTGCCGCTGAATGCCGAGATTCCAGGAATACTGCGCCGAGGTCCTCAGATTCGGATCGATGGGAAGGAAGCCCTGGTAAGGCAGCGTTGGAAACACGGGATTGCTTGGGTTGTAGCTGTAAGGGAATGGATTCCCGCCCTGGTAACTGCCGTACGGATTGTCTAAGGACAGAGAGCCCGGCCCGGTGAAGCCTTGGATCACCGTGATCCGGAAAGGCGATACCGAGGACGTGTTTTCGTGGATATCCATGCGGATGAAGTCGTAGGCTATGCCGGCGCCGGCGCGGATTGCAGTCTTGCCGCTCCCCGTAGGATCCCAGGCGATTCCGAGCCGCGGTTCCACGTGGCCCCACTGAGTGTTCATTCCCGATTTGCCATTGAAGCCGGGGTCGCCCACGTAAAGCAATCCCGGAGGAGCGGTGGGAACCACCTTGCTGCGCACGTCGTGATAGAAATTGCTCAGACTGAAGTTGTAGGTATCGCCATTTCTAAACGACATGGGGAAGAAGGGGTTCCATCGGACACCATAGGAAATCGTCAGCTTGCGCGTGGCTTTCCACGTATCGGATGCATACAGCCCGAAGAAGTTCTCGGTGAGATTATCCGGATTGGGGTTGGCTTGATGGAGATTGACGATATTCCCGGTTAAGAAATCGATCAGCGGCGTGCCGAATATCCCGGCAAATACGAAGAATCCCTCTGACCAGGCGAACGAATGCGCGTTGAGCAACGAGCGCGATACCGAGCCGCCAAAGCTGAACTGATGCGATCCGCGCACGAGGCTCAGATTGTCGTTTGCTCCAAAATTTGTAATGGTGTCGCTGCCGACAGAGAAATTAGTCGGCTCATTGAGGTTGAATCCCACACCGGCCATCAGAATGGGGACAAAGCCGTAGTAACTGTAGAAGTTCATCCCCACGTCCTTGGGCGTGAACGGCGCCGCTCCGATGGTGCGAGCGCCCACGCGCGTACCGGAGACACGGAACGAGTTGACCGTCTGCGGGCCGATGAGATACGTATCGCCCAACGCCAGCGCCTGCGCCGTATCATCTTGACCTGGGCTGTTGGTCGCGAGTGCGTTGTGGTTGATGCTATAGGGCGTCTGGGTCTCCACCCGCGTGATCATGTAGCGCGCCAGCAGGCTGTGCTTCGCGCTGAGCTGGTAATCGATTCTCAGGGGCGCTTGAAGCTGGCTCTGGTGAACCGGGGTCCCGAATAAGACGAATCCGCAAGGACTGTTGCTTTGCGGCAGGTAAGACGAGATTTTGATCGCCGCCGGGCTCATGGTAAAGGGTCCGCTGAAGTGGCTCAGAACCGCCGGGGAATTCGCTACCGCGGATGCCGCTGGACAGCCGCCCGCAATGTACTGGGAAAAATCCCCTTTCAACTCAGCCGCGGTAGGCACATATGCGGCCTGGTTCACCAGGTTCTGCCGGATCGCCGTTCCCTGATAGCCCAAAAAGAAGAACAACTTGTCTTTCTTGAGGGGACCGCCAAAGGTTCCTCCGAACTGGTTTCGCTTCAACCCGTCCGAGCCGGCCGCAAAGAAATCGCGCGAGTTCATGTCGGAGTTGCGGAAGAATTCAAACAGGTCGCCATGAAAGTTGTTGGCCCCGGATCGGGTCACGGCGTCCACCGCCGCGCCGGAGTGGCCGCCATTCGTGGCGTCTTGCGCGCTGGTCGAGAGGCGAAACTCCTGCAACGCGTCAGGGAACGGGAGCGGCATCGGCGCGCCTACGTAAGTATCCAGATGCGGCGCGCCATCCAGATTGTACTGGACGCTCCAGCTCATTCCGCCGCCGACCGCAATGTTCGGACCCGTGTTCATCGTGTACGGGGGAGCCGTAGCAGAGGTAGTGACTGCTAAACCCGAAAGCGTAATCAGGTCGGTCGCCTGGCGCCCGTTGAGCGGCAGATCGAGAATCTGTTGGGATTCCATTACTGTAGTGCCCACGCCGGCGCTGCGCGTCTCCACCTGGCTGGCATTGGCTTCTACGATGATCTGGTCGGAAACGCTCCCTACCCCCAGGCTCACCGGTATATTCAGATTGCTCCCCACTTCCAGTACAAGGCCGGTCTGCACGAAAGTGCGAAAGCCCATTTTCATCGCTTCCAGTCGATAAGGACCCAGCGCCAGGTTCGGAATCACGAACAATCCGCCGCTGTCAGCCACGGCCGTTCGCTTCACCCCTGTCTCGGTCTGCGTCGCTGTCACTTCCACGCCTGGCACGATTGCGCCGGTCTGATCGGTAACCGTGCCGCTGATCTGCGCGACTTCCTGCCCGAATGCGGCAGCACAAGATAACAAGAAGATGCCTGTGAGATTTTTCATCACCCCTCCCCGGAGAAGAGTTTGTAAAAAACTATATGCGTACAGACTGCATCTGTAAAATCGTTTGTTGCGATTCCTGCTATCGGCGGAGCCGATTGATCCGAGCCCAGACCGGAAGTATCGGCCGTGTGGATAGCTACAATCGGAAGAATCGATTTTGCGGATTGCCTCAGGCGGCAGTAGGATATCTGGGGTGACGGGGATGTCTGGTAAGTCGCGCGCGTGGGTGATTGTTTCCGCAAGTCTGGGACTGTTCGCAACCGGCGCTTATAGTCAGGGACGTGGCCGTGGGGGCGCGCCGGAACCGCCGCGTACCGGTAAGGCTGGCGCCTTTTATGACATCACTGGTTACTGGATCTCAGTTGTCACCGAGGACTGGAGATTCCGCATGGTCACTCCGCCGAAGGGTGATTACACGGGCATCGTGCTCAACGAACCAGGCCGCAAGATCGCCGACACCTGGGACCCCGCGAAGGACGAAGCTGCTGGAGAGCAGTGCAAGAGTTACGGCGCTCCGGGCCTGATGCGTGTGCCGGGCCGGCTGCATATTACGTGGCAGGATGATCAGACATTAAAGCTCGAATCGGATGCCGGCCGGCAAACCAGACTCTTTTATTTCGGCGTCGGCGGCAATGAACAAGGCGGCGGATGGCAGGGGTACTCGAAAGCGGTATGGGAAACGGTTCCAGTGGGACGCGGAGTTACCCCTGTGGGTTCGTTGAAAGTTGTGACTACTCGGCTTCGGCCCGGCTACTTGCGCAAGAACGGCGTGCCTTACGGCGCGAACACCACGTTGACCGAGTATTTTGATAGAGTCAACGAGCCGAATGGCGACGCCTACCTGGTGGTTACGACAACCGTGGAAGACCCGGAATATCTGGCGCAGCCATTTCTAACCGCGTCGCACTACCGCAAGCAGCCGGATGCGGCAGGCTGGAATCCCACACCATGTTTGGCAAGGTAAGGTTCCGCGAGGTAATGATATGAAGCCTCTGATATGCGGTCTTCTTCTATCGGGCGTGTTGGCATGGAGCCAGGGATTGGACTTTGCGGGCCACTCCGGTCTGCCGGCGGGCATCGATACCGCCGGGACTTGGTATCCGCAGCCGGGGCAGGATTCCGGGCTCATCACGGCTTCGGGATCGCTCGTGGAGTATGGCGGAATTCCCGTGAACGAGGCTGGGCGGCTGTACGCGCTGGCCTGGAGCGCGGCGCGCATTCAGGGCAGACAGCATCAATGCATGGGTTACAGCGTTCCCTACACATACAATCAGCCGGGCAATTTGCGGTTCTGGGAGGAGAGAGACCCGTTCACACAGCGCCTCATTGCCGTCAGGCAGTACTGGCAGATCAGCGAAGGCACGCGCACCATTTGGATGGACGACCGGCCGCATCCACCGCCTTATGCGCAGCACACCTGGTCCGGTTTTTCCACCGGGAAGTACGAAGGCAATGCCCTGACGGTTTACACCACTCACCTGAAGCGCGCCTGGATTCGCTCCAACGGTCTTGCGCAAAGCGATGAGGCCACCGTGCAGGAGCACTTCATCCGGCACGGCGACCGGATTACATATCTTGCGGTCGTGGACGACCCGGTGTATCTGGCCGAGCCGTTCAGCCGTACCTACACTCTGATGCGCAACCAAAAGGAGCCGGATACCTGGCTTTATGCATGCGACGACGGGGAACAAATTCTGGGCCGGAAGGAAGACCAGGTGGAGAGTTACTTCTGGGGCCGGCACCCGTTCCTGCGGGAATTCGCGGACAAGAATCATATCCCGCTGCTTGCGACCTTAGGCGGACCGGAAACAATGTATCCGGATCTGCTGAAGCGGCTCGAAAACAAACCAGCAAGCGAAGCCGCCGCCAAAGCGGAGTTAACCCCATCCGCTGGGCCACCGCACGCCAGCCGTGCCGTCGATCCAAACCCGCACGATGGCGAAATTCACGTGCTGCCGGTTCAGGGCAATCTGTACATGCTCGTGGGCGATGGAGGGAACATCGCGGTGCAAACGGGCGAGCAGGCGCCAATGGTAGTGAACAGCGGCGCAGGCGAGTTGACTGACAAAGTCGTTGCCGCGATTCGCAAACTGACCGACAAACCGGTCCAGTTCATTGTGAATACGAATTTCTCCAAGGAATTCACCGGCGGCAATACGCGGCTGCGCGCGGCCGGGCACGATCCCAGCGTGGAAGGCTCGTTTTTTTCGGGCCAGTTCGCGGATGCAGGCCGGGGCGCGACGATCATTGGCCACCAGAACTCGCAGAATCATATGGAGGCGCTCAAACTGCCGCCCGAAAGCTGGCCCAGCGATACATTCTTCGCAGGCCGCAGGAGGAAATTTCATAATGGCGAAGCAGTCGAGATGTTCTACGAGCCGAAAGCCACGACCGACAGCGACATCATCGTCCACTTTCGCCGCTCGGACGTAATTGCCACAGGGGATATTTTCTCGACCACATCGTATCCGGTGATCGATATCAAGAACGGCGGCAGCATCCAGGGTGAAATTCAGGCGTTGAACAATATTCTGGACAGAACCGTATATCAGCACGATGAAGAGGGAGGCACTCTGATTATTCCCGGACACGGGCGCTTATGCGACGAGTGGGAAGTGGCCGAATACCGCGACATGCTGGTGATCATTCGCGATCGCGTGGAGGATCTAATCCGCGGCGGAGCTTCGCTCGAAAAAGTCAAAGCGGCGCGAGTCACAGCGGACTACGACGACCGCTTTGGCGCGAATCGCGGCCCGTGGACCACCGATATGTTTGTGGAAGCCGTATATACGAGCCTGAAGAAATGAAGGACATGCGAACGATCAATGTCGCGGTGATCGGAACCGGCTGGTGCGGAGGAATTCGAGCCGAGACTTGCGCCCGCAGCGCGTTTGTCAGGGATTTGCACATCGCGGAAATTCGCGAAGAGCGCCTCGAAGAAGTCGCGGCATTGACTCGGCCGGTAATTGCCACCAGGGATTACCGCGAACTACTGGAGGACCGCAGTATTGACGCGGTGCTCATTTCCACTACTCCGGAGCCGACTCACTATCCCATCGCAAAAGAGAGCCTGGAGGCCGGCAAGCATGTCCTGCTGGAAAAACCGATCGCTCTAGAAGTTTCCGAAGCCGATGAATTGATCGGGCTCGCGCGCGAGAAAAACCTGCTGTTCACCATCGGCTACTCGCAGCGCTTCAATCCGAAATTCGCTTATGTGAAGCGCGCCATCGATGATGGCAGCATCGGAGAGCCGGTGAGCGCGCTGGTCAGCCGCAACATCACGCGCAATCTCGGCAAAAAGATCGGCGGACGCGTGAAGCTCTCCCCGGCCGCGATGGAAGCGACCCACGATATCGACTTCGTGCTGTGGTGCCTGGCCCCGCGAAAACCGGTTCGCGTTTATGCACAAGAAGTCCGTAAAGTGATGGGCCGGGAATACAACGTCCCGGATTGCGTCTGGATTGTGGTGACCATGGACGATGGCATCGTCTTCACGATCGGCGCCGGGTGGGTGCTTCCTCCGGCTTATCCGAATTTTTCGAGTTGCTGGATCGAAGTGGTGGGGACGAATGGCGCGGTGATGGCCGACGATACGCATCGCGATGTCTATGTCACCACGCTGCAGAAAGGCATCCAATTTCCGATATCTTCGATGCCTGGAGAGAGCCTGGGTCACGTCTACGCCGGGCCCATGGCGGCGGAGACGGTCCATTTTCTGGAATGCGTGGCTACGGGGCGGCAACCGGTCGTTACGCCCGAGCATGCCCGCATGGTGATGCAGGTCTATCAAGCCGCGGATATTTCCGTGGAGACGGGTCAGCCGGTCGAGATTACAGTTCCCGAATCGGTCGCTGCCGTGCCATGCTGACAACCAAACCCACAGTCGCCGTTTCCGTGGAGCGAGCCAGCAGAACCCGCTGGTTCGTGCTCTTTCTGATGAGCCTGATGTATCTGATCTGCTACATGGATCGCAGCAACATCTCCGTGGCTCAGCCGGAGATCGCCAAGGCGTTCGGCCTCAGCAAGACCAGCATGGCGCTGGTGCTCAGCGCGTTCACGTGGGCATACGCCATAGGCCAGATTCCGGCGGGATGGCTCGGTGACCGATTGGGACCGAAGAAGGTCCTCACCGGCATTATGAGTTGGTGGTCTGTGGCGGCGATGATGACCGGAGCCGCGGCGGGCCTGGGCTCGATGTTCGCTTCGCGATTTCTGCTCGGCTTGGGCGAAGCGGGCGCGTTTCCGGTTGCGACCCGCGGAATGCAGCTTTGGTTTCCGCGATCGGAACGCGGCCGCATTCAGGGGACCACGCACTTTTTCAGCCGGTTGGCCGTGGCTGTGACGCCCTTCGTCGCCGGGTCGATCATCCTGGTTTTGGGCTGGAGAGCCATCTTCTATATATTCGGTTCGCTCGGCCTAATCTGGTCTCTGGTCTTTGTCTTCTGCTATCGCAATAGTCCGCAAGACGTGGGGCGGGCACGTCCGCCTGCCGATAGCATCTCCAAACAGCCAACGCCCTGGAAGCGCATTCTGGGATCGCCGAACATGTGGTCGATCGCGCTGGGCTACGGCTGCTTCTTTTTCGGGACGAACTTCTATCTCACCTGGTATCCGACTTATTTACGCGAACACCGTCACCTGACCTTGCAGGCGCTGGGCCTGATCGGCTCGATACCGCTGTTTGCCGGAATGGCGGGCGATCTCGCCGGCGGTGGCATTTCGGACTTCCTCTTCAAGAAAACCGGGAAGGCGCGACTGGCGCGGAGCCTGGTGGCCACGCCTGGATTCGCGCTTTCCGGCGTTTTTCTTTTTCCCGCCGCCATAACGGGAAGCGTGTGGATATCAATTTTGAGCCTGGCGGCTTCGTTCTTCTTTTTGGAGTTGGTGATCGGCCCCGCGTGGGCTGTTCCCATGGATGTGGGCGGCGCATTCAGCGGCACGGTGACGGCTGTGATGAATATGACGGGCGCACTGGCAGCTTCGGTCACTCCGCTGGTATTCGGCTATTACTTCGGCAGAGGCGCATGGATGACGCCCTTCTTCATTACCTCAGCAGTTATGCTGGCAGGCGCGTTGATTTGGAGTTTGGCGATTAACCCGGAGAGCTCTGTGGTGGACGAAAAGCTATGAATCGAACGATCGCGCCGCTTCTATTAAGCCTCTGTACATCACTCGCTCACGGGCAGGGCAAATGGGTAGACATTGCCCCATTCCCCGATCCGCGCGAAGAAGTAATGGGGGAAGCGGCGAATGGCAAGCTCTATGTTTTTTCCGGCTTGATCCCGCTGTGGCATCCCGCGGGTCTGGTTTACGAGTACGACCCCGCTACCAATAAGTGGACCAAGAAGAAGCCGATGGCGCTACCCTCTCATCACGTGGCGTTCTGCGAACACGATGGCAAGATCTATGCATTCGGCGGCTTTGTCTATCCCGATCCTCCGGCCCCGGCGGGCTGGGTTCCCATCAATAATGCGTGGGAATACGATCCGCGGAATGATTCGTGGAAGGCTCTCGCGCCGATGCCGACCAAGCGGGGCGCTGCCGTAGCTGCCGAGGCGAACGGAAAAATCTATGTGATCGGCGGCGCGACCACTGCGCCAGGCGCTCCGGAAGCATACATCAACGCTACCACCCGCCAGAATGTGCTCGGAACAGTTGAGGAGTATGATCCCGAAACAAATGCCTGGCGCACGCGGGCTCCCATGCCCACGCCGCGCAACCACATGGGCGTGGGAACGGTGAACGGGAAGATTTATGTGATCGGCGGACGCGTGGGCGCAGCTTTTATTTCGCTCGCGTCGGACATCTCGCTTGTGGAAGCCTACAATCCGGTGACGGACACGTGGGAAGCGCCCGGCGCGCGCATGCCCACAGCCCGCAGCGCCGTCGCTTCGGCTGTGTATAACGGCAAAATCTATGTGGCGGGGGGCGAGTGGCAGGACCCGGTGGTGCAAACGGCCTTTCGCGTGTTTGAAGCTTACGATCCGGCAACCAATACGTGGTCCACTCTTCCTCCCATGGCAACGCCGCGGCACGGTGTGGCCGGAGCGGTTATTGGAAATCGATTTTATGCGGTCAGCGGGGATGTGCAATCCTCCGGCACCGGAGTCGCAGTTTCTACTCCGGCGGCTACCGCGTTCGAGTTCAGTAAATAGGAGGTGATATGCAGCAAAGAGGATTTGTGGTTCTGCTATTCGGGCTGGCAGTTTCTGCCGCCGGCATGTTCGCCCATCATGGCAGCGCCGTGTCCTACGATCTCACGCAGAAGGTCACCGTGCACGGAACAATCACCGAGTTCAAGTACATCAACCCGCATCCGGCGCTGTTCTGGGACGTGAAGGATGACCAAGGCAATGTGACTCACTGGACCGGCGAGATCGCACCCAACGTGGCGCAGTTGCAGCAGAATGGCTGGGGGCGCAAACGGTCTGAAGCGGCGCTCGCGCCGGGCACGCCGGTAACCGTTACGCTTTCGCCGTCGCGCGCAGGAGGCCCGGTCGGTCTCGTGCAGAAGATTGAGAGTGCCGGCGGTGAAGCCATATTGGGCGAAATCGGTCTGGGCGCCGGTCCTCCTCCCCCTCCGGCCGAACCGAAACAGTAGTCAGGTTAAGGAGGCCCTTATGACGAGAATTGCACTACTCACTACAATCGCCTTCGCAGGAACACTCTGCGCCGCCGATGCGCCGCAGGTGACCTTTAATCGCGACGTCCTGCCCATTTTGCAGCAGCATTGTCAGACCTGCCATCGCCCGGGCCAAGCCGCGCCGATGTCATTCCTGACATATCAGCAAGTGAGGCCTTGGGCTAAGGCGATGAAAGTGGCCACGGCCGCGCGCAAAATGCCGCCTTGGTTCGCGGATCCGAACTACGGTCACTTCCTGAATGATAAGTCTCTCCAGCAGAGCGAAATCGACACCATCGCGCGCTGGGCGGATAGCGGCGCCCCTGAAGGGAACCCGAAGGACGCGCCGCCGCTGGTAAAGTGGCCGGAAGGCTGGCAGATTCAGCCGGACATCATTGTGCAGGGACCCACTTACGATGTTCCGGCTCATCCCAAAAACAACGTGATCGAGTGGGTGTCGGTCACTGTGCCGACCAACTTTCAGCAGGATACGTGGGTCACTTCGGTTCAGATCAAACCCGAGCATCCGGAAGTGACGCATCACATGTGCCTGGGCTTCAATCGCCATGATCCCGATGTCGAGTACTTCAAACCATATTGGGATGACAAGCCGCGGGACGACGAAGGCGCCGCCATTCCGGGCAAGGCTCCAACATTCGGCCCAGGTACGCCCAACCATCGCTTCCGCAGCATGGCGGAGGATTGCTATCTGCCGGGAAATCCGGTCGCCGATTACCGTGAGTTTCACGCCGCCAAACTGATTCCAGCCGGAAGCGACATCACGATTAACCTGCACTACACGCCGAATGGAGTGGCCGTCACGGATCACGTACAGATCGGGTTTACGGTGGCAAAGGAACCGCCTGCGCGGCGCTATGTCTCTCTAAGCTCCTCCGCGCCGACTGACCCCAAGATCTTTGCCATCCCTCCGAATGAGCCTAATTGGCAGAGTCCGGCTGCCGAAGTCACCTTCAATGAGGATGTCGAGCTGGTCTATATGATGCCGCACATGCATGTCCGCGGAAAGGATATGACCTATACTCTGATTTATCCGGACGGCAGAAAAGAAGTCGTACTGAGCGTGCCGCACTATGATTTCAACTGGCAACTGGGATACAGCACGTCCGTACGAGTGCCCAAGGGAACCAGGTTGCACGTGGACGCGCATTACGACAACTCCGCCGGCAACAAGTGGAATCCCAATCCGAATAGAACTGTATATTATGGCGAGATGACCTGGGAGGAGATGATGTTCCCCTTCTTCGGGGTGGTGGTCGATAAGAGCGCGGATACCCGGAAAATTATTTCCGGCGGAGGCCCCGCGGTTCCGGGAGCCTGAATCATGGTGCCTGAAAAAGTTCACCTTGTAGGCAGCATCGCGCTCGATAGCGTCGAAGAGGTGTTCCGCACAGCGGGTACTGTGCTCGGCCGCAGGCTGCGCCGGATTCCGGATGGCGAACCGGGCGGTCGCAGGCTCTGGATCAGTTGGCAATATCCGCTGCTTCGTTCGCTCCCGTTTCTAAAAGCCGATACGAGCCAGCCGAACCAGACCTCCGGCTTTCTGCCATTGCAACTTGCCGAGGACGCCACTCCCAGCGACATTCGCTTTCCCGAACTCGGCTACGCCCGCGAGGCTCGCGCCTCGTATCAGGATTTTCTAGCCGCGCGCCAGAACGGCTATCTGCCTGATGGCATCCGGTTTCAGGTCTCTCTTCCAACGCCCTTCGCCGTTGTGAACCCATTCTTTCTCCCTCAGGACCGCCCGGCAGTCGAGCCACCCTATGAAGCCGCCATGCTGCGAGAAGTCGATGCCATTTGCCGCGCAATCCCGCATCACGATCTCGCGATTCAATGGGACATCTGCATCGAAATGGTCATGTGGGATGGCAGATGGCAGTTTATCCGCAATCCATTCCAGGATCTGCGCGCGGAGCTGATGCCGCGAATGCGGCGGTTGGCGGCGGCCATTCCGGCGGATGTCGAGTTAGGCTTTCATTTGTGCTACGGCGATTGGGAAGCCCGGCATTTTATTGAACCGAAAGATGCCTCCAAACTCACGGAATTCGCGAACCTGCTAAGTGAAGCTGTCAATCGCTCGATCACATACATCCATATGCCGGTTCCGGTTGACCGGTCCGACGATGCGTACTTCGAGCCACTGCGAGGCCTGAAGTTATCCGCGGAGACGGAAATCTACCTCGGACTCGTGCACAGCGACGGCCTGCAAGCTACACGAAACCGCATCGATGCCGCCGCGAAGTATGTGTCCAACTTCGGTATCGCCACCGAGTGCGGCATGGCACGATGTAGAACGCCCAAGCTGGTTCGGACTTTGCTCAATATTCATGCGGACGCATCCGCCGAACCGGCGCTGCGGGCCTATTCCTGACCTCGAATGGACTTTGCGGGCCTGGACCTAAACCTCTTGGTAGCGCTGGACGCGCTCTTCGCGGAGAAGAGCGTTTCCCGCGCGGGCGAGCGCTTGCATCTAAGCCAGTCCGCCACCAGCGGCGCGCTGGCACGCCTGCGGGAAGTCTTTCATGACCCTCTGCTCGTGCAGGTGGGGCGGCAAATGACTTTGACGCCGCTGGCCGAAGGCTTGGTGGAACCCGTAAGAGAGTTTCTCCTGCAAGCCGAAGCGATTGTCAGCAACAACCCGACTTTCGATCCGGCTCATTCTTCCCGGAAGTTTCGACTGCGTATGTCGGACTACGTGGAGACCGTGCTATTGACGGAAGCTTTGCCATGCCTTCAGAAGCTAGCCCCAGGCATTACCCTGGAAGTGATTTCGAATCTGGAAGGCGGTATGGAACCCCTCGAGCGGGGCGAGATCGACCTGACCATCGCACCCAGCAGATACCTTTCGCTGGCGCACCCATCCGAGCGGCTGTTCGAAGACAAATTCACTTGCGTCGTCTGGTCGGGCAACCGGCAAATCGATCGCCACGTTTCGCTCGACAATTACTTAAGCTTGGGACATGTGGTTGTGCGGGTTGGCAGGCTGCACCAGTTGCCGACTTTCGATGAATGGTTCGTCGAGCATTACGGCCACAAGCGGCGGATTGAAGTAACCACCACGGCCTTCAATATGGTTCCTCATCTACTGATCGGCACGTCTCGGATCGCGACCATGCACCTCAGGCTCGCGACGTATTATCAAAGGTATCTGCCGCTGAAATTGGTCGCCCCGCCGCTGGAAATTCCACCCATCGAAGAGTGCATGCAGTGGCACAAATCCCGAGAGCGCGACCCGGGAACAATTTGGCTGCGCTCGGTGCTTAGATCTGCGGTCAATGGTTCAGCGCTTTCCCGCTCACGGCGTGGCCGCGCTCATTTGCGAAGCTTCCGCGAAAACCAGCCGAAGAGCACCAGACCCAGGCCGGCGAGCGTGCGAGTCCCGGGCTCCGGCGTGGATACCAAGGGTACGCCATAGCCTTTGATGACGACGTCCTCATTAACACCCACGGTGTTCCCGAAAGCGTCCTGGGGCTGCACCGGTTGGGGTGAAAGTCCATCGCAGGCGCTCACTGTGGGACAGAGATCCTGGTTCTGAAAGTTAACGTAGCTCAAGTAGGAGCCGATACCGCCCTGTCCCCCTGGCAAAGGCAATGAATATTCGCTGAACCAATAGCCGTATAAAGTGTTCGGGTCCATGTTCATGCACGGGGAGGTTGTGCCACACGTCGGGCTATTCCAGCCAAAGCCCCATACAACGAATTGATACTCGACCCCAGCTTGCGCCGTAAAATTCAAATTACCGAACGTCGTCTCCCAAAGCGGATAGTAAGTGTCTGGCGTTCCATCCCCTTCGTAATTTTGCCCGTTGGCGTACCGGATATTTCGGTCGCTAATATTTGGATTGCTGTTGCCGACTACTCTGGAAGTCGGGCTGTTGAACGATGTGTTCGGCGTGCCCTGGTCGAGAATGTCCCAGTTGCCATAAATCGGAGCGCCGGAGATCGGGTCTCCGCCAACCTCTCGCACCGCGAGCATGACATTCTGGAACTCATCGCCGAGGGGTTGTGCCTTACTGTTGGCCGTGCAAGGATTGCCGTCCGCGCACAGCGACGCTACCGAATACGTGCTGAGACTGGTGATCACATAGGAGTTATAGTTTTGGGAAGAGAGAGTGAAGCTGTCTCCATCGATGGCGGTCTGGCGCACCGGATCGACGCCTCCCGTTTCGGTGAACGCGTAATTGCTCCGAGGGGCGCCGTTCTCGCCATTCACGTTCGCAATCGGCAGCGGACGCGAAAAAATGGTGGTCACCACGTCGCAGATTCCGAATGGCGCCGAACATGTCAATAATGCCGTGATCCCGGAAAGACGTTTCAGCTTGGTCACTGGCAAACCCTTTCAGTACTTGAGAACTTTCGTACAGAATTTCCGCAGACGCTCAATTCTACTGATTTCTCTCCCTAGGCTTCAACTGTGAAGATACCCATTCAGTACTAGAACTCCGACCAATCCTCAATTTTGGCCTCCTTGTGTCTGGAACCGGCTTGTGACCGCGAACAGCCGCGCATTATAGTTAGTTTGGGAATGAATTTACCCAACGCACTGACAATTCTGCGGATCTTCTTCGTTCCTTTGCTGGTAGCGGCACTGGTGGAGGAGAACGTCACGGTGCAGTTAGCCGGTCGCGTCATCACGAATGAGTGGTTGGCGCTGGCCATTTTTTTGGCCGCTGCCGCTACCGACCTGTTAGACGGATACTTGGCCAGGCGCTGGCGGCAGGAGACCACGATCGGAACGCTGCTGGACCCGATCGCCGATAAGCTGCTGATCTCCGCCGCCCTGATTTCGCTGGTGCAGGTGCAGGCTTTGCCGGGCTGGATGGCGATCCTGATCATCGCCCGCGAGTTCGCCGTTTCCGGGCTGCGCAGCATCGCGGCAGCCGAAGGCTATACCATCAGGGCCAGCGACTTAGGCAAAACCAAGATGACCTGCCAGGTGGTAGCTGTCTCCTGCGTAATGTTGAGCGTGCGCCATCCCGCTTTGCATACCCCCGGAATAGTACTCATGTGGGGCGTGGTCTTCTTTGCCATTGCTTCGGCGATCAGTTACTTCGGTAAATTCTGGGGAAGGGTGGACGAAAGCATCAAGAAGCGCCGCCGCCGCGAGCTGCTAATCCTGGAGCGGCGTCGACAGCGCGCTCTTCTCCGCAGCCAGAGAGAGTCGCATCATCAAAGGGGATCGAAGACGTCGAGGGGCACGGCTGGTCTGGAAACTTCCGGCACCAATATCTGGAAACCGCCGGAAGTGAGTTGAACGGTCCGGATCTGCCCCTTTGGTCCCAACGGACCGATCGGTTTGCCGTTGAGCGAGATATGAAGCCCACCGGCATTTCCCACACGGATGGTGATGTTCTGATTCGCGCCGGCCGTTTTGATCTCCTTCGGTTGGAGAGTGCCGGAATAGAGGTTCTTGCCGTCTGCTTTGACGGAAATCCAAACCGGATCGTCCGCGGTGAGTTCCACCCGAACCGGCGCGTTCGGGTCGAGTCCGGATTGTGGAATGGGAGTAGGGGCCGGACTGGTAGCAGTCGTAGTCTGCCGCTCGGCAGTGTTCGCGGGTTTCGGGTCCGGCTGTGAGTTTAGAGCAGTAGCGGCCGGGTGGTCCGAGGCGACGGGCGCTGGCGCGGGTGTCTTAGACACAGGAGCGCTAGCGGTGTCCGCCGCCGCTAGTTTCGAAACGGTTTGATTGGTCACTTGCCGGCGCGGCCGTTGCAACCAGGAATATGCCAAGGAGCACGCCAGCATCACCCCCACAACCATGGCAAAGGCCGGCAGGGATTTAGACCAGCGAGAGGGCTTATCGCCCACCGCGGTCCAGCTCTCCACCCGGGGCAGTGGGATTTCGGGTTCTCTAACGGGTCGGGGCGGGGGCGTAGGCGCCGCCGCCGGCGGGGTAGACCCCTGCGGATCCAGAAGCCGCTTCAGTTCCCCCGCGATTTCATCTTCATCCAGGCCCAGGAGGCGCGCGTACTGGCGGACGAAGCTCCGCGTAAAGAGCCGCCCAGGCAGCTTATCGAAGTCCTCGTCTTCGATAGCTTCCAGAAACCGTGGCGAAATTTTCAACTCGTGGGAAACGCCCTCGAGATCGAGCTTGCGCTTAATGCGTTCGCGTCGCAGCGCCTCACCGATGGACGTCATGCGGCAATACCCCGGCCTTTACCTTCATGATACTACGGGCCGAATTGCCGCCGTTCCCGCCTCTCCATCGAACTGTTAGCATATTCGGTTGATTTCGGTCATTGTGGTCAACTGGAACCGCAGAGAGCTGTTGCGCGCGTGTCTGGAATCCCTACAGCGGCAAACCGGCGTGGCTTTCGAGATCATCGTGGTGGACAACGGCTCCGGGGATGGTTCGGCCGAGATGGCAGAGCGGGAGTTCCGCGTCAGGGTAATTCGGAATGTGGAAAACCGCGGATTTTGCGCCGCCAACAATCAGGGAATCCGTGCTGCGGGCGGCGAATTCATCGCCCTGCTGAATAACGATGCGGAAGCCGAGCCGGGCTGGTTGGAGGCGCTGTGGCGCGCATGCAGCTCGGCGCCTGACGCTGGTATGGCGGCCAGCAAGATCTTGGTCTGGGAAGACCCGCGGCTCATCGACAAAGCCGGTCATCTGATCTTTCCGGATGGCCAAAATCGGGGGCGAGGCACTGGGATGCAGGATTGCGGCCAGTTCGACAGGCAGGAAGACGTGCTCTGGCCCGACGGCTCGGCCGCGCTTTACCGCCGCGCGATGCTTGACGAGATCGGCGGCTTCGACGAGGATTTTTTCGCCTATGGCGACGATGCCGAGCTTGGGCTGCGGGCGCGCATCGCCGGCTGGCGCTGTATTTACACGCCCAAGGCCGTAGTGCGGCACCACCGGAGCGCCACTCTGGGGAAAGACTCCATGCGCCGTCTGGAGCTGATAGAACGCAACCGGCTGCTTCTGGCTGTCAAACTATTCCCCCTCAGCCTGCTCTCGTTGAACTCCTTTTTCTTCGCGCTGCGTTTGTGCGCGGGCTTGGTATTGTCCCAACGCCGCGCAGGCGATACTGCGCACTTTCCGGGTTTAGCCGGCAAATGGAGAATTTTGCGGGCGCTGTCGAGGGGGCATTTCCAGGCACTGGCGCTGGCGCCGCGCATGTGGCGGAAACGCGCAGCGATCGGGAGCATTCGCCGCTTGAGCCCGCGGGATGTACGCCGGCTGATATTGACTCACCGCTTACCCCTACGGGAAGTCGCATGAGCGGCTGCCTGCTCTGCGGATCTCATCAAGCCGCGCCGCTCTTTCAGGCCTCGGACCGGCTCTACCGCACGACCGATCGCCAATTCACCGTCGTGCGCTGCGCCGGCTGCGGCCTCATGCGGCTCGATCCACAGCCTTCACCCGAAGAGTTGAAGGCCTATTATCCGCCAGCCTACTGGTTCGCCCCAGGCGGAGCCGCGGCGGGCCGCTGGGAAGAGGCCTACCGGCGCCTCGTGCTCCGCGATCATGTCCGTTTTGTCGAGCAGGCTCTGCGCCACACGGCTATGCCACAGACGGCGATGCCGCTGCTTGATGTAGGCTGTGGCGGCGGGCTTTTTCTGCGCCTGATGCGCGAGCGCGGCTTCCGCGGCATTGGCCTCGATGTTTCCCAAGAAGCGGCGCGCATGGCCTGGCGCCAACAGGGAGCGCCGGCGTTATGCGGCGCCTTCGACAACGCGCCGCTGCGCCGCAATTCATTCGCCTGCATCAGCATGTTTCATGTGCTGGAACATCTGCCGGATCCGCGTGTTTTTCTCACCGCCGCGCACGAGCTCCTCACTACCGAGGGACGGCTGGTGGTGCAGGTGCCCAATGCCGCTTCCTGGCAGTGCCGCCTGTTGGGCCCCGCGTGGAACGGCATGGACGTACCCCGCCATCTCTTCGATTTCCGTGCCCGGGACCTCGAAAAACTGCTCGCGTGCTGCGGCTTTGAAGTGGCCCGGCGCAAATATTTTTCCCTGCGCGACAACCCCGCCGGTTTGGCGAGCAGTCTGGCTCCGGCGCTCGACCCTATGGCGCGGCGGGTGCGCGCGCGCAAGGAAGGCCCGAAGACGCGGTTGGCCCTGGATTTGGCCTACTTCGCTCTCGTGCTGGCATCGCTTCCCTTCGCCATCGCCGAAGCGTCGTGCGGCGCGGGATCGACCGTCATGATCGAGGCGCGCAAAATCAAGGCAAGCCCGTGAAGTACACCCAACTGGCCTACCGACTGCCCCGCCCGCTGCGCCGCCACGTGTTGCATTTCGAAACTGAAATTGAGGAGGCAGTGGCATCCCTCGCGCGCAGCCTGCCTCCTCAGGCTCGCGTGCTCGATGCGGGCGCCGGCGAATCTCAGTATGCCCGCTATTTTGCGCATTGCCGCTACTGCGGCGTCGACCTTGCCGTCGGAGACGCCGCGTGGGATTACACCCGGCTGGACGCGGTCGCCGATCTGATCGCCCTTCCCTTCCCTAACGAATGTTTCAACGCGGCCCTGCACATCGTAACCATCGAGCACTTGCGCGAGCCCGCCTGCGCTCTAGCTGAAATTGCGCGCACCCTGGCTCCCGGAGGAGAACTGCTGATAGCCGCGCCCCACGAATGGGAGGTCCACCAGGCCCCGCACGACTACTTTCGCTACACCCGCTACGGCTTGGCGCATCTGCTGGAAAAAGCCGGTTTCGAAATCCGCGAGATGCGCCCCGCCGGCGGCTATTTCCGCCTGCTCGCCCGCCGCCTGCTCAATGGACTCCAGTTCTTCACAGGGGGTGTTCGCTGGATCGGGTTCGTTCCTGCGGCGATTCTGTTGGTCCTGCCGGCGATGGTTCTACCGTTTCTGGATCGGCTGGATCGCGACCGCAACTTTACGTTAGGGTATACGTGCAGGGCGCGGAAACGGTAGAAGACACTCTGGAGGCGCCGCATGGGAGACTATTCACAAGAGGCGCGATGCCCGAAGACACTAAACCAAACTGGAAAACCAGGCTGATCAAGGGCCGTTTTCCCGGCCGTGAATTCGACATCGAATTCTGGCAGGAGCAGGGTGACGAAGCAATCTTCCGGGCAGCTTGGGAGATGGTGGAACTGGCGGAAGAATTTAAACATGGCCGAAAGCCCACACTACAGCGAACTATTACGAAACTTAAACGAAGAAAACGTTGAGTATTTAATCGTCGGCGGCTATGCAGTAATGAAGTATACCGAGCCCCGATACACAAAGGATCTGGATGTGTGGATCGGTAACTCTCAGGAAAATTCCGCAAAGCTCTACCGAGCACTCGCGAAATTCGGCGCTCCCCTGGCGAACGATGGAATCGATCCGCAGACATTCACGGAGGATGACCTGATTTACCAGATTGGCGTGCCGCCCGCTCGCATCGATATTCTCACACACATCACGGGGGTCACATTTGAGGACGCCTGGAAACAGCGGGTCCCCAGCATGTTATCCCCGCTCTCCAACCTCGTGGCGATGGCTTATGGCACCAGCAACTATCAGATTTCCGGGCCGAGCTGGCTCGACGAGGAGCGGCTTGTCGGCAAAGAGGGGCGCGCCGACGGGTACCAAATCGTCATGCGCGAAGACGGTACAGGTCGCCCTGGCCTCAAGCGGCTTTCCGGCTGACAGGTATCCAGTTTCTGGACGGTTCGTATGGCGACTTGCTCTCGGCATTTATGAGCATGTAAGGACCTGCGGTCCTGATGTCGCTATTCACCGATGCGCCCACCTTAGCGAGCGAAAGTCTCTAGAGTCTGAGACGATAGTTTTTGGGCAGCACCAATGAGATCGGAGGCTGGTTGCTCGGCTGGTATCTAGACGAAATCGTCGTTTTTCTGTTGCGAACGTTGTTCCGGCTCATTCGGGATCGCAGCACGAGAAAATGGCCTACCGTCGAAGGAGAGATTCACACCTCGGGTCGTTCGAGCTCGTTTTATCCCACAGCCGAAATCACGTACATGTACCGGGTGAATGAGGAGCGACACGCCAACATTCATGAGAGAGCCTTCTTCTTCCGTAATTCTGCGGAGGAATACTCGAAACGGTTCATCCCGAAGTGTAAGGTAACCATACGCTACAACGCAGATGATCCCGATAAGTCGTTTGTGTCAGCACACGATCAGGTTGCACCTACGGTTTGGGCTACCCGCAATCGCGATTTAGATGTCGAGAATGAGTTCTAGGCGTTCTTCGGAGATGCGGATCAGGTTGAACTAACGGACAAAGGTCACGGTCTTCAGGAATTCTCAGCCAGATTCGGCTTGACTAAGAAGCCGAACACGGAGCATTGAGCGGCGATCTCGCCCTAGCGTGCCGGTTCAGAGCAATAGCACTGTCAGGTTTGGAATCATCTGGAAATGGCGGAGGTTCCGAGTACCGACTGCGTAGCCGTAGTGCAAAGCGGTCGCACCGATGAGCAAGTCAGCGAAGGGGATCACTTTCCCGACTCTTCGTGCATCGGCGTCCACTTTTGCGGCGATCTGCGCCATTTCTCTGCTGAAGCTCTCGACCGGAATCGTCGCGAAAACTTCGTCGAGATAGTCCCGTCGCTTCTGTGCCTGTTCCGCAGTTTGTGCCCGATGAAGACCGTGTTCCAACTCGACGACGGCAATCGAAGAAAGCACAATCTCGTTCTCGCCGTGTCCTTGTTGGAGTTCCGCCAGCAGGCTGCTGACCGGCTTCGCTTCCCGTTCGGCGACGATCAGAACGCTGGAATCCAGGACTAATCCCATTCGGGCGGATTTAAGGGCTCGCGATGAGCATCAATGGCGGCTTGCACGTCAGCCGCAAAGTCTGCGTCCGGGACCGGCGCGTAGCCGAGATTCTCTTCGTACGCCCTCGCGATCGCAATGCATTCGCTCAGCTTCCGGCCAGGGCCTTGCGGTGTTTTGATGACGGCAACCGGGCGGTGGTCTTGCTCAACGATCACCTCCAGGCCCTCCTCGCGGACTCGCGCCAGCACCCCGTGGATGTCGCGGGCAAGCTCGGCTTCTGTGAGGCGTAGCGTCATCTCGTTCTTGATCATACCGAGTCTTTCTGGTCGTTGTCTTGCAGCCACCGTTACCCGCCGCCCGATTCTGGCCCCAGCATCTTTAACGCGCTTCAGGAGCAGCTTGGCCTAAAGCTCGTTTCCGACAAGATCCTGTCCAAACCTTGATCGTCGATCACATCGACAAGCCGCCCAAGCGAGAATTAACCGCTCGCCATTCCGCTACAATTGATTTCGTCGGGCCGCATTACCGCCCGAATCCTCTCGAATCCCATTACATGGACGGCGCAATCGTCATCGACAAACCCGAGGGCTGGACTTCGCATGACGTTGTCGGCAAGTTCCGCCGTGTGGCACGCGCGAAAAAAGTCGGGCACCTCGGCACGCTCGATCCCATCGCAACCGGCGTGCTGCCGCTGGTTTTGGGGCGTGCCACGCGCCTCGCCCAGTTTTATACGCGCACCGATAAGGTGTATGAGGGCGTAGTCCGTTTCGGCTGGGCTACGGATACCTATGACCGCGCCGGAGAACCCGTGGGCGAAAAGGTTGCAGTTACGCTGAAGGCGGAGGAGGTGGAGCGGCTGCTCGATCGCTTTCGCGGCCGGCTGCTGCAGGTGCCGCCGCCCGTTTCCGCCAAGAAAGTTCAGGGCAAGCGCGCCTACGATCTGGCGCGCCAAAAACAACAAGTCGTGCTTGAGCCGGTTGCGGTCGAGGTCTACGAGTTAACCGTGGTCGAAGTGACTGGCGCGGATGCCCGGTTGCGCGCCCATTGTTCGGGCGGCACCTACCTGCGCTCCATCGCCCACGAACTCGGCCAGGCTCTGGGCTTTGGCGCGCATCTTCACGAATTACGTCGAACCGCGAGCGGCGAATTCACCCTGGCGCAGGCGCGGACGATAGCGCAGATCGAATCTCTCGCCGCGGAAGAGCGATTGATCGATGCGCTGATTCCGGCGTCGAGTCTTCTGCCCCAGATGCCGGAAATCTACGTAGATGAAGTGGCCGCACACCACATCCGCCACGGCCGGAACTTTCCAGCCTCGCCGTTTCGCACGGCGCCGGCCGCGCGTTATGTGAAGGCGATCACGGCCGCGCGGGAACTCATCGCGATTGGCGAAGCCGTATTGCCGAACATTTACCACCCGGTGGTGGTCTTGTAGCGGCCGCTCGGCTTCCCGATCGCCTGCGGCTCAGTGCGCGAACCAGTGCGGCCCCACCACCAGGTGATGGCTAATCGAATCGGGCACTACCAGGAACAGCAGGAATCCCAGCGTGCCGTGCGCGCCACCCAGGAAATACAGGTTCCGGTAGCGGCTGTAGATACGGGCGCTGCAATATCCCAGAAGCAGCGTCACCACCATCAGGAACCAATTCGGCAGATGCGCGCCGCTAAAGAGTGCCGCCGAAACCATCATCGCCGCGCGCGGGGGCGCCACCTGCTCCAGCCGGTTCAAGAAATAGCCGTTCAAAATGTACTGCTGAAATAGTCCCCAGGGGAGGTAGCCACACCAGGCCATCATGGCGCTATCAAAGCCGATCGGCCGGATGGTCTCCAGAAGTTGGCCGGCGCCCAGAAGTAGCAGACCCAACAGGATTAGCGCTGGCGCGAAATCCTCCAGACACTTGCGAAAATTGACCGATTGGAAACCCAGCGCCGCCGCCCTTTCGCGGTGCACCCAATGCGAAGCGACGACCAGGCCGATAATTGCAACGGCGAACACCGGGTGGATATACCGGACCTTCCAGATGTAGT
>DATBID010000052.1:0-17174 GCA_036557125.1 Bryobacteraceae bacterium | reverse complement strand
AACCCCGCTTTACGCCAGTCCCCGGCATCCACTACACCTACAACCTGCAAACCGGCCAAATCGAGCCTCTTCCCCGTGACCGTGACAAGGCGGCTTGACTGATCCAACTCCGTCGGCGGCGCGTGATATGCTTCTCCGAATGGCGAATCGGACTGCGCTCGCGATTGCGCTGATCGCCCTGTCTGGTATGGCAAGCGCGCAAGAGAAACAATACCCGAAGCCAACGGAATTGCCCAATCCATACCGCCTGGTGGAAGGCTGGCCGTCGCTTCCCAAAAGCATGAATTCCGGCCGGTGGGGCGAAGTCATCCGGGTGCACGTGGATGCCAACGGCAACGTGTGGGTCTTCCACCGCTGCTTCAATGTAGTGCCGGCAGGGTCAGCAACCTGTGTTGGGCGCGGCCCCGCGAATCCGCCGATTTTGGAATTCAACTCCGCGGGCAAGTTGCTGAAGAGCTTTGGCGCAGGATTGTTCGCTTATCCTCACGGGTTCACCGTCGCGAGCGATGGCAGCTTGTGGGCTACCGACGTGAATGACGCGGAGACAATCCTCGGCATGTCCGCAAGAAACGCGAGCGGTGTGGTGATGGGCGAAGAGGTGCTCAAGCTGAGCCCGGACGGCAAGGTTCTGATGGTGCTCGGTAAAGAAGGTGTTGCCGGAACCGGTCAGGACGCGTTCGACCGGCCCACCGGCGTGGCAGTCGCGCCGAATGGCGACATCTTTGTTTCCGACGGCCACGCTCCGAACAAATACGGCACAGCCCGCGTGGTGAAACTTTCCCGGGACGGGCGCTTTATCAAGAGTTGGGGGCGGAAGGGAAGCGCGCCCGGAGAATTTGACGAGCCGCACGATATTTTTATCGGCGGCTCGCGCGGCTGGGTGTACATTGCCGATCGCAGAAATAATCGAATCCAGGTCTTCGATCAGGATGGCGCCTTCATCGCCGCATGGCGGCAATTCGGGCAGCCGAGTTCGGTCTTCGTGGGAGCGGATGACACCATCTATGTAGGCGCTTCCTTTCCCGATTCATCCGCCAAGAAAGGCGAACTCAGAGGCATTGTGACCGGCAACGCGATCGATGGTTCGCTCAAGGCGTTTATCCCCGATCCGGCCGATTTGGATAAAGTCATTCGCGGCACGTCGGCATCGGGGATTGCGGCGGATAGCGAGGGGTCGGTGTTCGCGGCGGATGTTGGCGCGCACAACCTTCGAAAGTATGTCAAGGTGAGGTGACTTATGCGAATTTTGATGGTGGTCGCTCTGGCGGCCGTCTTGTACGCGCAAAGCCCGTACAAACAAAGCCCAGGCAATGCGCAGCGGACGATCAAAACGGAAGCGGATTTTCGCAACGCGATGAAGGAGCTTTCCAATTGGGGCCGGTGGGGAAATGACGACGAACTGGGCGCGGCCAACCTGATCACTCCGGCGAAAAGGAAACAGGCGCTGAATCTGGCGAAAGAGGGTGTGACGATTTCGCTGGCCCACGATGTGGCGCAGGAAAAAGCCGCGGATGCGCCGAATATCCTGGAGCGGGTTCTGGGCAATGTGACTCCTAACGGAACCACCGACAGGTATCAATACACCGGCACCTATCACGGAGTGATTCACAGCCATCTGGATGCCGTGGATTGTCACATCATGTTCGAAGGCAAGGGATACAACGGGCGCGCCATGGAAGACATCAAGACGGCGGGCGGATGCCCGAAAGGCAATATTGACGCTCTGAAAGATGGTGTGGTGACACGCGCCATCTTGTTCGACGCCACGAGATTGCCGGGGAAAGCCACGCCGCAGGGCTGGATCGAGCCGGGAACCGCCATCCATCGCGACGATCTGGAGGCGCTGGAAAAAATCGAGCGCGTGAAGGTATCGCCGGGCGATGTCATTCTTCTGTATACCGGGCGCTGGAAGCGGCGCGCGGCGCTGGGGCCGTGGCCCAACTCCACAGGCTTCGCCGGTTATCATGCCGACGTGGCGTATTTCCTGAAAGAGCGCGGCGTCTCTTTCATCGGCTGCGATGGGCCGAACGATGTCTCTCCCACCGGCCTTCCGCCGGAGGTTTCCAACCCGCTCCACCGGCTGGCGCTGGTCGCAATGGGCGTCAGCATTTTCGACAATCTCGATTTCGAACGAGCCGCGGAAGAGACAAAGCGGCTGAACCGTTACGAGTTTCTGTTTATGGCAGCGCCACTACGCATCGAGATGGGAACCGGTTCACCGCTCAATCCACTGGCTGTGTTCTGAAAGGCTTAGCGCCTTGACCGGTCAGGCTCACCGATCGCGCCTTAATGACGGAACTCGGGAGGAGTCTGCACGATTGGTTCTGCAGCATCGAGGATTTCGCGTCGATCCTTAGTGAGCGGCGGATAAATCCGGTGGCAGTTGATAGTTTGCTTGGTGCTCTTGGCCGCGGCGCCTACCGATACGACCGCTCGTTCCCACCCTTGGGTATACACTGCCCCCCAAGGACCCAAATCCAGAATCGTGACATACCACTCGATGCGCAGCGGCCGCATGGGTTGCTTGAGCAGGTCGCAAACTACATTGTGCCCAGCGAACCGTCCCATCGGGCGCCCGTGCTGGCACGACATCACGGAAGTATGGGTATCGTCCATCATCGCTGAGGCCACGTCCCCAGCCGCAAACACGTTCGCGATGCCTTTGACCTTCATGAACTCATCGACTGGAAGTCGGCCAAAGCGGTCGCGCTCAACTGGGAACTGTCGGGTAAGAGGGTTGGCCTGCATTCCGGCACACCAGACCACTGTGGCAGCGGGAATCACCGTGCCGGATTCCAGCTTCACCCCAGAGCCATCGATCGATGCGATGGAGACTCCGGTCCGCGTCTCGATATACAACTCACGCAGGGCTTGTTCAATCACCGGCCGGGCACTGTTTCCCATGTCCGACCCAATCCACGGATTATGGTCCACAAGGATGACTTGGAAGGGGCGCTTCAGCCCGGCTGTTGCGAGGACGGTTCGCAATCTCCCAGGTATCTCCGTGGCCGTCTCGATGCCGGTCAGTCCGGCACCCACGATCACGACAGTGTAGAGGCCGGGAGATTCGCGTTGCGTGGGTAGCGACTGAAGGTGGGCATTGAGACGAGCGGCCCCGGCATAGGTGTCCACGTCAAAGCCGCATTCTGCCAAGCCGGGGATGTTCGGCCGGTTGAGTTGACTGCCAAGGGCCAGCACAAGGCGGTCGTACTCAAGGCTTGTCAGTCCCCCGGCGGCGCCGGCCACTTGGATCTGGACCTGCTGATTGGGGAGGTCGATGCCAATCACTCGCCCTTCGAGTCGCCGGACGCCCACAGGCCCAAGGACATCGTCCAAGGGAACTCGGACAGCACTCAAATCAGCTTCGTAGTTCCGGACTCGGATGCAGTGATAAGGGTCTGCATTGACTAGCGTGATAGCTACCTCCTCCGAGCCGAGACCAAGTTTGTCCAGCATGCGGGCGGCGCCGACTGCGCTCCAGAGGCCCGCGAAACCACCTCCAAGTACGAGAACCTTGTGCGAGTTCATGGCGCCTATTGCCCAGCCGCAGCCGTTGCTTCGTCATGCTCGTTGAACGGAGATGTGACTAAGTGCTGCCACCGTATACGAGCCGCTAGACCATCCACATCGGGAAACAAAGAAGAAGCGTGCACGCCAAGCCGAAAGAGCTCGTATCGCAGGTGCGGTTTGCGGTTGGCCGCAATGCGCAGCGATTCGATCGTCCAATGATTCTCGAGTGTGTTATCCAGCGGCCGTTCCAGCTCTGCACAGGCAACAAACACGCCTTCCTGGGCACGAATCCGCGGAGTGACAATGTTCGGATAATACTTTACAGGCAACGTTATGCTGAATGGCGATGCCGTTCGGACTGCCTCTGGAGTCTTCGTTAAAGCATGAAGAGCGAAGACTCGGCCATCAGCCTCGGGTTGAGCCTCCACTGCGAAATACAAAGCTACCAGGGGATTGTGTGTCCAGTCGAGTAGACGAGTTGGGAGGCCATGATGCTGGGCCAATGACAGCCATTCCCACTCGCTCGTCGGCAGTGTCGCAAGAAATCCCTGCGCTTCCCTGCGGAAAATGTTAAAGAGACTGCGTTCGTACCGATCTCGCGTGCCTAACGTGTGTGGACTTCGGCCCACAGACGGAATGAGCTCGTATTTGCTGTCTGAGTGCCCCCGGAATATCCAGTTCCCGCGGGGTTCCGCAAAATACGAACTATATGCGTGGTGAAGGAAGATCTCAATCGAATCGATGTCGCGCATAGTGATCCACTCGGAGGTCTCACCCTGCCACTGCAATCCCGTGATACATCGGATCGATTCTACCGCCTTTTTCGGACCATCTCATTCCTTGGGCCGCAGCCCATATCGGAGCCGCGACCGTTAGGGAGCGGTCAACAGTAACGTTTTCTCCGCCTCGGCAGGGTAGTATAGATAACGTCCAGTAGAAAGGAGCGTGTCATGGCTGGAAAGCAAACCCCCGAGGGGAAAAAGGTGCACCTCTACCCACCCCCACCGAAGGACTTCGACCCGTTCGCGGCCACTGAGAAGGACTTGATGAGGCACGGGCTGCCATTGCGGCCGGACCCCCAGACTCAGCCGGGGATGGCCGCGCTGTGGGAGCGGCTCGCAGCCCGCTATCGCCGCTTCGACCATCTCGAGCCCCGGCCCGATCTCACGACGGCGGCCAAAAAGGCGGTCGCCGTCCCCGCTCTGGGTCCGGACCCCACCGAGTCCTGCGCCTACCAGCTATTCAACTCCGCCGCGCCGTTCACCGCCCTGTTCGTCACATGGACGGTGCCGGATCTGCAGTTCACCTCCAGCCCGCTCGGCATCAACTATTTCCATACGTTCGTCGGTCTCGGCTTCCTCGATCTCCACGTCGAGATGACCGTCGATTCCGCCCAGAACGTCACCTGCCAGATCTGGGCACAAGACGTCGGGCAGATCAACCTGCCGGTCCGCCCAGGCGATGTGATCAGCGGCTCTCTGTGCCTTCAGACCAACCCGGCCGGCACAGCCTCGTACTTCCTCACCAACGAGACCACAGCGCAGACGATCAACTTCTCGGTCGACACTGGATTTCCCCCCGCTGTCACCATCAACGCGGGCGTCACTCGCACCTGGCCGCTCAACCAACCGTTCCCTCCTCTCGCCAGCTTTGGAGTCGTCTACTTCGACGAAATCAGTGCCTACACGACGAGTGGTCCTCTGTCGCTCACGTCGGGCGATGCCATCACCATGGTCGACCAGAACGGCAAGACCCTTGCCCGGCCGGTCAGGCTCAGCGACTTCGCCTTCAAGACCGTGTTTGTGGCTGCCTAGCAGTGCCGCCCCTTACGCTCGCGGCTCCGATCCAAGCCGCGACCGTAAAGGAGCGGTACCCCGCGAGATCGTTAGCGGCGGAAATGATCGTCGCGCCCACGATCGGAGCGCCCGCGATCGGAGCGCCCATGATCGAAACGCCCGTGATCGGAGCGCCCGTGATCGAAGTTGCGTGCGATGACCGGCGGCGGGGAGTAGCGCGGCGCTACGGTCACGACCTTCGGGGGAGCCCAATAGCCGCCAACCCACCCTCCGTTCGGAGCATAATAGCCATCCACCCAGGTATAGCCGGGACCGGGGCACGCAGGGCGCACAACAGCAACTGGCGCTCGAACGCCGATTCCAATTCCTACGCGAACTGCAGGGGCCGCGAACAGTCCACCCGCCAGAAGCATCATGGTAGCGATTGTCTTTTTCATTTTCTTAGCCTCCTTACTACGCCTTGCTCAAATGCAAGGTGCGGTCCAAAGCGCAAACAGTTGAAATGAGTAGGGCAGGCATGCGCGGAGGGTCTTAGATTGATCGAACGGGGCCACCAGGGTGGTGTAGTTCGGCCAGCGTAAGTACTTTATTTAAGGATCGTTACCGAACTTTACGAGAAAGCGCGGAAGCGAATTCGCTAGCATGACCAGAACGCGCTCGCCTCAGAGCCGCGACCGTCAGGGAGCGCTCAATACTAACGTCGGCTCAAAGACGGAACCAGCGGCCGATCACGAGCAAATCGAATCTTTTTGAAAATACTAACTCATTCCGTTTCCAATAATTGCCGATTACCGGGGGTAGTCCCGTTCCCGAATTCGCTTCGCCCCTGCAGGATAATGATGTCGGAAGCTTACCGATATGGCCGCATCTCCCAAAACCCGCCTCGCGGTAGTTCAGTCTAGAGAGTGTCGAGTACCCGCAGTCGGAGTAATTTTGCAAAAACAAAACAAAAAGTTGAAAATCATCGTCGCATCGTCGCGCCGTCGGATTGGGAACCATGTCTGCCGGTCGGAGTCCCGGCAGGAGGTCGCCTTGACTTTGCAAGAAGCCGGGCGGTAGGCTCATCGGAACGGAAGAGGAATGCGGCGAAGCATTGTTGGCACAATTCTCGGTCTAGTTCTCGGCCTTCCGGCGGTAGCTCAAGATACCGCTGCCATTACAGGAAAGGTGCAGGACGCGACAGGCGCGGCAATCGCCGATGCCAAGATAACAGTCAAGAGCCTCGAGACGGGGGCCATCCGCGAAACCATCTCAGGCGCGGACGGTAATTTCCGCATCCTCTCGTTGCCGTTAGGAGGGCAGGAGGTCAAAGCGGAAAAGCCCGGTTTCCGATCCGTGGTCCGAACCGGAGTGAGCCTGGAGGTCGGGCAGGAAGCGGTTCTTACTTTGCAACTTGAAGTTGGAGAAGTGGCTGAGTCGGTCACTGTTGTGGGCGGAGCGCCTCTGGTCAATACCACACCGTCTTCCGTCTCCGGAATGGTCGGAGGCGAAAGCGTTAAAGCATTGCCGCTGAACGGGCGCAGTTACGACAATCTGATCACGCTGAATCCCGGCACCATCAATTACACTTCGATGAAAACCGTCAACACGACCACCAGCGACGGAAATTCCTTCTCGGTGGCAGGCCGGCGCCCTCAAGATAATTTATTCCTGCTGAACGGCATCGAATATACGGGCACGAGCCAGCTTGCTGTCACTCCGGGTGGCGTGAGCGGTTACCTGCTGGGCATCGATGCCGTCCGCGAATTCAACTTACTTACGGATACATATGGCGCTCAATACGGAAAGCGGACGGGCGGCCAGGTGCTCGTAGTCACGCAGTCCGGATCCAATACTCTCCATGGAACGCTTTTCGAATTTTTGCGCAACAGCGCGTTAGATCAAGGAGAGCCGGTCGCACTCGATCCCGTCGATAAAGGGAATGCGCCACCTTTCCGAAGGAACCAGTTTGGCGCGGCGCTCGGTGGGCCGGTAAAGACGGACCGGTTCTTTTTGTTCGGCAATTACGAAGGATTCCGCCAGTCGCTGGCGACGAACAGCGTGAGCGAAGTGCCCGACGCGTACGCGCGCCAGGGATTGCTGCCGAACGCGCAGGGTTCCTATGTGCCGGCCGCGAAGTTGAACCCGGCCATGCTGCCGTTTACGGCATTGTGGCCTCAGGCCAATGGCCCCGAACTGCTGGTGAATGGCCTCCCTACCGGAACCGCGCTAGCCTACTACAACCCGAAGAACACCATACACGAAGACTACGGGACACTGCGCGCCGACTACAATTTGCGGGCCGCGGACCGTCTATCGGCGGTTTACACCCTGGATACTGGCACGAGCGTCATTCCGTTGCCGGATCCGCTGTTCGCTTCGTCGCTCATGCTGAGCTCGCAGGTGGGCAGTTTGGAAGAGACTCATGTAATTTCGCCCAGCGTGCTGAACACCTTTCGCGCGGGATTCTCACGCGCTGGGTTCAATTTCAACTCAGCCACACTCACTTCGTTTCCACCCAGTCTCTCGTTTGTCGCCGGAGACCAGCCCGGAAACATTGCGATCAACGGCGGTATCACCACGGCCGGCGACAGTTCCAACGCCGGAGCCTGGAACCGGCGGAACCTGTTTACGGTGACCGACGGTCTGGAGATCGCCAAGGGCATTCACCAGTTGAGCGTGGGCGTCTGGTTCCAGCGGGTTCAGGACAACGAAGATGTCGTTTCCAAGCGATTGGGCGGCGCGACATTCTCGACCTTAGCAACGTTCCTCCAGGGGAACCTGGTAAATTTCCAAGTGGTTCCGGACCACACCGAACTTGGCTGGCGCAGTTTCTTTGGCGCATGGTACGTCCAGGATGAAATCAAGCTTCGCCGGAACCTCACTCTGCAGGCCGGCCTGCGCGACGAGTTCACCACCGGCTGGAACGAGGGGTGGGGAAGAGCGGCCAATTATATAACTAATGGTTCTGGCGTGTTGCTCACCGCGCCGCACATTGGAAATGCGATCTTCACGAAAAACAATGCGGCCAGGCTGCTCGGACCGAGGCTTGGCGTGGCATGGGACCCGTTCGGCAACGGGAAGACCGCGGTGCGCGCGGGCTTCGGCCTGTATTATTCGCTAATCGATGCCCTGAGCTTCCTCTTGAACGATCTGCCTCCATATAATGGAGCCGTCACTCTCACCGGTTCGCTTCCTTCGTTGTTGCCCATCACACCGAATGTGCCCGTGCCGCCGTCTTGCGGTCCGGGTGTGCCATCGCCCTGTACGATTTTCGCGCCGTACGGAGTGCCACCGGATGGGCAAACGCCGACCGTGGCCGAGTGGAATTTCAGCGTGCAGCAGCAGATCAGCGCGAACATGGCGCTTCGAGTAGCTTACGCGGGATCGCACGGCTATCATGGCCTCCTCAGCATCGATGCCAATAGCACCCCCGCGCAAATCTGCGCCGGCGCGAGCGGTTGTGTCGCGGGAGGCGACCTGGCAACCACGAGCGTAGTCCCTCAAGGAGCGCAATACGTTCCTGTGGGAGGTCGTCCCAACCCCTACCTATCAGCCGGATTTTTCTGGTACACGGAGGGAAATAACAGCTACAATGCGTTGCAATTGGATTTGACGCGCCGCTTGAGTCGCGGCCTGCAATTGCGAGCCGCGTATACGTGGTCCAAGAACCTGGATATAAACTCCGGGCTGACTGGCGCTCAGTCTGACAACCAGGCGCAGATGGTAATGAACCGAAACGATTTGCCGAGAGATTGGGGGCCATCGGCTTTGAACGTCGCCCACCAATTGAACCTTTCGGCGACTTATGCCTTGCCGCGGTTAGCAGCCAGCCATGGAGTGGAGGGGAAGTTCTTCGGCGGTTGGCAACTCAATAGCATCGTCACGCTTCAGACTGGTTTCCCGTTTACGCCGCTGACCGGCGGCAACCAGTCGGGAGACGGCGATACCAGAAATCCCGACCGGCCGTCGTTGAAGCCGTCGTTTTCCGGCCCAGTGGTTCTTGGGAGGCAAGCTCAGTGGTTCAACCCGGCCGCTTTCCTGCCGCCATCCGCAGGCACGTGGGGCAACGTAGGGCGCGGCGTTTACACCGGCCCGGGCCTGGCGGATGTGGACTTCTCGGTCTTCAAAAACGTTAGCGTGTCGGAGCGCGCCCATGTGCAACTGCGTGCCGAGTTCTTCAATCTGCTGAACCGCGCGAATCTTGGAACGCCGAATGCGACCGTATTTTCGGGCGCAGCAATCAGTCCCACTGCCGGCTTGATTACCACCCTCACGACAACACCGAGGCAGATTCAGATGGGACTGAAAGTGACATTTTAAGAATCAACGCGCGCTATGATCGTCTTTTATGAAGTCCCTCGTAGTCCTGTTGGCTGCCGCTGCGGCTATGCCTGATCTCGCCCAACTCAAACAGATGAGCGCGCGCTTCGCGCCGATGAAACTGAATGTCGACACCTCTGCACTTTCCTCCGGAGACCGCCAGGCTCTCGGAAAATTGATCGAGGCAGCACGCATTTTGAACTTCACCTACCTCGACCAGCTTTGGAGCGGTGACCGCGCTCTGTACGAGAAACTGCAAAAGGACACGACCCCGTTGGGAAAGGAACGGCTGCAGTTTTTCTGGCTGAACAAGGGGCCTTGGTCGGGTCTGGATGGATACACCGCGTTCATCCCCGGTGTGCCGGCCCGGAAACCGCTGGGCGCGAATTTTTATCCGGAAAACATGAGCCGCGAGGAATTCGAGCAGTGGGCGAAAACGCTTCCCGCAAGCGAGCGGCGCGAGGCGGAAGGATTTTTCACCGTCATTCGCCGCGATCGCAACGGGCGGCTCACCATGATTCCCTACAGCAAAGCCTATGCCTCCGATTTGGCCCGGGTTGCCGGCTTGCTGCGGGAGGCGGCGGCGCTAACGGACAACGCATCGCTGAAAAAATATCTTACGCTTCGGGCCGATGCATTTCTATCGAACGATTACTATGCGAGTGACATCGCGTGGATGGAACTGGATGCGCCGCTCGATATCACCATAGGGCCGTACGAGACTTACAACGACGAACTGTTCGGCTACAAAGCGGCCTTCGAGGCTTATATTACGCTCCGCGACGATAAGGAAACCTCCCGCCTGCAGGCGATCAGCAGCCATTTGCAGGAGATCGAAAACAATCTTCCGATGGACGCTCGTTATCGCAACCCGAGACTCGCTTCGCTCGCGCCGATTCGGGTGGTGAACGAGGTTCTCGCGGCCGGCGATGGGGCACATGGCGTGCGCACGGCGGCTTTCAATCTGCCGAATGATGAGCGAGTGGTGCAGCAAAAGGGCGCCAAGCGGGTGATGCTCAAAAACATCCAGGAGGCGAAATTCCGTACCATTCTGGAGCCGATTGGCGGTCGTGTTCTGCCGGCTGCCGAGCGGGCCAACCTAAACTTCGATTCCTTCTTCCTGCACATTCTGGCGCACGAATTGAGCCACGGCATAGGCCCACAGCAGATCCAGATTGCCGGCCGGACCACTTCCGCTAGGCAGGAGTTGAAGGAACTGTACGCCACGATTGAGGAAGCCAAGGCCGATGTGACCGGTTTGTTCATGCTGCAGTATCTTTATGACCATGGGCTGATCCAGCACGCCGCGGCGAGCGAACGGCAACTCTATACCACTTATCTCGCATCGACATTCCGCTCGGTTCGTTTCGGCCTAACCGAAGCGCACGCTCGGGGAACAGCGCTGCAGTTTAACTACTTCACGGATAAGGGCGGCTTTGTGGCGAATGCGGACGGCTCCTTCGGAGTCAACTTCACCAAGATCAAAGGCGCTGTCCGCGATTTAGACCACGACCTGCTGACCATCGAGGCGCAAGGCGACTACCAGGGCGCCAAGCGGCTGCTCGATTCCATGGCGTTAGTGCGGCCCGCCATGCAAAAAGCTCTGGACCGTATGAAAGACATCCCCACGGACATCGACCCTACGAACGAATAGCGCTGCAGAGAAGCGGGCGGCCTCGTACAGAGCGAATACGAACCTTACCGCCTACCTGAGGGAAGTGTATCGTGATACGATATAAATGTGTCTGCCCCGAAAGACCTGACGATCGACGACTATCGCAACCTCGCGGAATTCCGCAAGCAGATCCGCCAGTTTCTGCACTTCAGTGAAGCCGTAGCCAAAGAGCACGGCCTAGAGCCGCAGCAGCATCAGATGCTGCTCGCTCTCCACGGTTTGCAGGAAGGCGTGCGTCCCACGATTCGGGAAATCGCCTCGCGGTTGTACGTCCAGCATCACAGCGCGGTGGAGTTGGCCAATCGCCTCGAGAGCACCGGCGCAATTGCGCGGGAGCCTGGCAGTGAGGATAAGCGCGAAGTCTGGATTCGTCTTACGCCGCGGGGCAGAGCGTTGTTGCGCAGGCTGGCCTTGGCCCACCGGAACGAGTTGGAGAAATCGGGGCCCCACCTGGCGCGCTCTTTGCAGTCCGTGCTGCGGCAGGCGCGGAGGCACGCTGCATGAAGGACTCGGTAAACGTTCACGACAATTCCCACCGCCTCGGCGACTTTACGACCACCGCGCGCGTTATTCCGCTGTCCCTGCTCGCGATCCTGATCGGAGTCGTGGCCACGTATGTCGCCTGGGCATTGCTTCGGCTTATCGGATTCTTTACCAACGTCTTTTATTACGGCCGCGCGAGCACCACGTTCGTTTCGCCCGCCGGTAATCACCTCGGCTGGTGGGCGATTCTGGTGCCGGTGGGCGGAGGGCTGATTATCGGCGCCATGGCGTGGTACGGTTCGGAGCGTATTCGCGGCCATGGTATCCCGGAAGCGCTCGAATCCATTTTGATCAACGGCAGCAAGGTTCAGCCCCGCCTGGCGATTCTGAAACCGCTTTCAGCGGCTATCTCGATCGGCTCCGGCGGCCCGTTCGGCGCGGAAGGTCCCATCATCATGACCGGAGGCGCGTTCGGCTCGGTATTTGCGCAGCTATTCCGGTTAAGCGCGGCCGAACGCAAAACCCTGCTGGTTGCGGGCGCGGCCGCGGGCATGTCGGCGACCTTCGCCACGCCTGTAGCCGCGGTGCTGCTTGCCGTCGAGTTGCTGCTCTTCGAATGGAAACCGCGCAGCGCGATTCCCGTAGCCCTCGCCAGTGCCACCGCGGGCGCGGTACGGCGGTACGTTCTTGGCATCGGCCCGCTCTTTCCCGTGCCGCAGCACTCGATATTCATTGGTCCGCAGGGTCTCGTAGGTTGCCTGATCGCCGGACTTTTGGCAGGAGGTCTCTCCGCGCTGCTGACCATAGGCGTGTATGCCGCCGAAGACTCGTTCATGAAATTGCCCATCCATTGGAAGTGGTGGCCCGCGATTGGCGGCGTGGCAGTTGGATTGGGCGGCTTAATTTTCCCCCAGGCGTTGGGCGTGGGCTATGACACCATTCGCGAACTGCTGCAGGGCGATGTTCCCCGCACGATCATCGCCGGCGTGCTGCTGGTGAAATCGGCGATCTGGGTCATCTCACTAGGCTCGGGCACCTCCGGCGGCGTGCTGGCGCCATTGCTGATGATGGGTGCGGCCTTGGGTGGGGTGGAAGCGGGTTTCCTGCCGCATGAAGGCGCGGGTTTCTGGCAGCTTGTCAGCATGGGCGCCATACTCGGCGGCACCATGCGCGCGCCGTTTACCGCGGTCCTGTTTGCGCTCGAACTCACGCACGATATTTCTGTGCTGCTGCCGCTGCTGGTGGCGGCCATGCTGGCGCACGCCACCACCGTGCTGCTGTTGAAGCGCTCCATCCTCACCGAAAAAGTAGCGCGCCGGGGCTTTCACCTCACGCGCGAATACTCTATCGACCCCCTCGAAATCCTGTTCGTGCGCGAAGTCATGCGCACCAAAGTAGTGGCGCTGCCCGCGGAAGCTCCTATCGAGGACCTGCGGCAGGCACTCAAACGCCAGCCGGTTGGACGAGGCCAACACCTGTTCCCGGTCGTCGACCAGGAAAACCACGTCACCGGCGTGATTACGCGGCGGGATCTGCGCGAATTGATGGAATCACAAAACCCGCGCACGTCGCTCGGCCGGGTTCTGCGGGAACCGGTGGTGGCGTACCCCGATGAGCCGCTGCGTGCTGTGGTGATGCGGATGGCGGAAACGGGATACACGCGCCTTCCGGTGATTCAAACAGGCGGCACGCTCGCCGGCATGGTTTCGCTGCACGACCTGCTGCTCGGCCGCGTCCGCAATCTCCACGAAGAGCGGCGCCGGGAGCGCGTGTTGCAGCTTCGGCTGCCGTTCCGCCGGCTGCCATCCGGGCAACCGGTCTACTCGCCTTCGAACAGCACCACCGCGCGCCCGAAATGAATTTCATCGCCCGGCTCGAGCTTGGCTCCCCGGCTGTTGCGGTGCACTTCCTGGCTCAGGCCGTCGCGCACGATCCAGATGCCGCAATCGTGGCTGCCGAGCGGGTACCAGCGGTCGTTGAAAAGCCGGTACTCGCCCGCGGTCTTATCGAAGACGATGTGCGCATGCTCGCGGGAGACGGAGCGGTTCACTTCCGTATCTTCGGCGAAAGCCAGATCGTTGCGGCGGAATAAGCCCTCTGCCCGAAACACGTCTATGTTGCGGCCGATATTGACGCGGGCCTTGTCCAGCCGTACCTCGGCAACATTCGCCGTTCCCTCGCGCACAACCAGCTTCGCGACTTTTGCGGTTTCGCCGGTTTGCTCTGCCAGGCTCGGCTCGATGCGCAACCACGATTCGCCCGGCTTCGGCAATCCGGGCGTGACCTCAACTGCCACCCGCAAACTCTCCGGATAGCGGCACCCCGCGCCGGCCAGCGCGCGGCGCACTTCGCCTTCGAGATATTTCCGGAAAAAGACTCCCGCGAACACGGACGAGCGGCTCTCCTCCACGCCGCGCAGTTCGACGCGTAGCAAGTCATAGGGGAAAACTTTGCGGCCGCCGGAGCGATAACTTTTTTCCCGCACCTGATCCAGAACCGCGAGGCGTATCTCCGCCAGTTCCGGGGGCTCTTCGGAACTTGGCGCCCCTGTCAGCGGCGCTTCAAACACCGTCCTGCCGAATTTTTCCAGAAAGTCACTCAGATTCATGGCAACAATCCCAACTGTTTGGCCGCTTCCATCACCTGGCGAGCAATGGGCGCGGCAGCGCGCGCACCGTAGCCGCCATGCTCCACGAGTACCGCGAATGCCAGGCGGCGCGAAGCATCTCCATCGTACGGCGCAAAGCCGGCGAACCAGGCGTGCGGCAACCCGGTATCGAGCTGCGCCGTGCCCGTCTTCCCCGCAAAGCTAATGGCCGCGCCCGCCATGGGACCGCGCGCGGTTCCTTCCGTTACCACACGGCGCATTGATTGCGCGATAAATCCGGCCTGGTCCGCCGGCAGAACCTGCACAGGCGCATCTGTCCGGTCATTGCTACTATCCGCTATCCACCGCCCCTCCGGCATGCGCCCGTCCGCCGCGACAGTTGCCGCGACCCGCGCCATCTTGAAGGGCGAAAGCAGCACAGGTCCCTGGCCGTAGGCAGCGAAAGGCAATGCTTTGCGCAGTTCAGGGAAATCGCCGGTCGAAATGCCAAGCAACGCGGCCGTTTCGGCCAGCCGCTTCGATCCGACATCGTACACGCCCAATTGCGCGAAATAGGCATTGCAGGAAACCGCGATGGCCTGGCCCATATCGAGGCTCCCGTGCGCATGGTCGCCGATATCGTCTTTGATCGGGCGGTTCCAGCCGGGGATGTTGATGCCCACGCGGCCATCCGGCAGTCTGCGGCACGCGTAGATACGATGGCGCAGCGCCGGGTCGGCGCGCAACGCGGCCATTGCCGTAACCAGCTTGAACGTGGAACCCGGCGGATAGAGACCGTAGCGCGCGCGATCGAGCAGTTCATCCGGCGTGGCGGGCGCCTGGCGTTCGGCGGGCGGCGAGGGTACAGGCACGCTTGCCATGGCGAGCACATCTCCAGTGGCGGCGTCCATCACTACCACGGATCCTTTCTGAGCTCCGGCTTCGCGGAGGCCCTTCGCCAGGATTTCTTCCGCACGAAGCTGGAGGCGCACATCGATCGTCAGCCGGATGTTGCGGTCGCGCGCCAGCACCCGGGCAATCGCAGGGTTGCCAGGTTCATGGCGGTTCCGCACCAGGCCAGCAAGTTCGGTGTAGCTATAGCCCTGCAGTTTCGCGTTCGAATCGTGTTCCACAAGCGATGCATTCGAGGCGTGGAAGTTCTCGCCGGTGCGCAAATCGCCAATCACTTGTGCCAGCGCCGCGCCGAATGGGTAGTGGCGGCTATCGAATCGCGAAGCGGCGCGATTGAGCGAGATACCGAGCTTTTCATACTCTGCGCGATGGCGCTCCAATTCGCTCCAGTCGCTGGTGGCCACGGGAATGCCGTTGCGGTCGTAGATACTGCCCCGCGGGATCTCTCGCGCGATCGAATCCAAGCGCGGATTGTGCTGCGGGCGTTTGACGCCATCCTGCTCGAAAGAGTGCGCATCGCGTGCCAGGTACTCGTCATCGTGAAAAACCTGGTAGCGGGCTGCGGTGACCAGCAGCACGCACCCGGCGAGCGCGAATATGAGCTTCACCCATTTTGTGGAGCTATGGAAGGGCGCATCCGCTGAGTCCGTTTGCGGTGATGGCGCCGCGCTGATGGAGACCAACATCGCGAATACCAGGAAATTCGCCAGCATCGCCGTATTGCCCGAACTGAGGAATGGAGAGACTACGCCCGAAAGCGGCAGCACCCCGAGCACACCTGCGCTGATTAGCAGCATCTCGTATCCAATGAGGCTGCCGAGGCCGAGCGCGAGGAAGAAGCCGTACTGCGTATCGGCGCGCCGGGCCGTGCGCAGAGCGCGCGCGATGAGAAAACCGAAGAGCACAAACACGGCGGCTACACCCGTGAAGCCCCACTCTTCGCCGATGGCCGGCAGGACGAGATCGGTGTTGCCCGCGGGGATCATCTCCGGATCGCCCCAGCCGGGTCCGGAACCGGAAGGACCACCGGTTGAAAAGGCCCAAAGGGCGTGCGCCAGTTGATCGCCGCCATGAACGTCGTTATCCCACGGCGCGAGCCACATGTTAATGCGGTCCACCACGGTCGGCGGCTTGCCGAGATGATAGCCAAGGGCCACAGAACCAACCATAAGCACCAGCGCGAAAATAGCCAGGCCCGGTCGGCCGCGCGCTGCGGCAAACATTGTGAGGAAGACAAAAAAAGTCACTAACGCCGGCCCGAGGTCTTTCAGCACGAAGAACATTAGCAGCGCCGCGCCCACGGCGCAGAGCACGGGGACGACGTGCTCCAGGCGCGGCATACCAATACGCAGCCACAACCTGCGCCAGATGCGTTTTTCGCGGAGATCGCGCAGCCGCTCCCAGTTACGCGTGAAGTAGCCGGCCAGGAACAGCACCAGCAGAATCTTGATGGCCTCGACCGGTTGAAACGGCCCGAGATTCACCTTCACATCCGATCCGCCCGGACCGCGCCCGAATCGCAACAGCAGCCCGAAAAGCACAAGCGCGCCAAACAGCGGCGTGTAGCACCAATCGGAGAGCTTGCGGTAATTGAACCACCGAAAGCCGGCGAGCGTCAACAGGATACAGCCTAGAAATGCGCCAATAGCGAATTTCTGGAACTCGAGCGTATCGCGCAATGGGTCGCGCAAACTCACCATCAGGCAGAAGCCGATGCCGCTGGCGAGATGCAGCGCGATGAGGTAGGAGCGATCGCCTGCGAACCGGGCCATGCGCCAGACAAGCGCCACTAGGTAAAAGCCCGCAAAGTAGAGCGCGGCGGATTGGAAAAAAGCGATATAGAACTCGCGCGGCGTGCGCACCACCATGAGCGGCTTCAGTTGCGCGAAGAGACGCCGCGGCATGTGGC
>DATBID010000051.1:0-3687 GCA_036557125.1 Bryobacteraceae bacterium | reverse complement strand
CCGTGGGCGGCAACGCAGTCACTCAAGTCTTGCAAGGCGAGCAGCGCTACGACTTGGTAATGCGCTATCTGCCGCAGTACCGCGACCGCAAGGAAGCCATCGGGAACATCCGGTTGCTCTCTCCCACCGGCGAGCGTGTTTCGCTGGCGCAGCTAACCGACATCAAGATCGAAGACGGCGCCTCCGAGATCTACCGCGAAGCGAACCAGCGCTATGTCGCAATCAAGTACGGCGTGCGCGGACGGGATCTCGGCGGAGCCGTCCGGGAAGCAATCCAGAAGGTAGATGCTCAGGTGAAATTGCCGCCGGGCTACCACATCGATTGGGCGGGCGAATACGCATCACAGCAACGGGCTTCGCGGCGGCTTGCCATTATCATTCCGCTGACGCTTCTGCTGATATTTTTCGTCCTCTACTCGATGTTCAAATCGCTAAAGTGGGCGGCGCTCATCCTTGTCAACGTCGCGATGGCGCCCGTTGGTGGGTTGCTGGCCCTTTACTTTAGTGGGACCAATTTAAGCGTGTCTTCCGGCGTGGGATTCCTGGCGTTGTTTGGAGTTTCCGTGCAGGTCGGAGTGATTCTGGTGGAATGCATCAATCAGATGCGTGTCCGCGGCGATACGATAATCGATGCCGCTAAAGAAGGCGCAGTCCTGAAACTCCGGCCTATAATGATGACGATGCTGGTTGCTGCCTTGGGATTGCTGCCCGCCGCCACTTCGCATGGCATCGGGTCGGACTCGCAACGTCCATTCGCCATAGTGATTGTCGGAGGCCTGCTCGCGGCCTTGTTGATGAGTATCTTTTTGCTGCCGGCGCTCTATGTGTGGATGGCCGGCGATCGCGATGTCCTCCCCGCGCTTGACAGCATTAGTGGAGAATAGGCCAAAAGGCTTCCACTAAAATGACTCGTGAAGAAGTGCGCGCCTCAATTGAGGAGATTGGCCTTGTTCCCGCCATTCGCGTATCCTCACCGGATGACGCGATGTTCGCTGCCGATTCGGTCTGCACGCACGGCATACCGATTGTCGAAGTAACTATGACGGTGCCGGGAGCGATCGGAGTGATCTCGGAACTGTCTCGCCGGAGCAAGCGTCTGATTGTGGGCGCCGGCTCGATTGCGCAAGCGGAGACAGCTCGCAATTGCGTGGATGCCGGCGCAAAATTTCTGACCAGCACCGGCTTGAATCTCGACGTAGTGCGTTTTGCGGTCGAAAGGGACGTCGTGGTGTTTCCCGGCGCACTCACTCCTTCCGAAGTAATGGCGGCCTGGGACGCGGGTCCGGATTTCGTGAAGATATTTCCCTGCAGCGCGGTGGGCGGTCCGCACTATATCAGGTCACTGAAAGGGCCTTTCCCCCACATCCCGCTAATTGCAACCGGTGGCGTGAATCAGCAAACAGCCGCGGAATACATCCTCGCCGGAGCGGTGGCGCTCGGTATCGGCAGCGAACTCATCCCACCGGCGGCGATCCAGCGCCGGCAGGAGCATCGAATCGGGGAACTGGCGCGCCGGTTTCTAAGCATCGTGAGAGAGGCCCGTCTGCCCGCAACGGAGCGGGTGTAACGGCTACGGTGCGCCGGTAAACCAATCCGAGTCTGGAATGATCTTCACCGCCTGATCGGGATCGCCGGCCCAATACTGAAAAACTCCAGTAGCGGCCGTCGGCCGGACGAACTGCCGTGCGTTTGCATCGGGCGCGGTCTGGAACGGCTGAGGACCTTTCCCGGCATCCAATGTCTCGAGGCGAATGGCGATCACCAGCATTGGCGGCGGCTCGGTATGGGCGTTGCTCCGGTCCGGCATAAAGGTTCGAGCGGAATTGTAGAACCGTTGGATTCGCATGATGCGGCCGTTGACGGGCGCCCCCGCCGCGACCAGAGTCTTGCCTGAAGAATCCTTGATGGCCGTCTTCAACCGCCCGTGAATGGCGTCCCCGGCAGCCGCTTTCGCCGGATCGATAGGGTCGGGAAACGAGACTGCGAAGGGTAAGCCTGGGGGCAAGGAAAGCGCGGGAACTGCGGGAGGGGCGGAAACCGGGGCGTCCGCCGCGCGGTCGGCTTGTCCACTCTGCCCCGGGGTTTCGAAGCGAACCGTCGAATCCCCCTGAAACTCGTGACAGGCAGAGTATTCGATCCGGTTTTCCGCCTGCGCGCCGTCCCGGTGAATGATGCTGACTTGGGTTTGGGCGGGAAGCAGGAAATCCCCGCCGTGCAGCCTCACGTGCGTGTAGTCCATTTCCTGGGTTACTTCGCAGGCCCCCGTTTCGGGCGGAAGCTGTTCGGTACGCACGATCAGGCGCAACAGATCCGAATCTGCCGGGTTTACCAGAACCGTGCCGCCATAGGCGACGGTAACCTGCTCGGTGCTCGATGGGCCGAAAACATAGGTGTATTCGCTATTGGCGCGCGCGATGTGAAACTCAAACTCGGAAAGCGCGCGGCCGTCGTGGCTGCTATTGCCCCGGTAGGAAAAGCGCGCGGCCGGGTTTCCGAAAATGGAAAGGAGCATGGAAGCGAAGCTTCCGGTCGAGATAGCGCCTTCCGGCACGAAATCGAAAAGGTCGCGGCCGCTGAAACGATTCTCGCCGGCCCAGGAGTACATCTCACGTTGGAACGTTGGCGAATCTTGTGTGACTGCCACGTCAAGCCGCAGCCGGTCGGTGGAGGAGAGGCGCGGCTGCCAGGCGCCGCGGTGCGCTGCCGCCACGAGGTCATCGCAGGAGCGAATCCGCCGGAAGCCATCGCTTCCGTACTCGGGTTCGGGTGGTGCGTAGCGTTTCCGCTCCACGGTTTGCGTGCAGACATACTTCGGTAGCTGATGAATGGTATTCATGATCCGCTGCCGCGCCGCCAGGAGGAGGTTGGTGGGATCGTCTTCGTTCGGAGAAGCCGAACGGGCGGAAAACAGGAGCAGAGCCCCGATCGCTGGAAGTGCTCGAAACCGATGTGGCACGTTCACCCCTGATCGCAGTTATGTGAGATCGTTCTAAAATCAGGGTGAACCGCCGTACGGCGCTCGGTTATTGCGCAGGTTCGATGCGGATCAGCGCACCATCCTCTTCATCGGTTAGCACATACAACAGCCCATCCGGTCCCTGGCGTACATCGCGAATACGCTTGCGCATTTCCGTAAGTAGCGATTGGCGCGCGATTTCGTCCCAATTCCGATCGAAGGTGATGCGCTCCAGGTGCGGGTAACCCTGCGCGGCGCCCCCCAGCATTGCCCCAACGAACAGGTTGTTCTTCCACGCGGGGAAGCGATCGCCCGTGTAGAAGGCCATGCCCGAAGGCGCAATAGAGGGCGCCCAAAAGATGAGGGGCTGCGCCATGCCTTCCCCGAAATTGGGGATCTTCGGCCCGGTGTATTCGCGTCCGAAGCTGACTTTGGGCCAGCCATAGTTGACGCCCGGCTTCAGGATGTTGACCTCATCGCCGCCATACGGGCCGTTTTCGTTGTTCCACATCTCTCCAGTGACCGGGTTAAGCGCCAGGCCGAGCGAGTTGCGGTGGCCCATAGTGTAGATCTCCGGTTTGTAGCCGGGGCGGCCTTCGAAAGGATTGCCAGGAGCGGCTGCGCCATCGTCGCGGAGGCGCAAGACCTTGCCGCGCAAACTGCCCGGCTCCTGCGCCGCGTTGCCGTTGGATGCGCCCGTGGTCATGTAGAGCATGCCGTCGCGGCCCCAG
>DATBID010000050.1:0-4154 GCA_036557125.1 Bryobacteraceae bacterium | reverse complement strand
GACAGCCTCGAAGAGCAGATGAAGCACAACGAGGACCGGGTCAGCACCAGCAAAGGGCGCATGACGCGATACGGGCTGTATGCCTTGGCAGGCGCGCTGGTGATCGGCGGACTGATTTACGCGGTACACCTGATCGGCTAGCGAGAGGCGAGCCCCATCCGATGCACGTGTGATTTGCCGAGATGTCCGTGTGTCCAGACTGCCGGGTAGAAGAAACAGACGCTCATGCAATTTATTCTCATCGGATTCACGCAAGATCTGGGATTCAGAGTGTTCACATTTGAAGGCATGGGGAAGACGAAATCCGGAAGGAATTTTTGGTTAAGGCCGATCTCGCATTGACTCGGAGCTATGGCATTCCGCTGCAGGAACTGCCGTTGATGCGCCGAGGACTCCTGGAGCGCAACGAAGGCGAGGAGCAGGGCACGTTCACCTTCACAGAAGATGAAATGTGCCTCTATGTAAGGCAGCGAGTGATGGCGCGAGATGCGGCTGCGCAGAATCGAAAAGCTCGCCGTGAAGGCGCTTCGTGACCTTCCGCTCAAATCACGCGCCATCGGGAAAGAAAGCATGCGCCCCTCGCCTCTACGAGATCCTTACGTCCGCTGCGCTCCGCAAGTTCCCCGCCTACCGTGCTCTTGCCAAGTCGCGTCTAAGTCCGTTAGCCGTCGCCCGGATTTAAATCATCGAGACCTTGCCTTGAGGCCGCGCGGTTGGAAGCTTTTGCGGCGCGCTACTGGGCTAGTCTTTTCGCGCCGCCTCGGAATCACATTCACCTTGGACTGGCATGGCGCCGCAGTGTGCGGAGTCGATTTTTCTTCACGAGGCAATTCCGCCAGAATTGCCTTTTTAGGCGTTAGACCTATCTTCATCGCCGCTTCGATCTTGCGAATATCATTGCGTTCGCCCCGCGTGGCGAACGTGGAAGCCGTTCCGCGGGCTCCCGCGCGGCCTGTGCGGCCCACGCGGTGGATGAAGTCCTCAGGATCTTGCGGTAGGTCGTAGTTCACCACATGAGCGATGTCATCTACGTGAATGCCGCGGGCGGCCACGTCAGTAGCCACCAGGACCCGATACTCGCCTTTCTTGAATCCGGCAAGCGCCTGATTGCGCTGACCCTGGGTACGGTCACCGTGGATGCGCATGGTGACGATGCCGCCGGCGGTTAAACGACGGGCCAACCGGTCCGTGCCATGCTTGGTGCGGGCGAAGACCAGGAACGAGCCCTCTTCTTCCCGCAGCAGTTGTCGCAGCAAGCTGAGTTTACGATCCTGTTCCACTTCGTAGACGTAGAGATCGATGCGGTCAATGGGCTTGGTCGTGGTGCCTATGGCCACACGGGCTGCGTCTTTCACATGGGCGCTGATCAAGTGAGCCACGGATTTTCCAATGGTGGCGGAGAAAAACAGCGTTTGGCGGCTCTCCGGAATGTGCTTGAGAATCAGCTTAAGAGCGGGCAGGAAGCCCATGTCAAGCATGCGATCAGCTTCGTCCAGAACCAACGCGCGTACATTGCTCAGCTGGGCTATTTTTCGGTCTAAGAAGTCGCACAGGCGTCCCGGCGTGGCTATGATTATCTGCGCACCTTGGCGGAGATTGCGCAACTGCGTGGTTTCATTCATGCCGCCCACCACGACTGCCGAATGGAGATTCAGTCCTTGCGTCAGCTTACGGGCAGTTTCGTGAATCTGCAGGGCGAGTTCGCGGGTAGGGGCAAGAATTAGGACTCCGATGCCCGAGGCCGGCTTGCCTTCTGACTTAGCCAAGGATTGAATCACGGGTAACAGGAAGGCCAGCGTCTTGCCGGTTCCAGTTTGCGCCGTGACCACGACGTCTTGGCCGGCCAAGGCGGGAGGAATGGCTTGAGCTTGCACGAGTGTCGGTTCGACAAATCCATGCTTGATCAAATTGCTCTGTAGCTCCGTGCATAGAGAGAGTTCAAAAAATGTATTCATTCAGTTGGGTGGCAAACGTCGTTACGGAAAAGATGCGAACTGGCTGTAGGGTGGGGAACTTCGCAGGTCGTCTTCGCTCAGTCTAGCACGGCGGTGGGGTGCCGCAGCCGCTGCAGTCGCTTCCCGAACCTCGGCTGGACTCGTGGAATAAGCAGGATCTAAACACGACCTCCAACTCCAGCAACATGAGGTTGACAAAATCGGAATGTATAGCCGCTCCGAAACCTGAGGTAATATTGACCGGACATGAAAATTCATCTGGTGAATCCAAGCGATACAGCTTTCGGAACGGCTGTGATCACCCCTCGGTGGTTGTATGTACTCGCGGGAGCAACACCTGCTGAGTTTGGCGATCCCTTGATTTGGGACGAGACACTGGATCCCTTGGATTCCGTGAAAATCCAGGCGGGCGACGTGGTCGGCATCGGAATTCACACCGGCAACGCGCTTCGCGGTTACGCTGTAGGCCGCCTGGCGAAACAGCGCGGGGCTAAAGTGATCTTCGGCGGCATTCATGCCACGCTGTACCCCGAGGAAGCCTTAACTCTGGGGCAAGCCGATTCCGTGGTGAAAGGCGATGGCGATGTCGCGTGGGGTGCCGCGTTGGCTGATTGCCGCGATGGCTCGGTGCGCAGGATTTATGAAGGCGGCAAGGTGGAGGCCGAATCCTTCAAACCAGCTCGGTGGGACCTGCTACCGAAGGACCGTTACATGTGGGCCTCGGTGCAGACGGTGCGAGGGTGCCCCAAGCACTGCTCGTTCTGCTCGGTGTGGCGTACCGATGGGCAACGGCCGCGGCAGCGCAATTCCGACGTCGTGATGGAAGAGGTGGTCGCGCTGCGGCGCCTCGGATTCCGGTTCATTGCGCTCGCCGACGATAATTTCTATCCCGTGACCCTGACGGACATGAAACTTGCCGAGCGGCACGGAAATCATGCCAAGCTCGCCGAGTTGCGTGCGATTCGCGGGGAGCGATTCGAGTTGATGGCGCGCCTTGCCGAATTGCCGTCTGACTTGACGTTCTTCACTCAGATCACCATGGAGTCTGCCGAGGATCCGGAGTTTCTCGAAGCCATGCGGGCGGCCCGTATTCGCGGCGCCCTGGTGGGTGTGGAAGCGGTGACTGCAGAGGGGCTGAACGCCGTTTTCAAGGACTTCAACTGCTCCGGGGATAACCTGATCGAGCGCCTCCAACAATTTCGCAAGCACGGCGTGCACGTGCTGGGCTCCTTCATTTTTGGATTGGCGACCGATCGCGCCGACACCTTCGAAGCGACGCTGAATCTGGCCTATAAGGCCGGCTTGACATTCGCCCAGTTCGTGATGCTTACGCCGTTTGCCGGAACTGTGGACTTTGACCGCTGGGAGAAGGCGTTCGGGGCCGACGTTCCCAAAGTGTCCAACACGCCGATCACCCGCTACTGGCTCATACCCCCCGACCAGCGGCCGAAAATGTTCATGCCTCATCCCGCCATGAGTTCAGAGGAGTTGCGGATCCGCACGCAAAGCGTTTGGGACCGCTTCTACAGCCTCAGCGCGGTATGGAATAGATCGAACTGCACCCCCAACCTGCACGCGCGTCTGGCATTCATCTTCGTTTCCAAGCTCTACCGGCAAATGTATGCGAGCACCGGAATAGCGACGGACAGCGCCCGCCGCAATCGCGCCAACAAATGGGCCCGCTGGCTCGCGGTCCCCTGCCGCAAGCTGTTTCAGGGCGCTCCCATGCCGGGATTACAAGTTCCGCCGCGTCGCGTCGAAGCGACAGCCGCTTCGGCCGCGAAGTCCAGTCGGCTTCGGGTGATCGCTTAACCCCCGGTTTGTTCGGCTATTGGGAGTGCGCCGTGCGCTCACGTATTCGCCGTTTGCGGTCACGTTTGCGGGCTAGCTCGGACTTCTTCTGTCGCATGACAGTCACAACAGCGGGGCACCTCGTGATTGGAACAGTTGCGGTCCTGGAGGAATCTCTTTCAGGAGGTCGGATCGAGCCGCGGACCCGCCGGAGGGCCGCACTTCGGATATCAATGAAACGAGATTGCCAAAGAATCGAAGATCGCATTCGCAACTATTTGGTTTCCGGCGGCCGTTAAATGGCAGTAATCTGTAAATGTCTGGACATCGGCGCTGTCGAATACCCCGGCTAGATTGCTGAACCGGTAACCTTCATTCGCAGCGTCCGCCACCAGTCGGCCCGAGAGT
>DATBID010000049.1:0-7507 GCA_036557125.1 Bryobacteraceae bacterium | reverse complement strand
ATCGCGCAGCGCGAGAACGCCAAGCGATTCGGCTTCAATGGGGCCGGAAGTGATCGCTTCCGGAAATCATAGCAGAGCAGGAGGCCATGAGTACTGTAACATTCGCTTCAATGGGGCCGGAAGTGATCGCTTCCGGAAATGCCGCCTCTTCGAGTTTGCGGAGGCGCGGACTATCCCCGCTTCAATGGGGCCGGAAGTGATCGCTTCCGGAAATAGCTTACCGCGGATCCTATTCAATTTTCAAAGATCTACGCGCACTTCCGCGAGCGCCGGCAAGCCGCACCCTCGGCTGCGCTTCCCAAAATTGCTCCTCTGCTCGAATCCTCGTTATTTCAAACGATTTGCCCGCCGCGAGCGAGCCCCCTATTTTCGCCGCCGCCCGACCGCTCGCGGCAGTTCATCGCGTCGTGAACACAGGGTATTCCCCGATCTCTCCTTCGAGCACACGGGCCAACAACCGCGCCTGTATCTCCAAGAGACGCCGGTAACTCACACGGTAGTCGAACAATGGATGCGTCACCAGCGAATCCATTCGCAGTTCGTATGCACGGAAAAATCCCTTCCTACCTCCGGCGGTCAGCGCCACCGATCCCCCAGCTCGCACGAAATCCCGTTCTGTCACCATGCCGGTGTTGATCGCGGTCAGCACCGCTGAATCCGCAATCAATGGCCGGAACGGTTCCATCAGGTCAAGAGCCAGTGCGGGACGGCCGAAGCGCGGCTGATGATAATAGCCGATGTATGGATCGAAACCGACCGCATAGCAAGCGACCGTGAGGTCTTTCGCCAGCAGGCTATAGGCCAACGAGAGCATGGCATTCACTGGGTCGCGAGGTGGACGGCGGTTCCGGCCTTCGAAGTCGAAACGCAAATCCAGAGAGGCTTCGCCTTCCCCGGCCTTAATCATCCCCGCAAAGGCGCCGAAATAGAGGCGGGCAGCGTTACCTTCGATGCCCAGCAACTGCTCCAGCGACCGTGCCTCTTCCGCCCGTTCCGCCATCTCCTTCAAACCGGCCAGTATGTTTCGCTCCGGCTCTATGTGATTCCGTTGTAACAGCGTCCGCTGGTTCCGAATTTTCCCGGCCACCAATCGCCGGGCCAGCGCGCGAGCGAAGTATTCCTGCTCCGCCAGACGAAACTGGCTCCTGCGCAGGAATACATTTTTCTGGTTGAGACCGAACGTAATCCCATAGAACCACCCGCCCATTGAGAAGTAGCAGATTGGGATACCAGCTTCGCACAGTGCTTGCACCGCCTGCGTCGAGATCTGCACGTTGCCGATCAGACTCACTTGGCAGATTTCGATCAGCCGCGCTTCCTGCACCAGCTTATCCTTATCCCGAACCTGCAACACGGCGCCCGATTTGCCCACCCGCAAGCCCTGCGTATTGAGATATAGCGTCCGCAGTTCACTACGGGGAGTTACTAACGCGCGCACCTCCCGCTGCACCGGCTTGCGCCGGGGCGTCTCGAACAAGGGAAGCTGTTCGACCGGTGTTTCCACCTCGCCGCCCGCCCACAGGGTCTCATCGGGAAGACAAATACCCACCAGCGAACAGCCGGGACATTTGGGGGAATCCACCAGTGGCGGAGGAATCTCGCCAACGCTTGCTACACTCCACGCGTCGCGAATCAATACCTCGGTCGCCGCAATCAATTCGTCGTCAAACCGCACTCGCACCCGCTGCCCCGTTTTGCGGTAATAGACGATCCCTTCCTCGCAGCGATAACCATTCTCTCGCAGCACAATCCCTTGCACCGCCAACTGCGCGCGGTCCGATGGCCAGAGTTCCAGTCCGTTCGGGCCTTCGCGCGGATGGCCGTGCTTATAATCCACCGGCGTTACCGTGCCGCCATCCGCTTCCACCAGGTCCATCGTGGCGATCACGCGGAGGCGTTCACTCGAAAGAGTTACAGACCGGGCGTGGATGGATTGCGGCAGATCAGCCGCTTCCGGCAGCGGGGTAGACTTCTCATCTACCCGGGCGTGCTGGATCTTGCCTTCAATAGTATCGGCGCTTTCCGCAAATAAGCCCTCCACCCACTCGTAGAAGAACAGCCGGGGGCAATAGGAAAATTCGTTCACCATTCTCGCGGGTAGATAATCCGGCAGTTCTTCCCGCTTTTGGGTAAGAATCGGCAGCGCGCCCATGAACCCTCAAACAATGATGCACGGCGCGTCCAGCGCCGTGTAGGGCTTGCCGAGCGAGGTAATCACGCGGTCGCCGCGGCCCTCTGCCGGTCCGAGATTCACGAACAACACTTGATCTTCCGAGTGATGGATAATTTTCGCCAGATCCGCGCGGCAGCGCGCCAGGTCGGCGGCACTGAGCTGGCATTCGAAGATGGAGTACTGCAAATGGTCGCCATAATCCCGCATAGTCTCGAACACCTTGCGCAGGCGCTTGTCTTCGCAAATGTCGTAGCAGACGAGATAGCTGGTGCGCATCGCTACCTCTCTGGCTCAAATTGACCGAGGCCGAAGTGGCAACCGTAGCCTAAGCTGAATGGGGTTGGAACAGGTTCGGCAAATCGGAGGCGGAAGCCATAGCCGGGCCGCACGAGATCCTTTTTACGATTTCGCCGGTACTCCACCCACTCAAAAACACCGTGCGGTCTTGCCGCTTCCATAGATATGGGCGTCGGCAGTCCATGATTCCGGCACTCGCGGCAAATCTCTTGCTTCAGAAAATCATCCGGACTGCCTCGCCCGCGCCGCCAGTTACGTGGTGCGACGAATGGTGTCGTGCTCACCACCTCCGTTTCTTTTGGCCGTACCTTGGGATCATCCGCCGGCCCTCTCCACGTCGCCACCAGTCGGATCGGCTTGTCCGAAGCCGCGCCGTACAACTCGCGCAGTTGCAGAATTGCCCGAAGCTCGTTTGCATCAAACCCCTCGGCGCACCACAGCAGAATGCGGCTAATCCGGTGGCCATCGCCCCGCGGCAGAATGAACGCGTGCCGGTGACCTTCAAGTGGCTCTCCAGCCGAATCTTTCCCGCTGAACTTGGGTGAAACCTTCGTGGGATCGCCGCCCATCAGCCGCTTGTGTATCCCCATCAGCCGAGTTCGCACCTGCTCGGCAACCTCGAGCGTTGCCGTCACTAGCGGCAGAACCGTTGCATCCAGCGAGAGCATCACGGCTTCGGTCCCCGCCGGGTGGCGGCGGGGCGCCGAGGGTAAATGTGTTGCCAGCGCGTCCGGCGGACGCAGGTATTGCACCATCCGCAGCGCCGGCGGCACGCTGCGCCTCTCCTTAATCAGGTCCGAGGTCGAATACGCCAGCGCTTCCAGCCACGGCTGCCGCTCGCGATACGTGTCTTTCGGAATGGCGCAAGCCAGTGGTATAACGTCTCCGCCTCCTTGCGCGCTCACCAGCGGTTCGCAAACCGCCCCCGCTCCGCCGTCTGTCTGCGTCAGCCGCGCCTCTACCCACGATTCCGACCTTCCTAAATAATTCAGCGAGGCAAGCAGTTTTTCCAACAAGGCTCGTTGGTCCAGCCCCAGTTGGGTAGTCGGCCACGTGACGTAGCACTTGGCGTCCTTCGCCAACGACACGAAGGCATCGAAGATCAGGCTCTTATCTGTAGCGTCGAACGTGTTGCTGCTCAGATAACTGCGCGTGTGCGAGACCGCGGCCCGCGCCGGATCGAACCGGAAAATTGGCGCCTCAGCCGCCAGTGCCGCTAGCAACTGCTCCATTTCAGGCTCTCCGATTTCCGAATGCTTCCTTTTCCAGGCGTCGTACAGCGCCCGCAGCAGCCTATAGGGCGAAGGCGGCCACTCGGGCACGCCTTCATTTACGTGCCGTCCCCAGCCCGTGGCATGAAAACGCCGCGCGGGAAACCGCAGTTCGATGGTCATCATGCGGTAGCCGCCTCACTTGCTTCGCCATCCTTCTTCTTGACCTCTTTTACCTTCGTGACTAATTCCGTTACCGGCGGGTCGCGGAACAGCGGCTTGCAAGCTACGATCCCTTCCTGGACGGCCGTGAGCAACACGTCCTCATTCGGCACGGTGAAGCCCTCCGGTGCTGTTGCTTTTACGTCGGGTGCGAGCAGGTCGCACGCAGTCCGCAGCCGCAGGCGCGCACTCAAAAAGCGGCGGATTTTCAAAAGAGCCAGACTGATCAGCAGCCCTTCCGCGTCCGCCGATAGTTTGTAACCACGAATCAGAGCCAGATCGATGTTAAAGTACGCTGTAATTCTCCGCGCCGTATACTCGATCCGGCTATATGGGACATTGCTGTAGACTCCGCGTTCGCCGGCCTCCGCGTCGGCCACCTGCAACTCTCCCTTCGGATCAACCGGGCTGTTCTTCACCCCACCCGAGACCACTTTCTCCACTTCCTCGGCTTCAATAAACCCAGTCACCGCCCGCGGCGCCCTCACCCTTCCGCCCTCCAACAGCGACAGGAACACCCCGTGCAGCAGGCTGTTGGTATCGTAGCGGAATAGCGTCGCATATATCGGCTTCCAGTCCAGCGGACGCTTGGGGTTATACGCCATCTCCTTGGCCAAGGTTTCCTTGAACTGCTTGTTCAGCAGGAAATACGGCGATCCCAGCCGGTGCGCTTCTACCAGAGAGCTTGTGCGCACCTTCGGTTCTACGCCTTCCAGCGTCGCAGCTACGTATGGCAGCCCCTTCAACTCCGGCGCAATGTCCGGGCCGTCAGAATCCAGGCCGGTCTGCTCCAACCGGTTCGCCACCGATTGTGCGCTCTCGACCAGCAACATCTTCTGGACCCCACCGTCTGCTGTTGGCCGGTCGTACTCCGCCGCGCCTAAATCGGCAAAGCCAGTCGGTTGAAATCGCCCGCCCTGCGCCGGGCGGAGCTCCGCTTCAAGCAGGATGCGCGGAGCCTTTTCCAGTTTCGTCCAATCAATCATTGTTTTTTCTCCTGAACTACAAACTTGCTTAGTGCGGCCGTGTAATATGCCGGTATCAGCACCGCCGCTGCCAACCGCATGCCATCGAACCCTGCCCTATATTCGGCCTTCGGCGCTGCCAGATTCTTATTCTTCAATTTCCGCGTCGCAATCTCAGCCGCGCGTTCCACATTCCCCGCCCGTAGCAAAGAGAGGACATTCAAATCCGCCGGAATTTCTATGTCTACGCCATCCACCTTCACCGAGCAGCCGAGAAACAAATGCTTCAAAACCGCGTAAACCGGCCAGACCTCTACTTCCTGTCGCTGCCGCTGCATCTCCGGCTGTGAGCCTTTCCACTCAACCAGAGTGAATGCGAACAAAAGATCTTCGATCAGCTCATCATCCAGCGTTTTCTCCAGGAACAAAATCGCATCCTCGGGCAAGATGCGGTAGCGAGATCCGAGCGGATGATATCCGTTTTCTTGCGTTCCCCCGCTCAGAATCCGCCGCTCCAGTACGCGCGCCATTCGCTCTTCAAGCCGCGAGCCGGTCCAGGCGAACCGTTTGTGGTTCCGGTCCAGGTGATCGCGAAACTCGCCCGCGGCGGTGTGCCACATGCCGGCAAGCGCAGCCGCAATGCGCGCTTCCGGATGACCCTTCAGATTCCCGATCCACTCGCGTCCCAGGCGGGTCGCAAAGCGATCTGCTCTGCCGGAAAGAAGAATGGCGCGCATAAACCGGCCCGTGGCGGCCGCCACATCTTTTAACCAATCTCCGCCCCCGCGCAGCAGGCACTCGTACATCGCCTCTTCCACCTGCCGCCGCATACTGCCGTACCACGGCGGTTCATCTTTCGTCCCCGCCTTCAGCCGCCAATTTGCCTCCTCCAGGACCACTCCCAATTGCCGGATCAGGTCCGCTTCGCTACGTTCGTCCGTTCGTACCGAGAACCGCCCCGCGGGCAGCGCGATGTAGCTTTTGCCCCGGCGCATCAGCAGGTTGTATCGAACGAATCCCGTAATACCGCGGTCTACCCCCAGCATGCAGGCGGCTTCGGCGAACTCCAGCCCATTGCGCGCCGGCTTTCCGTCCACTGCAGCCCTCCCTTCCCGCAGCAGTGCTCGTAGCTCGCCGTAACTCGCCGGCCGCTCCCAAAGAGGCGCCCAGATTTCCGCCCGCGCCTTGGCCGAATCCTCCGCGGACGCCGATCCATATCCCACTGCTAGCGTTTTCACCGTAAACGGGCTGCACAAAAAGGAACGGTAAGCGACCCCCTGCCGGCGGTACAATCCCGCCGCCCACGCCACCGCTCCTTCCAGCGTCAAGACGAAATTCCAGGGATTGGCCGGAATCTCCTTCGTCTCCACCTCTTCACCTTGATTGAATCCGCCCGCGCGGCCTGGATCGTACTGCCCCACGGCGCCGTCTTCAAAGGCCGTTGTGGCGTCCCCGAACAAAGAGTTGCGAAGCAGTGGCCGGGTAAGTTCGCCCGGCGCGAGCAACAATTGCGCCACTCGTTCCATGAAATTATTCGTGTAGTCCAAGCGCCCATCGTTGCCGCCCGTGCCCAGAATCGGAGGAAAGAAGCGTTCCCCTTCCACGGAAATCCCAATGGCCGCGTCAAGCCAATCGATAAACTCGTCCGGCATAGAGTTGCGGCACGCAAGTTGAATGCACTTCCGCCGCCTGTCTTCATCCTTCGCATCGCCCTTGCCCGCCGAGACCTCCGGAATCTGCCGCGCTAATTCGATCGCCCGCCTGTATAGCTCAAATCGTCCATCTGTCGAAGACGAAATCGCATCGATTCCGGCCTTCCGGTCCTTCGGATAAAACCCGCTGCCTCCGTTCCACGGCGCCAGAATTGGCGTCGGCCGGTAGCGTGTTTCCAAAAACTCCACCAGCCCGTCTTCATCCAGCTTCGATTTAAGGCAAAACCACCCGTCACGCCCCCACCAGCCGCGCGCCTCCGGATCTTCCTGTTCCGCCACGAGCCGTAACACGGCCAGCGCCTTCAAATAGCTTCCCAACGGCTCGGCCGCGCATCCCAAAAGCGAAACCCTGTTCATTTCAGCCTCTCCGCCGCCAGTTGACTCGCCCGTTCATCCGCCGCCCGAAGCAGCATCTCCAGGTATGCCAGCCGGAACGGCCCCAACTTGTCGCGCAAGCGCAGCACGCGCGTGGTCCATGATTCGCCGTTCACCCCCGCGCCAAGCAGCGCTACGTCGCGCGTCAGCCCCATCGGCGCGCACACAACGCCGCCGCCCAACGAGCACTCTGGCAATTTATCGCCTTCTGCAATTCCGCGAATATAGTCCCGCCCCGCCAGCCGTTCCCCTGGCATCGAGCGGATCACTACGCGCACCCGCCCGTGGTGTGCCGCCGCTACAAACGCCGCCAGATCGTCTTCTCCCTCCACCAGCATGGCTAGAGCACTGGCTAGCTCATGCCGCAGGTAACGCCGCGCATGGCCGCGCGCCGCATCTTCGCGCTTTTGTTTTGCCAGAATTTCCGTACCGTCGTACTCACTCGGCGTCTTGTGCAGCGTCTGTTGAAAGACCGGGTGCGCTTTCCCCCAATCGTGCTTGCGCCCTGCGGTTCTAAGGGCGGCCTGATGCTCCTCCAGCCCCATTCCTGCC
>DATBID010000048.1:0-3538 GCA_036557125.1 Bryobacteraceae bacterium | reverse complement strand
TGGCGCTTGAGGGTGAGCCGGGCGGCGACACGTGGGGCGGTCTGCCGAATATTTTCCGCGCTGGCGCCGAGAGTTGGATTACCGGCAGCTACGATCCCGACCTGAACCTCACTTATTGGGGAACCGCCCAGGCCAAGCCGTGGATGCGGGCCAGCCGCGGCTCGGGAAATGGCGCGACTCTCTACGCTAACTCGACGCTGGCGCTCGATGCCGATACCGGCAAACTCGCCTGGTATTACGATCACGCGCCAGGCGAGACTCTGGATCTGGATGAGGTCTTCGAACGGGTGCTGGTGGACGACCAGGGTCGAAATTACGTGTTCAGCGCGGGCAAAACGGGCATTCTCTGGAAGCTGGATCGCAGAAACGGGAGATATCTGGGCCACAAAGAAATGGTGTTCCAGAATGTGTACGATTCGTTTAACCCCGAGACGGGTGAGCCGCACTACCGCAACGATATCGTGGAACAGCAAGTGGGCGAATGGGTGCCGGGATGTCCTTCCACCGAGGGCGGCAAGAATTGGCCTGCGATGTCCTACTATCAGCCAGGCAACCGTCTGATAGTGCCGTTGAGCCAGAGCTGCCTCGAATTCAATGCGCAAAAGGTCGACAAGGTGGAAGGAGGGGGCACCGGGGGCGGGGCGCTACCACGCTACTTTGAAATGCCCGGATCGAACGGAAATGTCGGCAAGCTGGCGGCCTACGATGTTCGGACGCTTCGCGAGATCTGGAAGTACGAGCAGCGCGCGCCCTTCCTGACGGGAGTGCTGTCCACGGCGGGTGGCCTCGCGTTCGTGGGCGACCTGACTCGCATGTTCCGAGCTTTCGATCCGAATACGGGCCGGATACTCTGGGAGACGCGTCTTCCGGCCGCGGTGCAGGGCTTCCCGTTGACGTTCTCTGTAGAGGGGAAACAGTATCTTGCTGTGACCACCGCTAATGGCGGAGGCAGTCCTCGCAACGTTCCCAGGTTAGTGGCTACGGATGTACATAACCCCGAAACAGGCAATGCTTTATATGTGTTCGCACTTCCCGATAGAAAGTAATAAACCGAGGAATGCCCTTGCGCCTCGAGGACTGCGGTCCAGTTAGCCGCCATCCAAGCGAACACAAACCACCATTCGCCACGAAGACCCCTGTTAATGGCTCCACATTCGCACGCGCGCCTGAGGTTGTTTCCGATATCTACGCTTATCGTTCCGACATCTGCACCAATTCAAGACCGTTCCCGACCTCGATCCCCGCAATCGCTACCTCCAGTTTAGAGAGTCGTTCCTGGAGCTGCTAGCGCGAGGTAATTCCGCTTCGACCTGTTCGGTCGAATTTCGCAGTCCCGCCGAGGGCCTGCTAATCTGGACCCATGCGTGTTCTGCTAGCTTTCCTATTTCTACTTTTAATCTCCTGTTCGTCGAAACCCGAATCCGCTGCGTTTCTTGATAAGGCCGCGGCAGAACCCGGTGCGATCAAGACCGCGAGCGGTTTGGTCTATCGCGAAATCAGGCCCGGCTCGGGTCCTTCACCGAGAGCCAGCGACGTTGTAACCGTGAATTACCCGGGCACCCTGACGGATGGAACCGAGTTCGACAGCTCTTATAAACGAAACCAACCCGCTCAATTTCCTCTGAATCAAGTGATTCCGTGCTGGACCGAAGGCGTTCAAAGAATGAAAGTCGGAGGAAAATCCCAGCTTGTGTGTCCGTCCGACATTGCTTACGGCGAGCGAGGAAGCCCGCCGGTCATTCCCGGCGGCGCAACTCTAATCTTCGAGATTGAACTGCTTGGAATCGCACACTAACGATCGCGTTCGACGGCTGGAGAGTGTCGCTCTCACGACTCGCCCCACCGCTGCCATTCACTGGCTCCATCCAATTCGAAGCCGACTCAAGGTAGGTTCATTTCTTTTCTACTCACAGCCGCCCGTGCAAAGCGGCCTCTCGGATTCCGCAAAAAACAGATCGCGAAATTTCGGCGAGCCGCGCGGCTTAGAAACCATCAACCTCAAGAACGAGCCGGCTCGGCGGCAGGAGATCCAGCATCGAGAATAGCGAGCGATATCTAGTCTTAACGTTCTCCATCGCCAATCGTGTCCCCGGCATCGGTGCCGTTTCTCGGCTTGGTGGCGGCGATGGCTTTCGGATGGCCCTCCGCAGAGCCGGATCAGCCAACGCGGGGTCGTTTTCGGAGTCGGCGCCGTATCATCTCACCCTAATATTTCGCGGGCAGAGTACCAATGGCCTCATTCAAATTCTTTCCGCGATAAGGCTTCGCTGTCACGGACTGCTGGCGTCGCAACGCCGAATAGATCACGCGCATCTCCCGCAAGTCGCCCTGCACTTCCCTAAGGCTCGCATATTGCCGGAGGGTGATATCGTTCATCAGCCGGAGGGCGTCCTGGTAAAAGTATGATCTCGGCTGCTGGCCCATCAGCCGGATAATCGAGTACTTCAGTCCCACAGCCATCGCCTTGGACGCCTTCTTTAGCAATTTGTAACTGATCGTCTTCAGCGATTGGTTGTACTGGTCGAACGCGTCTTCCGGCTCGCTCACATCGTTGGCCAGATCGTGCACCAGCGTTCCCAGCGCGGGCAAGCTCGCAACCCCCGAATTCAGCCCGCTGCCGCTCTGCGGGCGCGGATTGGCCGCCGCGTCGCCGATCACCACCGCTCGCTTGAGCGGTTTGGCGAACCCCTTCGCATGGCGCAACTTCACCTTGAAAACCTGGGCTGCCTGAGATCCCTCGTCCAGCCCAAACCGGAGGAATCGGGAAAGGCTGAGGGCATCGAACAGTCGCCGTAATTGCGCCGGGTTGCTCTTTAGATTGTTCAAATCGGTGGTGTTCAACACCCCCAGAAAAACCAGCAGGTAACTGTGCGAAGGCGTGTCGAAGCGGGTCAGCGACTGGTCCACTCGCACCACCGCTTTCAAATCCGCGTCCAGGTTTTGCAGGTTCACTGCTTTGTTCGGGCCGGAGTGATGATACACGCCGTACCCGGCATGCTCCTTCACTCTCGGCTTATAGTATTGAAGCCCAGCGTGGAGGTGACAAAATCGTCTTTGTAGGCGCCGGCCCCGGTAGCTACCACCACAAGGTCGGAAGTCTCTTCGTAAGTGCTGAAGTAACTACTCAGGTAACCCTGCTTTCGCTGCTGGTTAGTCACCTGAAGACGGACCTCACCGCTTTTCAGGCTCTTGGCGCCGGTAGCTGTCCAACCCTTATAGATCAGAATGCCCATATTAGTCGCCGCCTCGTAAAGCGCCTCTTCCAGATATTGGATGGCCACCTGGCCGTCGTTGCCGGAGATGGTGCCCTTGCTCGCCGCCGACCCGAACAACTCCACTCCAACCAGCTCGCCCGGCGTCGCAATCCACTGCCCCCAGGTCTTGCGCGGCACGAACAGCCGGTCGTATACCGTATCGCCGGTGTTCCCCTTGATGTGGATCTGCTTCAACTTGTTCAGAGTGGCCTGGTTCAGCGTGGGAACGTTCTGGCGGGAGTAAGGTCGCCATTGAAACAAACGTGAACTGAATCAACGTCTCA
>DATBID010000047.1:0-4831 GCA_036557125.1 Bryobacteraceae bacterium | reverse complement strand
GCTCGTTTGGGCTGACGATCAGCTCGCCGGCTGACGCGCCTTCCGGCACGCGAATCACCATATAGGAATCTGAGCCGATAATCACCGGAGCGTCGACATCGCCGATCAGCACCCGCGACCGCGGTTCGCGGCTGAGGCCTTTTCCACGGATCTGAAATTCGCCGCCGGGGATGGCGGCCGTGGGCGCCACGCCAGTAATCTGCGGACGTCCATCCGATTCTTTGCGAGTTGCCATGTCTCTGCAACTCTATTGTAGCCGTCGGTGAACTGCGCTCAGTGCCTGATTAGTAGACGCGAAATCATGAAGAGAAGCACCGCGGCATAGACGCCTGCGAAAACATCGTCCAGCACCACCCCCACGCCGCCGGGAAGTTGCTCCATCTGGCGCACCGGTGGAGGCTTCCAGATATCGAACAGGCGGAACAGGATGAATGCGGCGATTACGGTCGCCCAGCCGATCGCGGTCGCGCCCGCGAACGTGATCCACTGGCCGACCACTTCATCGACCACCACGATGCCCGGATCTTTCTTGCCCGTGGCGTGAACGGTGACATCGGCAGCCCAGATTGCCGGCGCAGCGGCAACAACGCCAAGGGCGCCAATCGCCAATGGGGGCCACGCCGCCCAGTGCGCCAACGCCCAGGCGATCAGCACGGCGGCGAGCGATCCCACGGTGCCGGGTCCAACCGGCGCGTAGCCGCAACCGAACCAGGTGGCGATCCAACGCGCTAGCCTGGCGCTCACTTGCCGAAGTCCATCATGCGCTGAGAATTATTCTGTCATTGTTTGAACCCTTTCAGGGTACAAACAAAGGCATTGGCGAATCTTGCCTCAGCGCCGATTTTCTCGTATGTTGAAGGCATGAAGTGCCTTTCACTGCCGATCAGGAAGCGCAGCTAGCGCGGGTGGCCACTAAGTCGGGGACCGATGCTCCTCATCTGGTGAAGGATGCCGCCTTGCGCTTGCTTGACGAAGAGGCCCGCTTTCTCGCCGCCATCGAAAGGGGAATTGCGGCAGCCGAACGCGGTGAATTGATCGAAGAGGAAGAGATGGACGCTCGCGTTGAAGGCATGTTCAGATTTTAAGTGCGTATCCGCTGGACTGTGCCCGCCGCGGACGATTTAGAGAACATCAGAACCTATCTTGACCGGAATTACTCGCGCTTTTCGGAGCCGACGTGCGGGCGATTTATAACCGTACCCGTGCTCTCAAACCACGCCGAATATAGGCAGACCCGGGCGCCGGAGCGGTACAAGGGAATTGCCGGTGCTACCTCTGCCCTACGTCATTGTTTATGCCGTAAAGGCTGAGGTCATCGAAATTCTGCATATCTGTCATGGCTCCCAAGACTGGCGATGACGACCTAACCGTGGCTTGATACTACTCTTCATCGTCCGTCTTTTCCTCGGTAGCGTCCGTCTGCCGGATCGGCGTCGAAATCACGTACCGTTCGGAGGCCCAGTTCCCGAGGTCGATCAGCTTGCAGCGCTCGCTGCAAAATGGCATGTACTCGCCATCCGTAACAACCGGCTTCTTGCAGATGGGGCACTTCATCGGTACGGCAGCGCTGCAGAGCGGTCGAGGATTTGAAAAAGAGCGGCCGGCGGGCGCGGCGTTTCGGCGGGCGCCTCTCCCACCAGTTCGCCCACCAGGTCGTAATCGTGCGCTTCCCCGATACGCATCCTGCGGATCTGGCCCGCTCTCGGCTGCGCGGCTCCGAAGTCGTTGATGTAGCAGACACCATCGATTTCCGGCGCCTGCGTTGGCATCCTTGCTTCCCAAAGAAGGTCCGTCTCTTTGGAGGGTCCCTCGACCAGGACGTCCACCTCACGGCCGATCATCTCGCGGTTGCGCGCGCGAGAAATCCGGCGCTGGATCGCCATCAGCCGGCGCTTGCGGTTGTAGATCGTCCGGTTGTCGACCTTGCCGTCCAGATGAAAGCTGGCGCTGGTCTCTTCATCTGAGTAGGAGAAGACGCCAAGACGGTCAAAGCCGGCGGCCTTCACGAAGTCACAGAGATTCTCGAAGTCGGTCTCGGTCTCTCCGGGAAAGCCGACGATCATGCTGGTCCGAATCGCCACGCCGGGGATAGTCTTGCGGATCTTCTCGATCAGCTTGAGGAAAATATCGCCATTTGCGCCGCGCTTCATGCTCTTGAGCACCGGGGCGCTGGCATGCTGCAGCGGCATGTCGATGTATTTGACCAGCGAATCGTGCGCGGCAATCGTCTCGAGAAGCTTCTGCGTTACGCGATTGGGGTAGCAGTACAGAAACCGGATCCACTTGGGATACGGCGTCTCGATCTGCGCCAAGCGCGCCAGTAGCTGGGCGAGCCCGTCTTTCAGACCCAGGTCCTCTCCATAGCAGGTTGTATCCTGGCCGATCAAATTGATCTCGCGAACGCCCTGCGAGAACAGGCGCGCCGCCTCGGTGACCACCGATTCGAAGCGCCGGCTGCGAAACTTTCCACGGAACTGCGGGATTACACAAAAAGTGCACGGGTGATCGCAGCCCTCGGCGATCTTCATATACGCGAAGTGACGTGGAGTGGCGAGCACGCGCGGCGTCAGATCGTGGTACAGGTAAGGGGCAAACGGGTCTGCCCCCTGCTCGATCCCTTCGCAGACGGCCGCAATGGATTCGACCTCATTCGTCCCGATGACCGCATCGACGTCGGGAATGTTTTTGCGGATATCATCGCGGTAGCGCTCCACCAGGCAGCCTGCGACGATCAGTTTGCGAGCGCGCCCCGTCTTCTTGAACTCGGCCATCTCGAGAATCGTGTCGACGGACTCCTGCTTGGCGGGATCGATAAAGCTGCAGGTATTGACGACAATCACGTCAGCCTCATCGGGCTGCGGCGTGAGTTCGTGGCCACGGGCCACGAGCTGGCCCATCATGACTTCCGTATCGACGAGGTTCTTTGGACAACCGAGGCTGACAAAACCGACTTTCAAGGGTGTTGATCCGGGGGAAAGGCGCGTGCTTTCTTTAGGTTGGCAGAGTAGCGGTGCGGAGTCAAATACCTGGCTTCGTCGGTTTGCTTACGAAAAACGGACTGCTCTCTTGAGCGGAGACGTGTTGAATACAATATATCAATCGGAGGCCTGCGCAAGGCGCTGGGCGGATGCCACGGATAGCCGACGAGGTTCCAACGAGCCAGGGAGGGACTGAAGCGTGACAGAGAATATGTCCCTAACTTCGAGAACGGCAGTATTGTTCGCCGCAGGAATTGTGTTGCTTTCGGCCACAGCCCACGGGGCCGACATCAGGGTAATGACTTCAGGGGCCTTCACAGCCGCGTACCTTGAACTCAGTCCTCTGTTCGAACGCGCCACCAACAATAAAATCGTTACTATCGCCACGTCCATGGGGACCGGACCGGACTCCATCCCGAATCGCCTTCACCGTCGCGAACCGGTAGATGTCGTTATCCTTGCGGACGCCTCCCTGGACGAATTGATTCAAGACGGCAGCGTAGTGAATGGTAGTCGTGTCCCCCTCGCGAGATCGGGGATCGGCATGGCTGTACGGGCTGGCGCGCCCAAGCCTGACATCAGCTCGCTCGATGCGTTGAAACGCACGCTCCTCGAAGCCAAATCAATCGCCTACTCCAGTAGTGTCAGCGGCGCCTATTTGTCTACCGAGCTTTTTCAGCGGCTCGGCATCGCTGACCAGGTTCGCATTAAGAGCCAGCGAATCGAGCGTGAACGAGTTGGCGCGGTGGTTGCGCGCGGAGAGGCGGAGATCGGCTTCCAGCAGGTCAGCGAGCTGCTTCCCATCCAGGGCATCGATTACGTCGGACCGTTGCCCGCCGGGGCGCAACGCGTTACGGTGTTCTCGGCCGGGGTGGTCGCAGGAACCAAGGATTTAAACGCAGCCCGGGCGTTCATCAAATTTCTTGCTACGGCAGATGCGGCCCGCGTTATTGCGAAAAGTGGTTTGGAGCCAATAGCACCATATGACGCACTGTCTAATACGGCGCTTGGCCCTGTTTCTTCGAGCTTTCATCTCTTAGAGGCCAGTATCGACGATATCCAGTCCGCTCTCCGAGCCGGGCAAGTGACGTGCCGGAAATTAGTCGAACTCAATCTCGCGCGCATCTCCGCCTACGACAAGTCAGGGCTGGGGTTGAATGCGATTCAGACCATCAACTCGCACGCGCTACAAGAAGCTGAGCGACTGGATAGGGCCTTTGGACCTTCCGGGCCGGTTGGTAGCCTGCGCTGCATTCTTGTTCTGGTCAGAGATCAACTTGAAACGATTGATATGCCTACGAACAGGGAACCCACCGCCGGAAATCCGCGACTTTGACTCCAGCACTTCGCGGTGAGCCGTGATTCGCGTCAGGGGTAAGGAGCGCTGCCGTTACTCATAACGAAGGCGATCGGAGGATCGCACTTCGAAGCTCTCAGGGCCATATCCAGCACGGTGCTGGCGCGCGGAAGAGTTGTAAACTAAATGCTGTTTTTCGGGGTGAAAGAATCACCAGCGCAGGGTCGGAGCACGAATGAGCCCGGAGCAATGGGAAAAACTCGAACAGCTGTATCACAGAGCTCTCGAGCGCCCGGCGGAGGAGCGGCCCCGATTTCTCGCTGAAGTTTGTCAGGACGCGGATCTTCGGGCGGAGGTGGAATCGCTTCTCCGGCGCCAGTCCGGGCCCGAGTACACTCGGACGTCGGCATCGCGGCAGGAACTCGTGTTCGGTCACGATCTCAAACCCGGCGAGAGCCTTGGCCCATACGAAGTTGTCTCCGGGATTGGCGAGGGCGGTATGGGGAAGGTTTACCGGGCGCTGGATACACGACTACAGCGGACGGTTGCCATCAAG
>DATBID010000046.1:0-5896 GCA_036557125.1 Bryobacteraceae bacterium | reverse complement strand
GCGCTCATTACGGATATGAGCCAGCCGCTAGGGTATGCCATCGGCAACGCGCTGGAGGTGATGGAGGCGTCGCAGACTTTGCAGAACGCCGGCCCCAACGACCTTACCAAGCTATCGATCGAACTAGCCGCCCGCATGATTTTCTTGGGCAAGAAAGCCCCAGCTCTGGAGGACGCGCGCCGCATGGCCGAGGAATGCCTGGTGGATGGCTCGGGATACCGGAAATTTAAGCAGGCGGTGGCGGCGCAGGGAGGAAATCCCCAGGCCCTCGACAAATTCGAACTGCTACCGAACGCCACGGGAATGCGCGAAATCGCATCGCCGCGCGGAGGCTATGTCACTTCCATCGAAGCCGAGTATATAGGCACGGCTTCGAACATGATCGGAGCGGGACGCGACCGCAAAGAAGATCCGATAGACCCGGCGGTCGGCATCATTCTGGAAGTGAAAGTGGGCGAAAAGGTGGATGCGGGTTCGGTGCTGTGCAGGCTCTACTACACGCGAGAGGACCGTGTGGAAGAGGCAGCCGAGATGGTGGAAGACGCCTTCCGTATTTCCGCGCAAAAGCCGGATGAGCGCGAGCTCATTTTGGAAGTAGTGGGATAGATTCGCACCGCAGAGACACAGAGACGCAGAGAAGGCCCAAATCAAAGTCAAAACCTGAGGGCGCGGAGGGGCAGAGGGCGCAGAGAAAGAGTTATTATGGGCCGTTTTACTGGCCTCCTGGGCCTCATCATCATAGTCGGAGTAGCCTGGTTATTTTCCACTCAGAAGCGCGCCATTAAGGGACGGATTCTGGTCTGGGGTCTGGGGCTGCAATTCCTGTTTGCGCTGCTGGTTTTGAAGACCGGGTTCGGCCAGGTTTTTCAGGCGATCAGTCGTGGGGTTACGGCCATGCTCGATTACTCCCAAGCCGGCAGCGCATTTGTGTTCGGCGATCAGCTTGGAAGGCCAAACGGGCCGTTCGGCGTGGTTTTCGCTTTCCAGGTGCTCACACTCATCATCTTCATCGCCTCGTTTTTCTCGATCCTTTACTACCTCGGAATCATGCAGTCGATTGTGAGAGTCCTCGCTGTCGGCATGCAGAAAGTAATGGGGGTCAGCGGCGCCGAATCATTGAATGTCGCGGCGAGCATTTTCATGGGCCAGACGGAGGCGCCGCTGACCATCAAACCGTTTCTGCCCGGCCTTACCGAATCCGAGCTGTTCACTGTTATGACCAGCGGTATGGCGCATATTTCGGGGGCGGTGATGGCGGCTTATGTGCTGATCGCGCATGTGCGCCTCGAACACCTGCTCACAGCGGTAATCATGACGGCGCCCGCGACCATCATGCTCTCCAAGATTTTCATTCCCGAAACGGAGAAGCCGGTTACGGCAGGGCGGGTGGAGGTCAAAGTGGAGAAGACCGCCGTCAACGTGATCGACGCGGCGGCTCAAGGCGCGGGCGATGGGTTGCGGCTGGCTCTCAACGTGGGCGCGATGCTGGTGGCGTTCATTGCGCTCATTGCGATGATGAACGGCATTCTCGGATGGGTCCACTCTCTGCCGCTTCTAAGCTGGGTTCCCGATACGCTGCCCAAGCTCTTCGGCATCATCTTCGCGCCGGTTGCGTGGATCATGGGTGTGCCGTGGAAAGACGCATTCGACGTGGGCAATCTGCTGGGAACGCGCCTGGTGCTCAATGAGTTCGTAGCGTTTACGCAACTCGGCCCGATGCAGCCGCGGCTCGACCCGCGCTCGTTCACCATTGCCACCTATGCCCTGTGCGGTTTTGCCAACTTCAGCTCGATTGCGATTCAGATCGGCGGCATCGGCGGGCTTGCGCCGAACCGCAAATCGGACCTGGCCCGGCTGGGCTTACGGGCGGTAGCCGCGGGGTCGATGGCGAATTTCATGTCGGCCTGCATCGCGGGCATGCTCCTATGATCGAAGCCGCGGTGCGTCACATCCAAAGCCGCACCAAACTGCGGCCGGCCATAGCGGTTGTGCTGGGCAGTGGCCTGGGGGCGTTCGCCAACGAACTTACGAATCCGACCGCTATTTCTTACTCTGAAATTCCTGGATGGCCCTGTTCGACCGCCATCGGCCACGCCGGTGAATTGATTCTCGGCTGTCTTAGCTCGCTTCCGTTGGCGGTGATGGCCGGCCGTGCGCATCTTTATGAAGGTTATAGCCCGGCGCAGGTCACCTTCGGAGTTCGCGTGCTGGGACGGCTGGGCGTCCATTCTGTCGTATTTACGAATGCCGCCGGCGGCATCAATCTCGCGTTCCAGCGCGGCGGGCTGGTGCTGATTTCCGATCACATCAATTTGCAAGGCGTGAATCCGCTGGTCGGCCCGAACGATGAGAGCGCCGGCCCGCGGTTTCCGGACATGTCCGAGGCTTACGCGGCAAAGTACCGTGAGATCGCGCGGCAGGCGGCGGCGGAACTGGGCATACCGCTGGCGGAGGGCGTCTATGCGGCGCTGGTCGGGCCTTCTTATGAAACACCGGCTGAGATCCGCTATTTGCGCGCCATAGGCGCGGACCTGGTTGGCATGTCCACTGTGCCGGAGGTGATTGTGGCCAATCATATGGGGATGAAGGTGCTCGCCATTTCCTGTGTCACGAATATGGCGGCGGGCATTTTGCCGCAGAAGATCAGCCACGAAGAAGTGCTCGAAACCGGAGCAATGGTGCGCGGCACGCTGGTCGAGCTTCTGAAGCGCGTGCTGCCTCGGCTGGGTTTAGAATGAGAGCCGCGGAATGACGGATCCGCTGCTTTCCGCCGCGCTTGCCGCCCGGGCGAATGCGTATGCGCCGTTCTCGAAATTTCCGGTTGGCGCGGCCATCGAGGATGCGGAGGGCGTGATTCACACCGGCTGCAACGTGGAAAACGCGACCTACGGGCTGACGATTTGCGCGGAGCGCGTTGCTCTGTTTAAGGCCATTTCCGAGGGGGCCCGCCAGTTCCGGCGCGTAGCGGTGGCTGCGGTTTCGCTCACGCCTCCCTGCGGCGCCTGCCGCCAGGTGTTGTGGGAATTCTGCGGCGATATCGAAATTGCGCTCGTGAATCTGCACGGGAACGTGGAAATCCATCGTTTGAGAGATCTCTTTCCAAGGCCGTTCGATGCTTCGTATCTGTAATCTGCTGACTCCTGCTTGCAAAAGGCCGCGCAGACCGCTCCCTAACGGTCGCGGCTCGGAAGCGCTTCTGATTGTCCTCCTTTCTCTCCTTGCCTTTCCGCTCGCGGCCGAGCCGGCCGATTGGATCTGGAGCGGGCGATATGTGATCACCATGGATCCATCGCGGCGCGTCATCGAAAATGGCGCGGTCGCCATCCGCGGCGACCGGATCGTGGGTGTTGGAGCGAGGACGGAAATCGACAGGCGCTTTGAAGCCCGCCAGCGGCTCGACCGGCCCGACGCCATCCTTGCGCCGGGCCTCATCAACACGCATACGCACGCCGCGATGGCGCTGTTTCGCGGCATCGCCGATGATTTGAAATTGCAGGACTGGCTGAACCGCTTCATCTTTCCGGCAGAAGCGAAGAACCTCTCGCCGGAATTTGTCCGCTGGGGCACGCGACTGGGAGCGCTCGAAATGCTGCTCGGCGGGACCACCACGTTCACCGACATGTACTACTTCGAAGACGTGGTGGCTGAAACGGCAAAAGAAGCCGGCATGCGAGGGGTGCTGGGGGAATCCATAATCGGCTTCCCGGTTGCCGACGCGAAGACTCCGGCCGATTCCTTGCGCTTCACAGAGCGCTACCTGACGCGTTTTCGCCATGACCCTCTGGTGACGCCCGCCGTCGCGCCGCATGCGATATACACCAATTCCGATGAAACGCTGCGAGCGGCCCGCGCTCTCGCCAACAAATATGGCGCGCCGCTGATCATCCACGTCGCTGAAACCAAAAAGGAAGTTGACGATGAAATGGCCAAGCGCCACATGAGCGCCGTCCAGGCGCTCGACTCACTTGGCGAATTCCGGGGCCGGACGGTGGCGGCGCACTGCGTTTGGGTAAATGACCGCGATATGGCGATTCTGAAAACCCGCGGCGTGGGTGTGGCGCATTGCCCCTCGAGCAACATGAAGCTGGCCAGCGGGGTTACGCCCGTGGTGAAGATGCGCGCGTTAGGCATCAACGTAGGACTGGGAACCGATAGTTCCGCCGGCAGCAACAACGACGTCAACATGTTTGAAGAGATGGACCTCGCTGCCAAGCTGCAAAAGGTGACGACGCTCGATCCGCAAGCACTGCCCGCCACCGCGGCGCTAGAGATGGCCACCATCGCGGGGGCGCGCGTTTTGGGCCTCGAAAAAGAGATCGGCTCGCTCGAAGCCGGCAAGCGCGCCGACCTGATCGCTGTGCGGCTCGACCGCCCCAACGCAGTTCCGCTGTACGATCCGATCTCCGCTATGGTCTACGCACTAAAAGCCGAGGATGTGCGGGACGTGATGGTGAACGGCAAGCCTGTGGTGCGCGACGGCCGGATTCTCACGCTGGATGAAGCGGTGGTTCTGGCGAAAGCCGCGGAATACGGGATGAAGGTGAAGAAGTCGCTCAGGTAGGTTGGGCGATCACAGATTTTTTTGCAAAATTTTCGTTGATTTCAAGGAGCTTATCCTGCTCCGGCGAAAACAGACGCAAGCCCCGCAGCTAGTATGCGGTTGTGGAACGCTTAACGAAAAGCGATCAAGCCTACGCCGTGGCCGCTGCTGCCGCGCACGGCTTTAACGAAGAGCTGACTGTCATTCTCAGCAGCGTGAGCCACTGCTTAGAGGCTTTGGAGCCGGGGCACCCCGCGCGCCTGCACCTGCTCGATTTGCAGGTGGCGGCCGAACGATGCGCGCGCACGACTTCCGGGCTGCTGGCGTACGGTTTTAGCCGTGGCCTCCGGCCGGTGGCCACGCGTTTTGAAGCTTTGATCGCGAACTGAAGGTGAGGCCGTTTTGCCCGGCCGTTACACTGGAAGCAAGTGCGAATTCTGGGCATCGAGAGCTCATGCGACGAGACGGCCGCGGCAGTGGTCGAGGAGGGCGAACGAGTGCTCTCCTCCGTGGTGGCATCGCAAATGAGCACCCACGGGAAGTATGGCGGAGTCGTGCCGGAGTTGGCATCGCGCGAGCACTTGCGGGCCATCGTAGCCGTGGTGCGCGAAGCGCTGGAACAATCCGGCTGCGGGTTCAACGACCTGACAGCCGTGGCGGCAACGAGCGGTCCTGGGCTAGTGGGGTCGCTACTCGTCGGCCTCACCTACGCCAAATCGCTGTGCTTCGCGCGCGGTCTGCCGCTGATCGCGGTGAATCACATCGAGGGGCATATTCATGCTGTGCTCCTGGAGGCGCGGCAAAGCGGCGCACGCATCGAGCTGCCGGGAGTTGCACTGGTGGTCAGCGGCGGACACACACATCTTTTTGCTGTGGAAGAAGGCTACCGCTACCGACTGCTGGGCAAAACACGGGATGATGCCGCCGGGGAGGCTTTCGACAAAGTCGCGAAGCTGCTGGGCTTTGGGTATCCGGGCGGTCCGGTCATCGACCGTCTGGCGACGCACGGCGATCCTCAGGCAGTGCGTTTCACCTTCGCGCGGATGAAAGGAAATGACCTGGATTTCAGCTTCAGCGGTCTGAAAACCGCCGTGCTGCGGTGGGTACAAGTGCGCGATTTGGGAGCGGAAATCACGGCACGACGCGCTCTTTTGGCCCAGCACCCCACTCCGGAAGAATGGCTGGCCGTGACCCCCCAACGCACTCTCGACCTTTTGGCTTCGTTCCAGCACGCCGTCATCCGCGAGCTTTTGACGCGAGCGGCGGATTCGGCGGAACGTTTCGGCGCGCGTTCCCTGATTGTGTCCGGCGGTGTGGCCTGCAACTCCGGATTGCGCGCTGCCGCCGCATCAGCGG
>DATBID010000045.1:0-11173 GCA_036557125.1 Bryobacteraceae bacterium | reverse complement strand
GTCCGCGGGCCCTGCGCTCGGACCGGCGCCCGGACCGGCGCCCGGACCACCGCCCGGACCTGCACCCGGACCACCGCCCGGACCTGCACCCGGACCCGCACCCGGACCCGCACCCGGTCCTGCACCGGGACCTGCACCTGGACCCGCACCCGGACCTGCACCCGGTCCTCCACCTGGACCAGCGCCCGGTCCCGCGCCCGGTCCTGCACCTGGACCCGCGCCCGGTCCTGCACCTGGACCTGCACCTGGACCCGCGCCCGGTCCTGCACCTGGACCCGCGCCCGGTCCTGCACCTGGACCCGCGCCCGGACCTGCACCTGGACCCGCACCCGGTCCCGCACCGGGACCTGCACCTGGACCCGCGCCCGGTCCTGCACCTGGACCCGCGCCCGGTCCTGCACCTAAGCCGCCACCCGGCCCCGCACCTGGGCCGGCACCTGGACCGCCCCAGCCGCCGGGACCGCCGCCACCCGGTCCGGGACCGACCCCGGGGTCACCGGCTCCCTCCTGAGTGATGTAAATGTTAATCTCGACAAGCTCTTTGCCTGAACGGCTGGTGACCACGGTCCCGCCAGCTCCTGTCGTGCCTGTATCCGGACTGCCGGGTTGTTGCGCCGGCGCATTTGCCGCGTTTTGCGGGTCGTGGTGTTTCGAGTGGCGGCCAAAATCGGTTTTGGCGCTCCCGGCCGGGGGATTAGCTGGCATTTCAAGCTCCTCTCTTTATTGTGGGCCGAAGCGAGTTCGGCGCCGCTGGGGCAAGGGGACTACCGCCCGGACCTGCACCTGGACCGGCACCCGGACCGGCACCCGGACCTGGAGCCGGTCCAGCGCCCGTCCCGCCACCCGGCGGATTCTTACCGCCAGGCTGCTGGGTTCCTTTCTGCTGCTGATTGCCGGAAGTGGTCGGGCTCTTCCCGTTTTGTGCCGCCAGCGCGTTGCTGCCGGCTTGCGGGTTCCCGTGCATGCCTCCCACGATGTCGCCAATCGTGGCGATCGATTGCGACGTCAGATCCTTGGTCGTCTTCAGCGCATCGGCGCGAGCCGAGTTGGCGTTGTTCTGCGCGTTGGTGATCAGGCCGGCGAGCTCGGTCTGGCCTGTGAGCGCGGTGCTGAAGTCCTGCTGGCTCGCGGCATCCTTGCCGAGTGCCTGCAGAAGCGACGTGTCGGGCGAAGGGGCGGTCAACACGTTGTTGATGAGCGACGGGAGTTGTGTTAGCGAATTCGGAGCCGTCACTCCCGCCAGCAGCGACGGGCTGGAGGTTGGCAGCGTAACCGGAGAGATCGCAGGAGCCGTGTCTCCCGGCGAATCCTGCCAGTTCCAGAACCGCGTGATATCGATCTTTTCCGCCGACGGACAGCTTCCGAGCACCGCTTCACCGAGGACACCGCGCGTGGGCAGGGCGATAGTCGAGTGCGGCGGCTGAAAACCATCACGCTGAAAGGCGAGGAGAGCGTCCTGAATTTTGGCCGGATCCACTTTCTGATCATTCCCAGCCGGGTTCCCGACAACCTGGTTCGAAAGGCTGTCTGGAATGATGAACGGTAGCATCATGGAATTGCCGAAGAACCCCAGCACGCGGTTCTCGACGCAATTCAGCAGCGGTACCATCTGGCTGGCATCCTGGACGCCTCCCGGCGGTACGCCAATGGTGTAAGCCTCGAGCATGATAGCGCGCTCTTCTGGCGACATGGAAGCCCAAATGGCGCGCGAATAAGTCAGCGTGCGCCGCACGACATGGGCCGCCATCTTTTCGATTTCGAGGATCTGCTGGTACTTCAAGACCGGCGGGACGTGTGCCGCCGCCACCGGGTAGGGCTGCTGCGGCAGTTCGGCGCCAAAGACCGAGCCGGAAGTGTATTGGGCGCTATTGTCTGATAATTGAGCGGCGAACGATGCGAGCGTTGGTCCACCCAAAGTCGACTCTAGCTCAGCCGGGCTGAGCGTCACGGTGGTGCGCTGCGCGTTGGCCTGCGCGAAGATCGTTGGCAGGGCTTGTGATACGTCGGCGCCGGGCAAGACCCCAAGCAGGTATTGCACCGCTTGCATATTAGGAGTGGCCAGCGTGTAAGAAGCAGGCGAGAACCCACGCTGGATTTCGAAGCCGATTACTTCGGAGCGGGCTACGTTCGAAGGCAGAGAAATGGCGCCGGTGAGGCTCGTGGAGGTGATCTGGCGCTGGTTCGTCAGCCACTGGGCGAACTCTTCTTTGGACGTGAATGTATCCGCTGGGGGCTGGAGCAGCGCTCCCGTCAGATATGCGGGCCCCACGCGCGTGTTGCGCGAAGTGACTAGCGTGACGTTAACAGCCTCGCAGTAGAGAAACGAGCCGCTGATCGAAAACTGAATGATGTCTTCGGCCGAACCAGTGGTATCCACCTTGGCCGAAGGGTCGGCCGCGAACTCCAGCAACATGGCCAATCCCCGCTGGTATCTCCGGGGCAGGGCTTGCGCGAGGACATCGCCATGCTTGATAAGCGCGCTGTAGCGCTGGAGAACCAGGGCGCGAGTGGAGAGCTGGTTGGGATCGGTGAGCGTCTGGGGCTGGCCTGCGGGCATGAAGCGCACCACCTGCAGGGGCACCAGAACCGTCATGCTCAGGCCGTCAATCGCCGTGGTGACGTCGTAGAGCCGGTGCACTTCCCAATACTGCATGGTGAGCGCGCGCGTGTGGTTGTGATTGGTGATGGTTTTGGTGGTAACCTGCTGCGACTCGCTGGCGGTCGCCACCCGCATTCCCGTGCGAGCCGCGAAGCGACGTGCGTTTGCCTGGTTTTCAGCGGCCGAGTGAGTCACCTGGGTTGCCTGTTGCGTGGTATTCCGCTGGCCTTGCAGCGATGTCTGCGACGTTCCGCTCGAAGACGAACTGCCCGACCCGCCGCTGATGAGAATCAGGGACCCTCCCCAACTGGAAGAAGACGAATCGGTATGAAACGAGCTCGAGCCGTTCACCGCTTCGTTGAATGCTGAATTAAAGGTGGCCTGGGTAGAAGTGTCAGCGATGGCTGATTGCTGGATCTGCTGCTCTTCGGTGAGCGATTCGCTCTCGAACACGGATTCGGTATCGGTGCGTTCAAAGATGGCCACCTGCTGCTGCTCGCCGGGAGCGAGAGGCAGCGAATAGACCAGGTTGCCAAGCGCCAGCCCCTGGTACGTCCACCTTTGTGAGAGCCACAACGTATAGCCGAGGCCGAGCGTTCCCGCCATGGGACGTGTTTCATCACTCGTGAAGATTCCATCGGGCTGCAGACCCATTAGCTGGTCGCGAAATCCGTCTACGCTGACCGGTTGTTCGACGGGAATACGGTCGACATAGGACACGACGCCATTTCCGGCCGCTTGATTGGCGGCGTCCTGGTAAAAAGGCAGGAAGCCGAACAGCCCCTGGCCCAGAGGCGTCTGTTGTGTCTGAGAGACAATGCTGGCACGCGGCTCGACTAGTCGGTGAAAAACGCCGAAGGTGAAGCTGTCCACCGAAGAGTTAGCGCCGTACTTAAGTAAGCAGTCGCCCGACTCGCCTAACTTGACCGCGGGCAATTGCGCGGGGTTAGAAAGCGGTGGCGGGCCACTGGAGGGCGCCGATGCCGCCAGATTCTGCAGTGAACCGAGAATACTGGTCTGTAGCGGGGCAACATATTGAGGGAGGATGATGGCTGGCGCGAGTCCATTGGAGGCTAAATCGGCGGCGGCGAGCTGGACGGTGACCGTGCTTGTGGAACCGTGTACCGTCAGGGAGAGCGAACTGCCCGCGGGCAGCCGCATTCCTGTAGGGAGCGGGAGCGTGAACGAGCCTTGGTCAACCGATACAGTGGTCACCACGGGGCTGGAGAAGCCGAACGAAGATGGATCGAACTGCACCTGCAGAGGCCAGGCGGGGCTTCCATCCGGCTGCAGCAGCGAACTGATCACCTGGCCCGGCGCCGGAGGATCGGCTAGGGCTGTAAGGAGCGCGCTGAGATTCGAGTGGACCTGCTGGATCCCCGTAAACAGATTGGAAACCGCGCTCAAGCGGGCCTTCGAAAGGTCGGGAAGATGGGCGCCGGACTGTCCTAAAGGATCGAACGTCAGCGGCACGCGCAACTGGCTGGCGATGAGGGGGACGTTGCCTGCAGCGTTGGCGCCGGGTGCGGCCGGGCGGTTTACCCGCAACGCGGACACGGTCGGAACCGTGACGCGTTGCCCTGCCTTCTTCGTGGCGGTGCGCTTTTTGGCGTCCTGAGGAGATTGTTTCTTGGTTGCGTTTTTCATGCGAACCTCGTTTCGGGTGGAGCGCCGGGTGGAGCGGCTGCCTCAGCAATCGCCTCCCCCGGGACCGCCGAAGAAGAAATAAGTGCCCCAGGAACCGGTGGAATCAAAGCCGCCGTTGAAGGTATAACAAGGCGACGCGGGTGTGAATTCGTTCAAGCTTGCCCAGTTGCTGGCGCCAGTTGTGTCCCAATACCAGACGGCGCGATGATACGCCGCCGCCTGCCAGCCGTCGTTGGCCCATGCTCCGCTGCCCATCGCGCCCCAGTCGCCGGAGGGCGGGTCACCCGATACCGTTTCGCCTCCGTATTCGATCTGGTCGGCTGAGGTGGCCATCTGGCCGCTGCCGAATAGGGAGATCGGGTAATAACCCACGGCCGCATTGCTGTCGAGCCCGTCCAGATAGAGCCACCAGCCTTCGCCGGCGATCAGATAAACCGTGATCTCCATCTCCTCCGGGGCAACGCCGCTCTGCACGGTTGCATCCCGGGCGCCGCCTATCTGGACATTACTGTTCACCTGCACGAAGCCCGGCTGTTCCAGATTGTAGGCGCCGCCGGTCTGGTAAGCGTCAGCGGTCCAGAAAATAAACAGACAGGGCGATGCGACGCCGTAATGCTTCGGAAAGGCCTGCCAGCCTACTTCCACGGTTTGCAGATTCGCGCCGGAGCCGCCGGAATACCAGTGTTGGGCGAGAGAAAAGATCTCGTTGCTATTGACACTCGGCCCGTACACCGAAACCGCGCTATGGCCGCCAATATTGCCTATGCTCTGGAAGCCGACCGCGTAGCGATGGTTCTGCCGTTCGTCGGGACTGGGCGCGGTCGGCCGGGTGCGCGTAATCGCCGCGCTGGCGACCGCTGCATTCGGGTGCTTGCGGAAAAAACTGCGGAGATTTTCGAAGCGGATCAGATCCTCGAGCCGGACGCGCCGCATGGGGATGGTGCCCGACGGCGCCTGGCGCGGATTTCCGTGCCGATCGAGAGCGGCGCTGTTGAAATCTTTGGCAAGCGGGAGATGACCCTGGTCTGCCCGGCCGTTGCGTGACAAGGCAGTCAGATCGCGCGGCGTGTGGATCGTCTGTTGCTTGCCGCGAAGACTGGGTTGTTGCTCGATGGGAACGCAATCGAAGATCTGTCCGGCGGCATCTTCAAAGCTGTGCACGACGTCAATCTGGGCATTGTGGGCGAGGATATATTCCTGCATTTCGCGAAAGGCAGTGGCGCCCGCGACGCGAACGTTGGGGTGGTGTTGGAATTGACGCAGGCTTGCGTCGGAAGTGATGCGCAGATAGGCGTCGTGCGGGATCAACCCGAGTGGTTGTCTTCGCGGATAGAATGGCACGATGGCTCCTTTCGTCGGCCGCCTTTTACAACGGCCTACCCGATTGTGAAATGGGTGGCCGAATTCGTTTCAGCGGAGGCGGACCAAGGTTCACACCCGCGGCCTATCCGGCGTTGCGCCGGTTACAATGCGCCTAATTTCACCAAATTTAAAAATATATTCGCCTCTTTTTCAATCATATGCATTCGCCTCCCCGCAAAGACCGTCCCGTCGCGTGCTTATACTCAAATCGAGAAGGATTTCAATCACCGGCCGGTGGCTCTTCTCAAAGTTGTTTGGTGTTCGCGCTTCCGCTGGGTAGTAGGGCCCGGCGGTTGTCGCGGGCGGGCATCGATGTCCGAAAAGAAGTCGTGCTAGTGCAGCAAGCCTGTTGGATCAAGTGGCAGTCGGGCGCCTGGGGAGACGCTTCTCGCTACGAAGTCCGATAGTGGCGCTGTATGAATCTGAGTTCACACCGCGAAGCGGGCGGGAGGCTAAAATCTCTCGTCCCGTCTTCGACTCACCACTCATACCCGTAGTGTGTTCGCCGGCTGCCCGTCCGCTCGTCAAAAAAGTCGAAATACTCCTTAACCGCCGCGTTTCCGCTTACCGGGAATCCGTTCTTGCGCAGGTAGTGGCTCTTGAGAAGGCCATGGAAGGTCGCCGGGAAATGTAGCGTCGTCAGCTATTAAATTTTATGAACAAGAAAGTTATTTCTTCGCCGCCGCGTCTTTCAGGGCTTTGAGATGCGGCAGGTCGTCGTCTTCTTCGTGACAGGCGGCTTCGGTTAGCTCGAATTTTTCGCGCTTTAGCGAAATCGAAACGGTCCAGGGGCGGGTGTAGACGACCGGATCGATCACGGTGGCCTGATAGTTGAGGAGGTCGCCCGCGATGGGGGTGAATCGCTCGATCAGATGTTCGGCATAGCTGACGATTTCGCCACCCTCGTTGAGCCAGGTCTTGCCGTTGAAGTTGGTCGTGTCGACGACCAGGGTGTCGCCTTCCCAGTGGCCGATGGAATCACCCTGCCATAGGCGGATCGAGTCCGGAAGGTGGGCGCGCTCATTGAGGCGCACTATGCGCCAGGAGACGCGCTCGTGCAGAAACACGATGAAGTTGGGGGTCTGGATGATTTCGAACGACGTCGGAACATACATCGAGCGGGGCAGACCGGCGGGGAAACAGTGCGCGGTCGGGTCGTCATAGCCGCGTTCGGTGCGGTTGCGGGAGGCTCTTTCCTCCACAGCCCAGGGCTGCATGGGTAATTTGCCATCGGGCGGATCGATGATCACGCCGCGCCCTCCAGGAGTGACGGCGGTGGTCGTGCGCCTCTCCAAGCCATAATTGGCTCCGCCGGCGTCGGGTTCGTAAAAGCCCTGGAAATCCGGTTTGCCGTCGGGAGTGCGGCGAATGTTGGCCGCAGCTTTGGGGAGCGGCGGGAGGGGCGGATTGGCCGGCATTACCGCCGGCGGGGTTCCGTTGCCGGGATACCAGGTCCGCTCTTCACGAGTGAAGGCGCCGTTGGCCTCCTCGACTTCCGCCTGGCAGACGTATTCAAAGAGGCGGTCACGATCGGTGCGGCGGTGGAGCGCGAGGCGAATGGTCCAGGGCTTCATGAACACCTTTGCGTCCTCAACCGTGGCTTCGTATTGGATCGTATCCGGGCCGGTCATGATGTAGCGCTCGATCAGGTGGAGAGCATTGCTGTGAAAATCGCCCGCCATGTCGAACCAGGTTTTGTCGTTATTGTTGGCCACGTCGACGACAAGAGTGTCTCCTTCCCAGTGGCCGCGCGAATCGCCCATCCAGGCTTCCTGATCGGGCGGGTGCGCGGAGCCATCCGTGTAGATGAGGCGGTAGTCGAGCGACCATTCGAACGCGATGGCGATGTCGCGCGGGGTCTGGAAAATCTGGAACGGGTAGTCGAGATACATGACGCGGGGGACGCCGGGAATATAGCAGCTATTCAGCGGGTCGGCCTTCTGGCGGTTTTGGAAGTTTTGTGCTTTTTTGACTGCGGCCCAGGGCTGATACGGAATTTCGCCGCCCACTACGACCGAGCGGCCGGCCAGCATGTTGAGGCTGGCGGCATGGTCCTCGAGATCGGCTGCCGCGCTGCCGGACGCCTGCCAGATGCCTTCGAAATCGGGCTTGCCATCAGCGGTACGGGGTATGGGCGGTTGAGCGGCGGTTGGGCGGGATGGAGCCGCGGCCACGGCGCTCGTGAGCGTCAACGCAATTGTGGCGAGATGGATTTTGAGCATAAGGGGTTGGTTTGAACGGAGAAGCTAAATACCATCAGACCACAGAAAGGCGGGGATCGGATTCTGCGCGACTGCGCTTGCGCTGCGGTGGAAATTTGCATAAGCTGCTCGGGAATGCAAGACGGAGTAGTGTACTCGCGACCTCAGATAATGCCGATTTCGAAGGAAGCGATTCCGGGCGCGCTCGCCAAAGCGGAGCGGTATCGCTTCATCAATGAGCCGCTGCAAGCCGAGAGCATCTGCCGGGATGTGCTGGCTGCGGATCCGGCCAATACGGCGGCGCTGATCCTGCTGATTCTGTCCCTGACCGATCAGTTTGAACACGGCCTCAATACGAAAGAAGCGTTACAGATAGTGGAACTTCTGCCCGCCGAATACCAGCGGGCATACTATTCGGGCATCGTCTACGAACGGCACGCCATTGCGCTGTTCCGGCGGCATGAAGATCATCGTTCGCGACGCGAGGTTTACCGCCTGTTCCAGATCGCGATGGAATCGTACCGGCAGGCGAAGGAGATGCGCCCTCCGGATAATGACGACTCCGTGCTGCGGTGGAATGCTTGCGTACGTTTTCTGGAACGGAATTGGGGATTTCAGTAAATTAACGGGCCCAGAACCAGAAAAAAACGAAGCAGGCGACTGTGAAAATCATGGCGGCAACAAGTCCTGCCCCAGGGGCCGGGTTGTGGGAGGCGCCGAAATCAGGCACGGCGGAGGAAAATGCGGCGGCGGGCAGTTCCATTTCGGTTTCGGCGGTTGGAGAGTCGCCAAGAGGGTTATCCTCCCCCAGACCTTTGGCGATGATTTGTCCGAGCGTTTCCGGATCGGAAGGGAAGTGGGTGCGCGCCGATGTGGGCAAGAGCGCCAGAAGCTCGTCCATAGTTGCGGGTTTCAGCGGCGTCACGACCGAATAGCCCAGAGTGTCCGCCATCTGGCAAGCCAGGTAACCGATGAGGAGAGAATCGAGGGGGCCGCCGGCTTCTTTCCCCAAGGCAAAACCGGGCGGATCGTGATGGCGGCCGACTATCTGGCAGAACTCTTCGGGCAGCTTGCAGTTTTCGAGCAGATGCCTGCCGGCTTCGCAGTGATCCACACCGAAGAGTAGTTTCTCCTGGTCGAGGAGGGAGACCTTGTCGCGATCGGCGACCTTCAGAATACGGCTGTACTCGGCGGGATAAGCGACTAGCAGACCCAAGCGTCCAATATCGTGCAGCAGGCCGAAGCTGTAGGCGGATTCGGGTGCCGGTGCTTGGGATGATGCCCGGCAAGCCCGCGCGAATTCGCGGGCGAGAATCGCCGATGCCATGGAGTGGCGCCAGCACTTCTGGAGGGCCTCGGTGCGGAGGCCGCTGCGCATGTAGTTTGCTGTGGCAACGGCCATAACCAGAGATTGCACGCGAACATAACCCAACAAGGCGACGGCCTGCTGCACGGTATGGACGCGCGAGACAAAACCGAACAGAGGGGAATTGGCCATCCGCAGGAGTTGGGCCGAGAGGGTGGCATCGAGCGAGATTTCGCGAATGAGCGATTTGTTATCGGGTTGCTCGGTCGAAAGCAGATCCAATACCCGCAAAACCACTGGAGGAAAGGCAGGGATATTGGCCAGTACAATCTTTTTGTCTACGCGTGTTTCGGTTTCTGCGTACCAGGCCAACATCGGGATGTGCCCAGTAGCTTATCGGCAATGGGAGAGCGCTACTTGAGCGAAACGGGCGGCAAGACAGCCGGCGCTACCGAGAGGCGTCTTAACTCTTTTTACGGGGCCTCGGGGCCGCGGCTGTAGTGGAACAGCGCAGCCCCATGGAAGTCAGTTGCGAGCAGGCTTGGCGGGAATAGTCGTTATTAGGGAATTCTTTGAGGAGCCTTTTGAATTCTTCGGCGCCCTGAGTGCGGTGGCCAAGACGCGTCAGCGACATTCCCTTATAGTAGAGGGCATCGGGAATTTTGTTGTTATCGGAGGGGTACTTTTCCAACACCAGGTCGAACTCTTTGACGGCATCGTCGTAATCGGCCTGGGAGTAGTGAATGTAAGCGACGTAGAACTGCGCGTTGGCGGCGAGATCGGTATTACCGTACCACTTGAGGTAATCGGAGAATTCCTGCAGGGCGAGGTCAAGCTTGCCGCTGGTGCGGTCGCGCAGCGCGTTGGCATAGAGGTCGGAGGCGGAAACGGTGGGCGTATCGGTGGAGGCAGACTGGCCCGGAACTGCGCCAGGAGCACCGGGAGCGCCGGGAACTGCTCCACTAGCCGGCGGGGGCGGGGCGGGAGGCGCCTGCAGCACCTTGATGGCGTTATTGATATCCGTCAGTTGTGCCTGCAGCTTGTTGACAATGGACGTCAGATCGGCAACGGAATTCTGCAGCATCCGAAAATTGTCTGACATCTGGTCCATGCGCGTGCCCAGGGTGACGACCGGGGTAACGACCTTGCCCTCCAGATCTCTGGTAGTTTGCCCGATACCGGTTTGAATTTGGGCGACGCCGGTAGTGGCCCGGTTGGCGTTGTCGATCGCCTGTTGCACCATGGTGCGGATCTCAATCAATTTCTCGTTCTGAGATTGCTGCAGTTCCTTCACTTGCTCTTGCAGCAGGCCAACGTCACGCTGCAGTTCCTGAATTTCCCGGCTGGCGGCCGGGGCGGGAACGGGCGCTGCGGCCAGCGCCAGGATGATGGCGGCGGCGAAGGGGAGATTTTGTAATTTCACACGACCTCCTCGGTTCAAAAGGCCCGGCGGGCGCCGGCGGCAAAGGCCACCGGCGCTACCGGCCACATACTTCTAGTATCCTACTGGCCCGGAGCAAAGTGAGCGCGCCGATTCTTCTGCCAGCAGGTTTCATCATGTTCAGTACAGACGGGACGTTCCTTGCCGTAGCTGATGGTCGTCAGGCGATCGGAAGGAACCCCGAGCTGCACCAGAAATTCCTTGGCGGAAGTGGCGCGGCGGTCGCCCAAGCCGAGATTGTATTCGGCCGAACCGCGCTCGTCGCAATGGCCTTCTACAACGACTTTGGCGTTCGGATAGTCGGACAGAATGCTCTTCAGAGCGGAGGCATCCTTGGTCAGAGCGTCGCGGGCATCGGGACGGATATCGCTCTTGTCGTAGTCGAAGTATGCGTCCTGCACCTGGCCGCTGAGCGCTTCCGGGAAGGGCGGCCTGTTTACAGCCGTCGGCGGTGGGGGCGGCGGAGGCGGAGGCGCCGAGACGCTGATGGTTGCCCGCGCGGTGACGCTTCCACCGGGACCGGCGGCGGTCAGAGTATAGGTGGTGGAGTCGGTCGGGAAGACCCGGCGGTTGCCGGTTGCCTGAACCGCGCCAATGCCCTGATCGACCGAAATGCT
>DATBID010000044.1:0-5522 GCA_036557125.1 Bryobacteraceae bacterium | reverse complement strand
GCGCGGAGCGGCCCCGTCGTACCCAGCAAGTCTCGAACAGATGCGTCCGCAGATCCATGTCATCATCCCCTCGCCATCGCACGGGCGGCTGTCCCTGCCACGGCTCCCGACTCCTCTTCCGGCAACTCAGCAATATCCGCTAAACCTTTGGGGAAACGCTCCGCCAGCTTTTCATAGGCTTGGAGCAGCGGCATGCCCCGATGGGTTTTCAGGAACCACTCGCGATACAGCCGTTCCCGCTTGAAAGTCGTGCAGACCCAGTATTCGAGTGAGGTCGGCACAATCGAGATGGTCTGTGTCGTTTCGGCTTTCTCCCCCAGCACCAGCAGAGCCTGCGCCATGGTCCCCTTGCGCGGAGCTCCGAACCCGCGTAGTTCGTGAAGCGCCGTGGCATTCAAATGAAGGTATTGCTCCAATGCCTTCAGATCGCCATGCTGCTGGCCCAGGATCTTGGTCGAGGCGTTGTTGACGATTCCCGGACCGTGGGGCCGGGGGTTCGTCTCCGTGCCCACAAAATCTTCGAGCGCCTGGCTGATCCCCCAGATGCTCGCCCCCCGTTTCCGCCCCGTGCGGAACAGCTGCTCTACCTGCGGCGCCAAAACTTCCGAATCGAGTAACGACCAGCATTCGTCGAGAACTGTAATGTTAGGTTGTCCCGTCCGGCCGGATGCCCGTTCTGCCATGGCCTGCGCAATGATCATGCTCATGGCGCTTTCCAGTTTCGAATCGTTGGTGAGTCCCTCCACGTTGAAGAACAGCCAGTTGTCGCCGGTGCGAATGGTGGTGTGGCGGTCGAACAGCCGGGCGTAAACCTTTTCTCCGGTCCATTCCCGGAGCTTCACAGCGGCCAGTTGGGCCTCGTCCCGGATACGTTCTATGTCGGATTCATCTCGCCAGGTCACCAACTCCTCGCGCAGGTCATTGAAGGTCGGGATGGGCCGGTCCACACGGGTGCGGCATCGCTGATAGGTGCTGACGATCGCATCCGTCAGCAGGTTGTCCAGAAGGGCCGTGTCCGCATGAGAGTCGCCGATGCCGATCATGTGGCGCGTCAGATTTTTGAGGAATGCGATTTTGTCCTTGGAGGGCGTAGTCGTTCCGGCCGGCAGGTCCCAGGCGTTCAGTGTCTCCGCCCCTTCCAGGTCCACATCGATACACCGCCCGCCGATCAGCTCAACCAGCGGCCGGTAGGAATTGCCGCGTTCCAGAATCGAGATCAAGGGATTGAGCCGCGCCATCATAGTCAACAGCAACTGTGCCAGGAACGTCTTGCCGCCACCCGATTTGGCCGTGATGAGCACGTTGGCATCGCTCAGGCTCGGGTCGAACGGAGAAAAAGGCACCAGCTGGCGATAGGGCGTTTCGAGCAGGATGAGCGGGGACTGCGGGGTCCCTCTCCAGGGCGACTCCACCATCACCAGGTCGGCGCCGTGCAGGGTAAAACAGTCGTGCTCCCGCTTATTGACCTCCGTCATCCCGGGCAGGCCGTTGATATACAATCGCCGCTTCGCCAAATCCTCCCGCAGCGCCCGCGCGCCGTTCATCCGCATGACAGCGTGTTCCACCCGCTGCCGGCGCTCCGCCAGGATGCGCTCCTGTTTCTCGCGATCCCGCCGGCTTTCGATGGGTTGAGAGGTCCGGACGCCAATCACCACACTGACCTGCGCGCTTTTGAGCGAACTGGAGATCAGATCTTGCAGGACTTTGATCAACTGGTCCTGAGCCACCTGCGCATCCACGTTGATCCGGAAGCCGCCCCTGGAGTCCCGCTGCGCCGCCATCATGCGCCGCAAGCGCCCCTTAAAGAGCTTCAGCCGGCTCGCCTGGTCGGGAATGGATATCTCGGTGTTGACCACGAAGGGGAAATCCAGCGTCAGTAGTTCGCGCAGTATGCCGGGGTAGGTAGAATCCGGAAGATCCTTCAGCGACAAAAACGAATAGAGTAGCCCGCCGATTTTAAGGTAGGTTTCCTGATCGTCTTCGATGTGTGTGTTGACCGCTTGCTCCCGTGCACTGCGGTAGCCCAGCTCCGGGCGAACCTGTGTGTCCCCGGCCTGTTCCCGGGGTTGGCGCGATAACTCCCACGGCCGTTTGTATCGCACCCTGTCCTCCAACAGCGGGTTCAAGGCTCTTTTGAACTCCAGGAACAGCTCCCCATCGCCGAGACGCCGCACACTCATCCCCGTGGCTACCAGCGTGTGCTCGATGCCCCCCATCATCGATTCCATTTCCGAAAGGAGATCTTCGTGTTCGCGTCGCGTGCGCCGGATGCACTTCTCCGCCGACATACTCCATGCCCCCCTGACTTCCGACAGTTTTCTGCCGAGATCCGTATCGGCGGCCTCGTGATGGATGTGAGGATTCCAGTAGAAGTAGGCGTGCAGGAGCGGCCGGAGATAGAAGCCGGACCTCTCTTTCTCTATCCACGCCGCGAGACGGGTGCGATCGAGCGCCTGGAGCGCCGGATTGTCGGTACGCAGCTGGTTCTTATACTGTTCGGACAGGTGGTTCAGGCCTTCCACCTGCTCGAAGCGCACCTGCATCCGCATAGACCGCTCGGGCAGCGACCGGATCAGCGCCTCCAAAGCGAATTTCGTCTGGTTGCGGGCTTCGTCGGTGTGGTAGTACGAATGGATGCCGCCCAGTTCGTACCCGGCCACGAGGGAGCCGTCCGTGCGAACCATGACATCGTCCAGGAAATCCCGTATAGGCAGCAGTTCGCACAAGGCCGGCATGTGCAGAGTCGCTTCGTGTTGCTCCGTGGTCATTGGCATAGACTCGGCTCCTCCGTCACGTACTCCTCCGTTTGTTCGCTGTCCGGTTCCATTCCGCAGTAGATTTGTGGCTTGGTATGCCAGTCGAGAAAATCCACCAGATATCTGCGCGGTTTGCCGTATTTGCAGGCGATCAACAGCGGGATGGTGGCGATGGGAACGATGTATTGAAACAGGATGTTCAGCGGGATTCCGGCGAGTTCGCGATCGAGGAATCTCCCGAAGATATTGGCCAGCACGGCGATGAATAGAATCAGAAATAGATCCTCGAACTCCAGGTACAGGATTGTCACGCGAGTATGTAAGTTGCGATGGACCGGTGTGCTTTCTAATGGCATAAGACTCAACTAACTCCCGCAAGACCTTTTCGCACAAAAAATTCCGCCAGCCGTAGAAATCCCGATAACAGCAGGGCCATTCCTGCTGCTGCGATGTGACGCAGCCAGGGCATGCCGTGATAAAGCCTCTGCCCTACCCCCGCATAAGCCAAAACTCCTTGCAGGAGTTGGACAGCCGCATAGACTGGCATAAAGACGTTGCACGTCCAATTCACCAGGCCGCGCAATGTGATCCACACGACGTCCGGGTTGTTCCACGAAGCTTGTGAGGCGAAAGTCTCCAAACCCCGCAGCAGCCCCGAGACCAGCAGACACAGCAGTCCGGCCCACGCAATATATTGATGCGCATACCCGCGCGCATAGCGGATGACGGCCAGGGCAAAGAAGAGTCCGGAGACGGTCGGCATAATCACATTGCCCATCCAGTTGGTAAGGTTGGTAATACCCAGTAAGAAGGTCATAACAATCGGCTTAGGCCATCGCTTTGATTAACAACCAGAAGCCGGAAACGGTCAGACATCCGCCCGCGCAGCACACCAGACGTAGCGATGGTTTGCCGAAGGCGAAGTTTAAGATGGCAGCAATGACTGCCAGGCCTGCCGCGACCGGTAGAATCTTGCTGGCGGTATACGTCCAAAGTCCGGTAAGCACATCTGTTGTGGAGTACAGGGTACCTGAGTTCCAGCCTTGGAGTAATGTCAGAGTGCTGGGAATCGTCAGTAGGAACAGTGCTCCGAGAATCGAGTACAGCGGCGCTCGTCCCTCCGAAATGTCGATTACCGACCGCAGCACCAGCCACGCCGCCATGACGGGGGCAAAAACATTTATCAGAAACTGTTGGACAAAAGTCTGTACGCCGGTGTAGAGATTGCTCATGAAAGGGGTGTTGATCTGTTGGGTTTCCGGAACGGGGATGCCGAACTGGGCGGCCCAGAAGAGCATCGCTGGCAAGGTAACCCAGACAATCGCCCAGAACATCCACAGCCAGAAGCGGCCGCCCTGGAAGAACGATCCTTCCCTGCGTAGCGCCAGGCCCGCCAGCACTAAGGAGACGAGCGCCGCAACCGGGGCCAGACTAATCAGCGTGCCGATTCCGTCGTTAATCAGATTCATATGCCTGAGTTCCCATACGGAATCCGCGGATGCAGTTTGGGCTGCACCCGCGGCCCGTAGCCGGTTCACTTGATTCCGCCCAGACCGTTGGTAATCCAGAACTCCAGCAAGCGAGTTCCGCCCGACACCAGCAGCAAGCCCAAAGCGGTTCCCAGCCAGCGCATGTACGAGCGGCCGCTGGCATAGTGGATCACGCCGCCCACCACGGCTACGCCCGCGCCCACGGGGGCGATGACGTTGCCGAGCCAGTTGACAAAGTTTAGAAAAGCGCCTTCAGGCTGCGCCCCCGTTTGGCCCTGGACGGCCACATCGAATTGCGGATTGGCGCCCAGGTTTTGCGCCAGAGCTACGGTCTGGCACACCAGCGCCAGGCCGATAGCCAGCAATAAAACCACGATACGTACTGTCTGCATTCTGCTTTTGGGTCTCCTCCTTTCTGATTACGTCCGGAGAGAATTGGACAACGCAACCTCTTCTGTTCGGTTCTCGTAGGCAGGGTACGTTAGATCGGCGATCCTTCCAAAGATGGGTCGCCGGGGGACTGGCAGAAGACGGAGCCGTTGGGGATGTTCACAAAGGTTGCCGGTGCTTCGAGGAGAGGGGGCAACTATTCTCGGATTTGCCTTGCTCATCCTTCGAGTCGCCGTAGTGCTGAGGAACTTACGCGGTTCAGTTTCCATTGTGTGTGATTGCACCTTTCGGGAGAGGAGGGCAACTATTCTCGGATTTTTCCGGCTGCCCTGGAAAGAGTCCTAGTGCACCCATGACCTACCTGAGCCAGACTTCCTGTTCGTTGTGACTTGACGCTACCGGGAGGGGGCACAATTCTCGGATTTTCCGGATTGTCCTTCAGGTAGGGCCGCATCTGGACCCCGGGTACCGATCTCTATTCGACATGTTCGTACCTTGGTAGGCAAAGCTCATCCCCGGCGGGAGGTTCGGCCTCATCGTAGTGAGAGGGCGACAGCTGTTCTAAAACGGCGAGCAGCGGCGGCAACACGATACGGCTCAGCAGAAGTGATTCACTTGTAACCTGTCATCAAAAGAAGCCCTACAGAAATGCAAGGAGAAGATTTCGGTGGCCAGGTGGTTGGGTAAGGAGCTGAAGGTAATGAGGGACACGCCGATGGTCAACATTGTCTTGGGGAGGTGTTCGCGGACCCACTCACGGCGAATTAGCACGTCCGCGAATTCTGGATCAGCGGCTTTCATTGCTTCTCTGCCGATTCGTAGCTTGCGGTTCGGATGTACTTACGGCTGTGTCTCCGTGATTGCCGTGGCTGTCGCCGTGGCGTGG
>DATBID010000043.1:0-7702 GCA_036557125.1 Bryobacteraceae bacterium | reverse complement strand
GTTTCCGTGCCGCCGCCCATGGATGGGGGTTCGGTGACAGAAATCTGACGATTCTCAGCATCGTATGCTGCGGTGTCGCCGTTAACGGATAATTGGTTGCCGGCGACGTCGTAGTTGGTGCCCGAGATCTGATTGGCCGGCGTATAGACGTTCGACCTCGGCGTGTTTCCGGCTAACTCGATTCCGGAACTGTCCCAGACCCACATATTGCCATATTGGTCATACTGGAACTTGCGCGTCCAGCCGCCCGAATCGGAAGCGGTTGCAAGGCGATTCAGAGGATCGTAGGTGAACGTGCCGGTGTACGTGGCCAGCGCGCTTAGAGGTCCCGGGCCGCCCGCTTGCACCGTAACGCCCTGCACGTTGCCGTTGTTGTTGGTGGTGCCCCAGTTCGGGCATTCCTTGAATACGAAATAGGATGGATTGTCGTTGAGCGCGTCCCACATACACGCTGGCTGCAGGCGCGCGCGGTTCCGTGCCACCAACCAATCAGTGCGCATTTTCGATTGCGACCACCTTTCCGGCGAAGTAGATGTACTCCTTAGCCCGGAGTGTCCCGATTTTTCTTGGTATTGAGCGGGAAAGCGATGAGCGGAGTTTCGCCTGCTCAGGTGCTAAAGCAGACGTGCTTCGCACGCCTCGCGCGCGACTCTGTTTTATTTGCTGCGATTCTGGAGGTCTCTCCAGTTCACCTCAAACCGCTGCGGATCGCCGCTTGCCGATGCAGCGTGCAATTCCCGAATCCGAGCTTCGATCCGGCGCGCTTCATCCTTTCGATGCAGCGTTCGCAGGAGCTCGGCGTAGTTGCTCCACATTGTAAGCACTTCCGGTTGGGCGGGCCCCAGGAATTTCTCGCCAATCTTCAGGCAGCGGATGTACAGCGCTTCCGCATCCGCATAACGCTTCTGTTCCCGCAGCATTTCAGCCAAATTGCCTAACGTTCGAAAGAACGCCGGGTGTTCCGCTCCATATGTTTTCTCTTCAACCGTAGCCGCGCGGCGATAATGCGCCTCGGCCTCTTGATATCGGCGTTGGGCGCGTTCCACGCTTCCGAGGTTGGTAAGCGCGGCGGTTACGCAGGGATGATCCGGCCCCAACGATTTCGTGCAAATGGCGAGCGCGCGCTGTAGAAGCGGCTCCGCTTCGCGAAACCGAGACTCGTTGTAACACAGCATGCCGAGGTTGTTCAGCACCGTGCCTACCTCAGGGTGCTCGGGACCGAGGCTGGCCTGGTAGATGCGGAGCACTCTGGTCCACACCTGTTCCGCTTTGCTGTACTGTTTCTCAATGCTATACACCGCCGCTAGCTGGTTCCATATATGACCAATTTCCGGATGGCTGTTGCCGAGAGCCCTCTCCCGAATGGAAATAACGCGCCGATAGAGCGTTTCCGCCTCGGCGTAATGGCCCTGGCTGTAGTTGACGAAACCGAGGTTAGTTAGCGTCTCAGACAAGGTCGGATCCTGGGGAGAAACTACTCGCTCGCGGAGCGCAGCTACACGTTGAAGCGTCTGCTTCGCTTGTGCAAAGCGGCCGCGCCCGATGTCGATGGCGGCGAGCGTATCGAGCATTGGGGCGATTCGGATGTCCTCGGGCCCGAACAGCCGCGACTGTATCGCCAAGGCGCGGCGGCATGCTGTGTCAGCCCGATCAAACTGAGCTTCGTTGGTATGAAGGTTGCTCAAATTGTTGAGGGTGATGGCAAGGTTCAAGTCATCTCGTGAGACTTCCCAAATGGCAATTCCGCGTGCGCCGAACGGAACCGTGGTGGAATTCGACCACAGCATCAATGCTGCAGTCAAAAGGCTGCGCATCGTCCTGGGAGATTCAGCCCAAGAGCCACGCTACATCGAGACGGTAGGGTGGCGCGGTTACCGATTCCTGCTGCCGGTTGCACGGGCGGAAGGGGCACACGCCACCCCGGAATCGGAAGGGCTTGCGCCGCAGCGCCGGCGGTTCCGCTTCGAGTCACGCTTCGGAGTGCTGCTCGGTCTGGCGTTAGGGATCGCAGCGGTAGCGTGGTTCGTCCGCTCGCGTGGCAGCCCGCCAGTGCCCCTCGTCCCGGTCGAGCTAACCAGCGAACTAGGGGTGGCCGGGGAGCCAAGCTTTTCGCCTGACGGCAACCAAGTTGTTTACGATCAAACGTCGGATGCAGGGCAAAACCACAGCCTGTACGTGAAGATCATTGGCGTGCCCGGGCCGCCCTGCCATCACGCTCAGGACAGCCGAGCCAGTCCCGCTGCTTGCGGCGATTCGGACGGCAGCCCGGAGTGTGCCCGATTTTCCAAAATGCCGGCATGAGTGCCGGCACGGCAGCCAGAGTGGCTGCGCCACAATTTTGCTCATTGCTATCTTCGGTCTTTAATGATTGCGCGTTATACCCGCCCGGAGATGGGCGCCATCTGGAGTGATCAGCACAAGTATGAATGCTGGCTGGAAGTGGAGTTGGCGGCGGCCCAGGCGCTTGCGGATTTGGGAGAAGTGCCGCGCGAGGCGGCGCAGGCGCTGGTCTCGCATGCCGCCTTCGACCTGGCCCGCATTCAGGAGATTGAGCGGGAGGTGCGGCACGATGTGATTGCGTTCACCACCGCCGTTGCCGAATCCATGAAGGCCCAGGGTGTTGGCGAGCCCTCACGCTGGCTGCACTATGGGCTTACTTCAAACGATGTCGTCGATACTGCCCAGGCGCTGCAGATCAGGGATGCTTCGCGGCTGATCGCGGCCGATCTCGCGACGCTTTCCGCCGCTTTGAAGAAGCTGGCATTCGAGCACAAGGACACGGTGCAGATCGGGCGGACACATGGGATGCATGCCGAACCCATTACCCTCGGCCTGAAGGTCGCGCTCTGGTGGGATGAATTCGAGCGGCACCGCCAGCGCTTTGCCGCGGCGGCGGAGGAAATGCGCGTCGGCAAAATTTCCGGCGCGGTTGGGACATTTGCGCATATCGGGCCGGAAGCGGAGGAGAAAATCTGCGCCCGCCTGGGCCTCAAGCCCGCGCCCATCAGCTCGCAGGTTCTCTCCCGCGATCTGCATGTGCATTACATCGCGACCTTGGCGGGGATCGCGTCCAGCCTGGATAAGATCGCGCTCGAGATCCGGCACCTGCAACGCACGGAAGTGCGCGAAGCGGAAGAGCCGTTTGCGGCGGGGCAGAAGGGCTCGTCAGCCATGCCACACAAGCGCAACCCCGTCACCTGTGAACAGATTTGCGGACTAGCCCGCATCGTCCGCGCCAATGCCCAAGCGGCATTTGAGAACGTGGCGCTGTGGCATGAGCGGGACATTTCGCATTCCTCGGTCGAGCGCGTCATTCTTCCCGATTCCACGATTCTGGTGGATTACTTGCTCTCTAAAACCACCTGGCTGATTTCGGGTCTGCGGGTCAATGTTGAGCGGATGCGCCGCAACGTAGACCTGACCAAAGGGCTGATCTTTTCCGGGCAGCTTCTGCTGGATTTGGCTGCGGCCGGGATGCTGCGCGAGGAGGCCTACCGGCTGGTGCAGCAGCATGCCATGCGGGCGTGGGAAACGGAAGGCGATTTCCGCGCGGCTGTAGAATCGGACCCGGCTGTCCGGAAATATCTAACCGCGGAGCAGTTAAGTAATATATTTTCATTAGACCGGCAGCTTAGTAATGTAAATACGGTTTTTCTGCGGGTGTTTGGCCCGTAACAGCACCGCCAGTATGAAATTCCTATGTGGATTTTCCCGGTTTTCGTTTAAACTGGTCGTGCCGATATTCGCTAACGTGCCATTTGAGGACAAAAGCGAGGGCTGGAAAGTGCGAGAATGCGAGCGAACCCAAGGAAACCACCTGGCAAGGAGTTGGAACTGGCTCGAGTGCTTCTCGTGGATGACGACCTGACTTCTCGCCTGACCCTTAAGGCCGTGCTGGAGGCGGGCGGGTATTTTGTTGATTCTGCTGCTTCAGCCGCCGAAGCGGTTGGCAAGTTGGATGAGCGGCAGTACGAACTCGTCCTCAGCGATCTCCAGATGGAATCGCCGGAAGCCGGATTGAAAGTCCTGGCGCATGCGCGCTTAATGGACTACAAGCCCGCCACCGCGATCCTGACGACCTATCAGAACCGGCGCGCCGAGACCGGCCGTCCCGTGTTGATCAAGCCCGAAGATCTGCCTGGGCTGCTCAGTAAAGTTGCCGATCTTATTAGCCAACGGGCCGCACGCATTGTTGAGCGGCAAATGAGACAGGCAGCGGCGATTTAGCGCTTCCCAGTCTCAACCAAATGAGCAAGCCGGACGTGGCCGTCCGGCGCGGCTCAGGCGAGCCGCCCCACTCAATGTGTCCAGATGCGGGAGAACTAAGTTTCACTCGGCACGAAGCGCCTCGACCGGATCAATCGAGGCGGCCCGCCGCGCTGGAATAAAGCTGGCGATTAGCGAAGCCACCGCGAGCAAGACGACAATTCCGGCCATTGTGGCTGGGTCCCAGGGACTGACGCCGAATAAGAGTGTCCGTAAGAACTCGACCGCGAGCCCCGCAAAGATCAGACCCAACCCGATACCGATGCCCGCGAGCCACGCAGCTTCGCGCAGAATCATGCGGCGCACCATGCGATACTCGGCGCCCACCGCAATGCGAATTCCGATCTCTCGCGTCCTCCGGCTTACCGAGTATGCGATCACGCCGTACAAGCCGACGAGCGCCAACAGCAGCGCCAGCCCAGCGAAGCCTGTCGTCAACCAGGCCACCGAGCGATGGATGTACGATGCCGGAGATTCTTCGATGCGGTCCACCATGGTCATCCCATGCAAGGTAACGATCTCCGGATCTATCTGGCGCACGACCCGGCTTACCTCCGGCAGCAGGGAACGTTCGCCCTGGGATGTGCGCACAATCAGCGTGAAGTAGGTATCGGGGCTCTGGTTGTAAGGCCGGTAGAGGACCGGAGGAATTTCCTCCGAGAGAGGCCCTTCGCGGACATCCTCAACTATCCCGACGATCTCTACCGGCGTCGGAGCGGCGGAAGCCTGTCCGATTTGCTTTCCTATGGGATCTTCATTGGGAAAGTACTTGCGGGCAAATGCCTGATTAATGATCGCCACCTGCGGTTTTGAGGCATCTTCGCGGTCATCGAAGTATCTCCCTCGGACGAGCTTCGCGCCCAAAACGCTGAAGTAGTCGGGCGAGACCTCGCGCTGCGGCACTTCTATGTGGGTGCCGTCCCAGGGGCGTCCAAGAATCCGAATCCAGTTTGTGTTGCCGTTGCCGCCGACCGGAGCACCGTCCGCGGACAGACCAGCGGAGCGAACGCCAGGAAGATGCGCAACGCGCTCCAATAGCTGGCGTGTCAAGGCAACGCTTTGCGGTTGCTTGGCATAAGAAGCATCGGGCGCGGCTACGTCGATGGTAATCAGATGAGCGGGCTGTAATCCCAATCTGACGTGCAGCAGGTTGTAGGCGCTTCGGCTCAGCAGGCCAGCGCCGGCCAGCAACACCACCGCGGTTGCGAGTTCGAGCACGACCAGTTTGGATCCCAGCGTGCGCCAAACTCCGCTCGATGCCCGCGCCCCTTCCATCAGTCCACCGCGGATTTCGGGCATCCGAAGACGGAACGCCGGTGCGAGTGCAAATAGACCAGTGGATAGCAGCGCTATCGCGAATGCAAACGCGGCAACTCTCCAATTCCAGCCAAGAGCATCCACAAACGGCAAGTGCGCAAGCATGTCCTGCGGAAGCAGGCTTTGCAACAGCCGTATCGTCCAATGGGATGCTACCAGGCCGACGGCGGAACCCGCCAGAACCAACACCAACGCTTCGGTAGCGAATTGGCTCAACAGCCTTTTCGATGTTGCGCCGAGCGCCATGCGCACCGACAATTCGCGCTTGCGGTTCTCCGAGCGCACAAGCAGCAGACCGGTTACGTTGACGATCGCAATCAGCAGAAGCAGCACCGCAGAGGCCATGAGCACGACCAGAACGGGTTTGATGTCGCCTGTAATCACTTCACTTAGCGGCGCAACATTGGCGCCCTGATTCCGATTCGAATCCGGGTGCATTTTTTCCAGCACTTTCGCGATGGAAACCAGGTTCGCTAGCGCGGCTGACGCGCTGACCCCATTTTTTAGCCGCCCTACGCCGTATAGGCCGTGGCAGCTTCGCCGAAGATCGCACTCGCTTTCCGGATGGAAGGGTAGCCAAAATTCTGCGAGACCTACGGGCGCGAAGTGAAAGGCTTTGGGCAGCACGCCCACAATGATTCTAGGTATGCGTTCGAGCACCACCGTCTTGCCAATTACGTCTGGCTGCCCGCTAAATCGCTTTTGCCACGTGGAGTAGCTCAAGATGACTGTACGACCCGCGTTCGGTTGATCCTCACCTTTATAAAAATCGCGGCCAAGCGCCGGCAAGACTCCGAGCGTTCGGAAGAATCCATCGCTCACCCGCGCTGCGCGGACCGGCACGACGCCGGAGCGCTCCGTCATGGTGTAGCCATTCGCTTGGAAAATATCCAGCGAAGAAAGAGTGGAGTTCTCTTTCTTCCAATCAAGGTAGTCCGGCCAGGATAGATTGCAATGAGGGCACCAGGGATCGATTCGTTCGAACACGCCCAGTAGTCTCCCAGGATTCTTATAAGGCAGCGGCTTGATGAGAGCGGCATCGACGAACGCGAAGATGGCAATACTCGCGCACGTCCCGAGCGCCAGCATCAGGATGGCGATCAGGGCAAATTCAGGACTGTGCCGCAACTGGCGGCCGGCGAAGCGGATGTCGCTAACGATGCGATCAAGCAGGTTCAATCCGCGCATGTCACGGCATTCCTCCTTTCGAGGTTCCAGAGTGCCAATGGTGCGAAGCGCTGCCAGGCGAGCTTCTTCCCGGCTCATCCCGGCGGCAATGTTTTCATCGATCTCGCGTTCCAGGTGATAGTGGAACTCTTCGTCGAGATCCTCTTCTACGCGCCTGCGGCGGAATAAAGATCGAAGCCGGAGGCGAGCCATGGAGGCAAGACGCATGTGTTACACCGCTCTGACGACCGTCGTAATGGCTGCCGCCAGGCGCTCCCAGGCGGCGCTCTCTTGCGCCAGAGCTTTCTGTCCGGCTTTGGTGATCGTGTAGTACTTGGCTCGCCGATTATTGTCGCTGACGGCCCACTGCGAGCGAATCCAGCCGTTCTGCTCGAGTTTATGCAGCGCGGGGTAGAGGGCGCCCTGACCCACCTGGAGCACATCGCCAGAGATTTGGCGCACACGCTGTGCAATTGCCCAACCATGGGCAGGCTCCAGTGCAAGGATTTTAAGGATCAATAAATTCAGCGTGCCTTGGACGAGATCGGTAGGCTTGCTCAAGCATTCCCCTCAGTAACTGACAACAGCTTAGAGGACGAGCAGTTTCGTGTCAAGACGTTATTTGAGCGGCTAAATTTACATACCGGAATACCTGTTCTCTTAACGTGTTCAGGCTCACCGTCAGCCGGTCCGTTTCGAGCAGAAGAAAGGCTTCCGACGGCGAGAGAGCCTGTCCGGCTTCTACCAGGTGGCGGTGATCGTCGCGCAACTTGGGCAATTCTTCGCCGGTTCCTCGCCAGCCACGTAGAACGGCCGCCAGCAGGTATAGAGTGAACTCCACATCGTTGGCAAAGGTCTGGAAGGCCGGTGCCGGGCCCCTGGGCGGCGATTGGATCATGCCGGCCTCCAGACTCATCACGGCGTAGACCAGGGCGTGCGAACTGGCCAGCAT
>DATBID010000042.1:0-20309 GCA_036557125.1 Bryobacteraceae bacterium | reverse complement strand
TGGTCGACGCCGTGCGGGTTCGGCCCGTCAATCGTAAAATTGACAACGATATTTAGAGCGGCGGCATGCGTGCCCAGTTGCTGCGCGCGGCGCTCGAGTGCCTGTACTTTCGCCAACTGCAACGCGTTAGGATGGGGGTTGGCCGCGAGAACCGCAAATGCCTGTGGATAGTACGGAGCCAGGGCGTCATAGGTGATCTCGCGCGGCCAGGGGAGTTGCTCGAAAACCTCGCGGTCAGGGACGATAGCGACATTCGCGTTGATAAGTGATGTCCCACCCAGCCCGGAACCTTTTATGACGGAGATATCGGGATAATTGAGCAACTCGTAAAGACCCAGCGGATTCACGTCGCTACGCACCTGGCCCAGCGCATCGACAGGCTGCTCTGGGTAATCACCGGGCTTCCATTCCTTGCCGCGCTCTAGAATACAGATGGAGCGTGGCGGGTTGAGGCCGGCGGTTGCAAGGCGCGCCGCAGTAATCGCGCCGCCGTATCCCGAGCCGATAATCACGATGTCATATTGGGCTTTACGCTGCTCCCACGGTGTGGCCAGCATGTTTTCCTCCTCCTTAACTAATTAGCTTAAGCACCGGCTTTGGCGGTTTCAGGATTCGGCTCGCCCAGCATGTCACGAAAATAGGCATTCAAGAGCCGGCCTGCGGGATCGTAGGTGCGCCGTGCCGCGGCAAATTTGGCGAGGCGGGGGCCGAGTGCCTGCTGGACCTGGGCCGGCGTAATACCGTCCGTTTGATTGAACAACGGAATTCCGCCATGAGCCGAGCAGAACTGGTTATATGCGTTAAGGAACTGACCCCAACCCGGGTTGCCGGTGGAGACGGGATCGATAGTCATCACGCCGCCATCGTAGGAATACGATAGAAGCGAACTTTGGTCCTGCGCGATCCAGTAGCCGACGTTGAGCATATTGGTGCGGTACCCCTGCTGCGCATAATACTGCTTGCAAAATTCGAAGTATGCGGCGAGGATGGCTGCATAGTTCCCCTCAGGAAAAGCAGAAAGGCTGAACGTGTAGCGGCTGTCCCCGGCGATGAGCGGATAACGGATGATTTGGTCGGCGGCTATGGTGTAATCGCTCGAGACGAAATTCTCAAGCTTGAACCGCCAGAGCGCGCAAAAGTTGTTGATCACACCGTAGCGGATATCCTTATCGGCGATATCGGATTCCACCTGCGAACAGAATAGCGGGCCTGCGCTGGCCCACATGTAATTGCGCAGCGGCCAGGCGATGCAATTCGGATCGCCGGACGCCCCCGGATTGTAGCGGCGGAATTCCACTGTAATCAGATCCTCGAAGGGAAAAATGTAGAACATCATCGATTCGCCGCGCGCCTTCAGTTCCGGAAGGCGCTTCGTGAAATCCTCAAGGGTGAAGGTTTCGTGGTGTACGGCTAAGGGCAAAACCGGTCTCACACGAAAGGTAGCTTCGTAGACGATGCCGAAAGTGCCATAACTGGATCGCACCTGCTGCAGCAGGTCCGGCTGATTCTCGCTCACTTCGAGCAGATCACCGGAGGGAAGCACCATCTTGATGTTGGTGACGTAGGAATTCACCTGACCGTACTCCCCGGGCATGGAAGCGTCTTTCGTGCCGCAACAGGCGGCGCTACCGGCCGAGAGGCTGCCGATCTCGGTATTTACAAAAAACTGCAACTGATGCTTTTTCAGTTCCTCTGCGATATCGATGTATAGAGCACCAGCCTGCGCCGTCACTGTATCGGCGGCGATGGAAACGATGGCATTCATTTTCGCCATACGAATGAGTGTTCCGCCATCGGCCGTGCCACATGGAGAAGTGGAGTGGTTCGATCCTACGGCACGAACCGGCGATGGATACTGGGCCGGATTTTTCAGAATCGCGGCGATATCGTCCACGGAAGCCGCATCGACGACGACAGCGGGTTGGGAGCTGATGTTCCCAAACCAGTTGGTTACGGTCGGCATAGTCCGATTATTTTATCCCGTCATCATGTTAATCGGAACTACCGTTGCGCGGCGTGACGATGCAGATCGCGCCAGCTCCTCGGGCGTGCACAACTCTAGCGAGCAGTAATACAATCGCCAACGTAGCATCCGGATTGGAAACGGAGGAAGACTCTTGACTCGAAGAACGTATCGTCCAATTGTTTTTCCGATGTTGGTGAACGTCGTCCTGCCACTAGTGGTTCTTCAACGGTCCGCCTGCGCGCAGGAACAGGCGCAGCAGCATCCGCTTACGACGCAGGCGCAATACCAACGATGGCAAAAAGAGTTGTCCAACTGGGGTCGTTGGGGTAAGGAGGACCAGCTCGGTACTCTCAATCTCATAACCCCAGCCAAACGCAAGCAAGCCGCCGCCCTTGTCAAAGAGGGCATATCCGTGTCGCTTGCGCGCGACGCCAATCCCAAAAAGGAAATAGACAACCCGTGCCCGATCGAGTGGGCTCTGACCGTTGATACTCCGGGCATGGTCATGGACCGCGTGGGATACCCCTGCATTCACGGGCCTGGCACAACGCATCTGGATTCGTTCGCGCACGTCTTCTTCGATGGCAAGATGTGGAACGGCGCTTCCAAGACTCTAGTCACGAAGGAGGGCGGCGCAGCCAAGAATTCCATTTTGACCATGAAGGAGGGAATTGTGACGCGCGGGGTGCTCTACGACATACCGAGGCTGAAGGGTGTCGAGTATTTGGAACCCGGAACCCGCATCTTCCCGGAGGACCTGGAAGCCTGGGAGAAAAAGACTGGCGTAAGAGTCGGTCCGGGCGATGCGTTCATCGTCCGCTGGGGAAAATGGGCGCGGCGTGCAAGGCTAGGGCCTTGGGCCAATGACGAGGCGGCGGGGCTGGATAATTCGTGCATTCCGTGGCTGAAGAAACGTGACGTGGCCCTGCTGGGTTGGGAAACGGCTGGCTATTCGCCGCAACCCGCCGGGGACCTTCCCAAAGCCTCACTGCACAATTTCGTGCTCGAAATCCTCGGTGTGCACATTCTGGACCGTGGTGATTTCGAAGCACTGAGTCAAGCCGCGGCTGCCCGCAGTCGCTGGGAGTTCATGCTCGTCATCGCGCCTCTTCCAATCCCCAATGGCACCGGATCGCCGGTGAATCCGATCGCGATTTTCTGATAACCGTCGCGAGGAATTAGTTGGTCAAACCTGACGCGGACCGCGTGCCGTATACTCGAAGCGATATGCATGTTCACCTGATCGATGGCACATACGAATTGTTTCGTCACTACTACGCTGTGCCCGCGGCCGTGGACACCTATGGCCGCGAAATCGGCGCCGTTCGGGGAGTGCTCAGATCGGTCCTAGGTATGATCGAACAAGGGGCGACTCACATCGGCGTAGCCACTGATCATGTGGTGGAATCTTTTCGCAACGATCTGTATGCCGGCTACAAGACAAGCGAAGGAGTGCCTCCGCCGCTCATGTCCCAGTTCCCCCTTCTTGAAGAGGCGCTCGATGCAATGGGCGTGATCGTATGGCCAATGGTCGAGTTCGAGGCCGATGATGGGCTTGCTTCGGCTGCCGCCAAAGCCGCACCGGATCAAAGAGTGACAAAGGTCATCATCTGCACGCCAGACAAGGACCTCAGCCAGTGTGTGTCTGCCACGCGTGTGGTTCAACTGGACCGCCGCCGTGGGATCGAGCGCGACGAAGAGGGGGTTGAGGCGAAGTTCGGCGTAAAACCCAAATCGATTCCAGACTACCTGGCAGTGCTCGGTGACAGCGCCGATGGCTTTCCTGGTGTGGCCGGCTGGGGCGAGAAAGCTGCTGCTGCGGTCTTATCGCGATATTGCCATCTAGAGAACATTCCGAAGAATTGGCGGGAGTGGCACCCTGCAATCGGGAGTGCCCGCCGATTGGCGACATCGCTGTTTGGCGCCTGGAATGATGCCCTGCTGTTTAGGACGCTAGCGACTCTGCGGCTCGATGCCCCGGTCTTCGAGTCGGTGGACGATCTCAATTGGGAGGGTCCACGGGTCAGTTTTGAAAACCTCTGTCGGAATATAGGTGTGCCCGAACTTTTCGGCCGTGCAACCTCGTTGGCCTGCGAAACTGAGTCTCGCACCACATCGGCGTAACGTGTTCCATGCCGGCCCGCCCGCTGCCGAAAACAAATCCGCCGATTGAAAGAGGGAAACGCCTCTCGCGCTCCATTTTATGGAAGTGGCAGCGGGAATTTTTTGAGAAGCAGGGAATTGAGGCGTGGCGCGGCAGCATCGTCCCTCACCACATCACTAACAGTCCGTTCATTGCAGACGCGTACGCACAAATCTTGGGCGGGTTTCTGTGCGACTGCGCTCGCGAGACGGACCGGCCCGTGCGCATTGTCGAACTCGGATCTGGCTCCGGACGCCTGGCATATCTTATTGTCAAAAATCTACTGAAGCACTTCGATAGCCGCGCCTTCCAGTACGTAATGACAGACATATCGAAGCGAACCATAGAGTTCTGGCGTTCCCACGCGTATTTTCGTCCCATGATCGAAATGGGTGTTCTCGAAATGGCGCATTTCGATCCCGAGCGAGATGCCGAAATCCACCTTCGATCGGGGGAAAAGGTTGGTGGGCCGCTAGCAGTCGTGGCCAATTATGTTTTTGACGGCATCCCGCAGGACGCATTTCACGCCAGGGATGGCCGGTTGTTCGAGGGCCTGGTAACTCTGCGTTGCGGCCAACCAAAGCTGGCTACAGCAGATTTGTCCTATCATTACCGACCGGCGCGAGAGAACTATTACTCAGACGCTGAGTGGAACGAGATTCTCCAGGACTATACACGGCGTCTGCCGGACACGAAATTTCTCTTTCCAGTGTCGGCACTGCAAACCATTGATAAAATCGAGCGTATATCAGCGGGGCGTTATGCTTTGCTTTCGGCGGATCGCGGGTATAGCGGCGACGCTGGTCTCGCGTTGGGCAACGGCGCGCCGATTATGACTTACCACGGTTCCATCTCGATGATGGTGGACTATCAGATCCTCGGCGAATTTGTTCGCCGGCGTGGAGGCGAGGTGTTGCATCCCGATCGTCCAACGGAAAGTATTAACGTATCCGCTTTCCTGCAAGGGCGTGGAGCGGGACGCTACCGTGAGACGCGCCGCGCGTATGAGCACGCGATTCAGGAATTTGGCCCCGACGATTTCTTCACGTTAAAGGAAGGAGTGGAGGGCCTTTGCGAGTCGCTCACTCTAGAAACTCTGGTGGCTCTTCTCCGCTTGAGCCGGTGGGACTATCGCAGGTTTCTGGCAATGGCTCCGCGGCTTAGCCAACTGGCGGCCGATTCATCGCCGGAGTGGAAACGCGAGATAGCGGCAGCCGCGCTTCGCGTGTGGGATGCGTATCTGCCGCTGGGCGAAGCCGAGGACGTAGCGTTTGCGATTGGCACGGTGGTGCTGCAAGCGGGCTATTATGCGGAAGCGCTCGATTTTTTCGGCCGTTCGGCAGCAGGTTCCTCGCACGGACCCGAACAGGCGCACTATACAGGCCTGTGCCATCTCGGTTTGGGCCAGGTAGATGAGGCACTAGAGTGCTTCGAACGTGCGCTCGAATTCAACCCGGCATTCGAGCCGGCGAAACGAATGAGACAGTCGGCGCTTCAGCATCAACGCCGGCGTAGAGGAAACCGCAGACGACCAGCCCCACGCCCGGCTATCGATAAGCGGGTTTAATCCTGTAGGCCCTGTCCCCCCATTGGTCTAATTCGCCGGGAGCAACCTCTAGCCAGGTGCTGCAATTGGGACAGGGAGGCTTCGTCTTGTTGGTCGCTTGATCCAACGCCGTGCTCACACGGATCTCCCCGAGATCGGTAATGAAATCGCCATAGGTTGACAGCAGCAGCGCCACAGCTTGGGGCTCCCCGCACGCAATCGCTGGAGTTTCCTTCTTTTCTTTCGTACCGGCAATTTTCTCCGCCAGTGCCGGCGCCTTGGACCTTAACACTCCCCACGCTTCCTTAGTTAGTCCGCTGTTGGCCTCAACGTAGGCATCCTGGCTGTTGTTCAACCACGCGTCGCAAAGCGTCCGCGGCCCTGCTGCCGCTTTGGCCTCCTGAGTTCTCTCCAGCTTCTCTGTCCTCTTGCTCTTGACTACCTTAAACTCCTCAGCCGCTCGCTGGATGGTGCTCAATGGGCCGCGCCAACCACCCCTCACAAAGGGTATCGGTTTCGACTGGACTCCACTTAGCCGCCCAGGGCGGTAGACCGGTGGTGCGGTCTCCTTCCAAGTCTTGCTCTGCAATACAGGACTGAGGCGAAGACCGGCCTGTGGGGGCTTGTGGCCACCCGGCGGAGCCGGCAGGTAAACCGGAGGTGGTGTCCCAGGCTTCCAAATCGATCCCTGAACTGCCGCAGTCTTAGGTTGCAGAGGGGAAGTCTGGCGAAGCGGTTTGTATACAGGAGGAGGCGCGACCGCTCGGCTTTCCGACGGTCGCAACACTGCTTTGTTAGGCTGGTTCCGCTCTGGCGCCCGTGCGGGCTGGGCGGACGGAGAGGATTGCGGCCCATGTTTTCCCGGTACGTGTCTTTTCAGCCCCGCCTTGTCCTGCATTCTGCCGCCAGGTTCGTAGTCCTAAACACATTAACACAAAAAGAGCCGAAATAGTTCAGCCCACCGGAGTTACGCGGATAGCCCTCTGCACCTGCGGCAGAAAAAACAGGGCCGGATTCGGGTCCAGAACATCAAGATAATCATGATAAGACGATGCATTCTCATCTTCGCAGCGCTGGCCCTTGGCTGGTGCGCATTGTTCATACCGGCACACTTAGGTGCACAGTCCGTAAAGCCGACAGAGAAGTTGCAGCGACTGGCAGCAGATCTGGCGCTTACACCTCAACAAAAGCGCCAACTCATCCCCATTCTGGCAAGTGAGGCGCCAAAGGTGGAAGCGATTAAAGCCGATTCTTCGCTCTCGAAGATTCAGAAGTTGGAGCAACTCAAGGCCGTGCACGACCAAACGGATCCTCAGGTGAAGGCCATTCTGACTCCGGAGCAATACCAAAAGCTCCAGGCGATCCGCCGGCAGGAGTTAGAGCAAGCAATGAAGCGAAGGCTCAATCAGTGAATCGGCTGCTTCGAACTTTCACCGGGTGTTAGTGCTGCTTAGTGGACGTTTGTCGGGGCCTGCTTCTTTCGGGGGGTCTTTGGAACAACGGCGAGGAAACGTCGAGGGTTATCGACCAGGATCGTGTGGAGCACGTCATCATTCACACCGGCGGCCCGCAACTTGGGCACAAAAACCGTCGGAGTAGCAACGAAACCGCGCCGCTTGTCTGACGATAACAACAATTTGTCGGCGTGCCCAGCCTCAAGCAGCGCAAGAACCTCGGTCACGCGCCGATCGTCGGAGGGCCTCGAACTCGTTACCCGATCGAAACCCACGAACGCACCGCGCTTGGCGATCTGTTTAATAATCTCCCCGGTCGGATCGTCCAGGCTGTCCATGTGACCAATCGCAATATGCTGGGGTTTAACACCTACTGATTCCAGGACATCCAGTTGTAACAAACCGGCATTTTTGGGCACATTCGGTCCCGTGCCGTATGCATTGTGGGTAAAGATTGGCAGGTTCGTCCGGAGGTGGGCTTTGCCTACCGCCCGGAATATCTTGTGTTCCTGAGGAGTTAGTTCGGATGTGTTGTTCGACTGGCCAATCTCACCAAATGCCCCGAGCCATTCCTCATTGGCCTGCCGAACCAATTCATCGGCAATCTGGTCCTCGCTCATGGTCGCGATCTCGGCGGGATAATTGTTCTCCAGGTAAAAACCGGTGCTCCCCACGATGTAGACGCCAGTTTCCCTGGCAATTTGTCTCAGTTGCTCCAGATTGCGGCCCATATCCGGGTGTCCACCGTCCACGATGCAGCTCACACCTGCTTTTGCAGCCTCCTTCACGTCCTCGATGACCGGCCCGATGTCACTCGTGGATGGGGGCGGGAGCTTCAATTGGCGCTCTGTCCGCGAATAGGCGACCGACAGGTGCTCGTGGAACAGCGTCTCGCCAGTGACGAGCCCGGGCGAAAGGTCTTTCAACACGGTGCGAATTACAGCGCCTTTGGGAAACCGGGGTGCTTGCGATGCCAGGACAGAACGTTGGGACAAGGCTGTCGCACCCATGCCGAACAACATGAGTGCATGGCGGCGCGTCGGCCGCCTGGAATCGAGTATTTCGGAATAATCGATCATGATCGAAGAGCGCCTCCGGCGCGTATGCTATCACATCTATTCATTCTTAAACCCAGCCAGACTCAGTCGCCCGTTTTTTAGGTTGAGCGACAACGAGTACGCAACATGCGATTCAGGCAGTGATATGATGCCTTGCGTCTTCACCGGAACGGTTTATGGAACCAGACACAGTGCCAAATCATCGCGGACAGAGGATTTCGCAAACGCCGCTTTCTTACAGAGACGGCCGTCGAAGCTTTTTAGAGTGTGCGGGACGGTTCGTGATCGGAAGCTTGATGCCCGCAGGCCTGGTCAACAGTCCCGGCTTTAACGAAGCACTAGCCCAGCAGCCCCGGCGACCAACCGCAACTCAACGCCCGCGGCGGGTGGCCGTCATCGGCGTAGGGCACTACCACGCGACGCTTCCACCCAATTACTTGAAGATCTTGCAGGACGAGAAACTCGATATCGTGGGCGTGCATGATCCCAACCGCGCTATCGCCGAGGACCGCGCCCGGCGGTGTGGCAGCACTCCTTACACTGATTACCGGGCGTTGATCGACAAAACCAAACCCGAATTTGTGCTCTCGTTAAATCGCCATGTGGACATGCCCGGACCTTTCCGTTTCTTGGTTGATGCCGGAATTCCCTTCCTCGCCGAAAAGCCTTGGGGGGCCGATGACCAAACCGTACGCGACTTGGCGGATTATGCCGAAAAGAAGAAGGCCTGGGTTACCGCTCCGATGTCGTTCCGCTACAGTTGGTGGACCAAGATTGCCAGAGAAATGGTGCGGAGCGGCGAATTGGGGACCATCTCACATATGCTGGTACGCTTCAACCAGCCCGGCGTCGAGCGTTACATAGCCGAGGGCAATTCCTGGATGCTCACCAAAGCGGAAGCGGGCGGGGGCGCTCTGCTCAACCTGGGGTTTCATGGATTCGATCTCTGCCGCTACATCACTGGAGAAGAGCCTCAGGTTGTATCGGCCGTGACCAGCCATTCGATTTGGAAGCGGGAGGTGGAGGACTATGCCTTCGTTACGCTTCGTGCGCCCAGCGGAATGGTATTCCTCAATGAGGCCAGTTACACATTTCCCACCAACGGCTCTGATAGTGAGCGCAAGGTCGCAGCCCGGAATGCTTTGGTGAGGGCAACGAGCACCGGCGGAGATGGTGTGCAGATCATTGGACCGGGCCGGAATGAGATCCTCTATGCACCGCCAAGTTATGTGGGGAGTTGGCCGGGCGTGGTGAAAGACTGTTTGGATCGGATTGGCCGCGGTGAACCGCCCCCCGCATCTGCCCACGATTGCGCGCGCGCCGTTTCGCTTACCTTCGATGCGTATCGCGCGGCCGGAGAGGCGCCAGCGAAGGTGGGTCACTAACCTTTATTTGTCACTCACAGACTGCCGGTCAGGTCCGTAAGTTGGACCATGGACCGTTCGATGAGAAACATATCGCCAGTGGCCGTCCCGTTTCGCGTAGACCCTTTCGAACCACACGGAGAACCACGATTGTTCGGGTTTGCCGGTCCGGTTCTGGGCCACATAGCGGCCGTAAGTAATGGCGATATCTCCGTGCATTTCTACCTTTACCGAGTCCAGGTCCCGCACGTTGTACTGTTTGTTGCGGACCCGGTTTAGAAACGACTCCCGATCATCGACAAGCAGCGGTTTTCCACCTGTGGTCCAACCGTCGCCGTGCGTGAAGGTCAGATCGGGTGCGCTTACCTGCTCCACATAGGCCACGTCGCCGCGAACTACGGCGGCTTCCATCGCCCTCTCGAATGCCAGCACTTCCGCTGCGTCCGTTGTGGAAACGGCCGCAGGAGCCAGGCTGATCCCGGCGCCACCGGTGGGCGATTTGGTTTGACTGAAGGCCGATAATGTGAGCGCCGTAAACAGGAGAATGCGCGAACTGGATTGGCTGTACATGGCCGGGATTCTATCACGCCCCGAAAAGATTGTTTTGGGCCATTCAGGTGTACGATATGGGGATGCAATCGAGTGATCCCCTCTTGGCGCCTGTGGTGGCTGACGAGCACAAAGAGATCGGTGGTGTCCAAGTGGATATAGTTCGGGCCGGTAATGTTCGTTTGAAACGCATGATTTATCCGCCGGGATTTTCCTGGGCCACTCATCTGCGCGCCATAATCGGGTCGAAGCTGTGCCAGCACACGCACGTCGGGTTCATGGCTCGCGGTCAGATCAATGTGCGTTTTGCCGATGGCTACATAGTGGAGTACAAGGCTCCACAGTTCGTGGCCGTCGAGCCCGGACATGAAGGATGGGTGGTTGGCAATGAGCCTGCTGTCCTGATTGAAGTCGATTTCTTTGGAGAGACCGCCGAGCGCGTCGGTCTACCGGTTGGCCACACGCATCGGGGATCAACACCGGATGTAACTTCGTAGATTCCATCGATGGCTCGTGTCAAGAGGGCGGCCGGAGGCCAGCTCACACAGGAGTATCAGCAGCTCCCCTTTCGCATTCAAACCAAGCGATTAGAATAAAACCAATGTCAGACACCCGGTTAATTGTCGTTCACGCGTTCGCGACCGAGATGGAGGCGGTTATGGCGAAGAGTGCCCTAGAATCTGCCGGGATCGCCGCCACGATCCAGTCTGACTCCGCGGGAGGAATGCGTCCACACCTCGGCTGGGCCACGGGAGGCTTCAAAGTGCTCATCCGAGAGGAAGATGAAGATACCGCGCACGAAATACTCGGATTACCAGACGAGTAGTCTCCAGCGTGTCTTTGGACCGTTTCGGCATTCGCCGTGCGAGCGATAGTCAAGTCGAACGTCATCTCCGCTTCCTCGGTCTATGAGGCGGCGACGCAAGGTCACGCAATTGCTTGGGAGATGTCGGTGCTTGCTGGGGATGCAAGCTCACTCATGAAGAGCTATTGGCCAAACACGTTCCGGCGCTGATCGGGAAAGACTTCGTTAAGAAAATATGGGCAAAAAACCTTAGCGGAGATGGTGTCCTTTCGGCAAGCCTGCGTGACTGGGTCTAACCTCGGCTGTTAAGGTCGATCTTTGTCTGATCGAGCAAGGAGAGCTAACGATGCCGAGGCAGGCAGCAGACGTCCCCGATGGAATGCGCAGAGTTTATGGACAGTTTGTGCGGTGGCGAAAGTTGCACATCGGGCATTTGCCGATTCCGGATTCCTTGTGGGGCAGCAGCGGCGGAATTGGCGCGGGAGCACGAAATGTTCCGAACCGCAAGGGTTCTGCGACTGGAGTATGGCAAGCTCAAGCGGCTGGCGGCCCATCGAAGCAGGTCGAGCGGAAGGGCGGGCGAGGAGCGGAATCGGCCCCGTCATTCCTCGAGTTCTTGACGCCTGCGGCGAAAGCGTCCGAATGCGGGTTGGCGCAACTGTGCCGGGAGAAACTGGATGCCGATCCATTCTCTGGACATCTATTTATCTTCCGTGGCCGGCGTGCGATGGCCATCAAGATCTTGGCCTACGATGGCCAGGGGTTCTGGTTGGCGCAGAAGCGATTGTCAAAAGGTTTTTAAGAGTAGGCCAAACGACGAATAGGACCGACAGTACCTGGGTTGCAGTCCGGGCCCACGCACCTTCACCGAAAGGACACTTTCAATTCAGATGAACTATTCAGCTATCAATCATTCAATCTGAAAAGTTGTGACTGGTGCTCAGCGCTATTGGCTGTTCTTCGCGTACGCGATACAGGCGGCCGTATTCTCGAACGAGGTCCCGTCGGCGCGCGCGAAGTGCTGCCATTTGCTTCCGGTGCAATCGAATTCGCTTAACGGGGGCGTTCGTGCGGGAGTCAGCTCAAAACCGTGAGTATTTCCACCGATTGTCGCACTGAGCAATCGCCTCCGGCTTTCGTCGTAGGTTCCATGGTGCTCGCCATTCTCCTGGACCACCCCGATGCCTTTCGTAAACCAGCGATTGATCCCCGTGCCGGAACCGGCGCGCGTGATCAGGCGAAAGGTCGTTCCGTTGGGCGGGCCGTACGGATCGGCATTCCGGCTGACCACACGCCAGACGAAATCCGGGTCGAGCCCTCGGCTTGGAATGCGGCCCCAGGTCATCCCTACCGTCAGCGGAAAACAGAAGTCTGGCTGCACGTTGCCGCGCAGCAGTTCATCGTGATAGGTCGCGCGCGTGTGGCCATAGCCTGGCGCGATCTTTGCGGACCCGACATCCTGCCCATCCAGAATGTAGATGCAGTTGCGGAAGATCAGCAGATGCGTTTCGGGCGGAACGCGGCGTGCTGCATTGTTCGCCGCGATGAAATCGGGTGAGGCGACGTCGCTGAGTACGCGATTGCGCTTCGTTACGAGAGTTCCGCCCAATTCGGCATCCGGCGCGACGCTGACGATGGTTTCCTCCATGATCCATCGTTCGAAGCTGGGATGAGCCCGATCGCCATCGAGGCGCTCATTCTGCCAGGTCCAGGAGTTGCCGACCTCGAGCGGATACCAGGACAGAACCGCGTCCTGCGCGTGACTCGTCGCGCAGTCAGCGATTAACAGAAGCAAGATGCAGAACTTCATTCCGCCGCAAACAACAACGACACTGGGATCAATGTATCACGTTAGTTGCCAGGAAGGACGTATAACGCGCTACGGTTCGACGTTACCGGGAGTGAGGGAGCGCGTAGTGGCTTTTCTTTCGTGACGCCCGCCAAGCTTCGGTGCGCTGGCGAATGTAGGCCCTATAATCGCTATTTGTCTTCAACGGCGGCATCTGGTGGTGGGTTCCGCCCTGTTCATCCGGAACAGGCAACTGCGCTACCAATTCGGCTTGGATTTCCTGCAAATGCGAGGGGCGCTCTTCATCTGGGTTCACACTGCCAGCCACCGGTACAGTTACGCCCTTCAGAGGATCGTCGGTTCTAGGATCCTGGAGAGTGAGCACGTCACTCAGTCCAGCCGCGGCGGCGTCACGTGCTGTTAGTGAAGGCAGATTCCAGCGTATTTCGACCGTCTTCAAAATGGACGTGTGATCTAGTGGCATAGCCCCTTCCGGTACGCGGAACACCGTGCCCGCTGGAATTAGCGGCGATACCAACACTGTGGGGACGCGAAGACCGAAGCGCGTGAAGTCAAACCCGTACTCACCTGCGGAGTTGTCTGGGGCGACTGCGTTTGCAGGTGGCGGCACATGGTCATAGCAGCCTCCATGTTCGTCGTACGTCACGATAAGCATCGTCTGGTTCCAGTTTGGCCCGTTGCGCAGGGCATAGTACACGTCATAAATCAACTGCTCGCCTAACGCCACGTTGTAATTTGGGTGCTGGCTGTTTCCGCCAGCATCCCAACTCGGTTCGAGAAATGTATAGGCGGGAAGTGTTCCGCCGGCAGCCGCCTTCTGAAAATCCGTGAACTCGCCGAAGTGGCTATCATCAGCGTTCGTCGTATCGGAGAAATCCATACGAGTGAGCGGCGGAGCGTCATAACCGAAGATACTCCAGGTCACACTATGTTTCGACAGCAGGCCGTAAATGCTCGGACAAGTATACTTTTTGGTCTTGTCGTCCATATGGCCTTGCGAGGTTGCTGCGTTCACGAAGGCTCGGTTTGGTAGTGTCTCAGTAGGAACAGAGCAAAACCAGTAATCACAGACGGCGAAGCCGCGCGCCAAACCGGAGAGGACGGGCAGCATGGCCGGCGGAAACACAGCCATAATGCTGTCCGCCGTCGTGCCGCCGAGGATCGACCATCCTTCTTTCGATTCCCACCCAAGCGTGTAGCTGAAATCGGTAACGAAACCTTCATTGGTGGCCAGGGGCGGCGAGGGAGCCGTAGTGCTTCCGAAAAGCTGAGAGTTAGTCGCAGAGTAACCTTCGCCCGGGTCTGCGCCGGGCATAAAGTACGCGTTCGCATCGGACGGAGCAATCGGGAACACCCGAACGGGCAATCCATCGGTGCCCGGGTTCGATTCGCTTCCGGTTAATCCCTCGAACGGCTGGCCGCTCGCGGACACGTTGCCATTCGCGGAATACAGAAGCCCAAGCATGTGGTCAAAGGAGCGATTCTCCAGCATCAGAACCACAATGTGATTGATTGCAGAAAGACGATTATTTGCCACGTTTCTTTGGCTTTTATTGTATCGCCGTGCCGGTCGTTTTAACTCTCTTCAATTTCATCAAGGCTTGCCCCTTTTTACACGTGCTTCCGATCATCGTGCCCTAAAGTGAGAAGAGCAGGAAGGCGGGGATTGGATGCAGCCTGGCGCGGACGGAAATCCGCGAGCATGCCTACGATCAGTGCTGTCACTCGACTCTGGTCCAGACCCGTATTTCGAAAGGCGAGTTGTTATGAAAGTAAAAACTGGATTCCGCAGCTCTCTGCTCCTCTCTCTATCTCTCATCATCGCAACTGTGGTGATGTTTTCCATCCGCTTGTTACACGGAAGCGCCACTCCGACCGATCCTGGCCCTCGCGGCGGCCCTCCTGCCGCCGGCGGTCCCTTGGCTGGACTAACCGCGCAGGAGTCGCAGCTATTCGCTGCCGGCCTCGCATCCATTCAAGAGATCGACTCGGTTTCGGGCACAATACGCAATACTGGGCTGGGCTTAGGTCCAAGGTTTAATATGAACAGTTGCGCCGGCTGTCATGCCTTTCCGGCGCCGGGCGGCTCCAGTCCGCCACTCAATCCGCAGATCGCTGTGGCGACTCTCAATGGAGCAACCAACTCCGTTCCCTTCTTCATTACGCTCAATGGACCAATCCTTAATGCTTTCGTTGTCGTGCAGACGAACCCTCCCACGGACACTCACCTGTTTACCATTACCGGACGGAGCGATGCCCCGGGTTGCGTTCTGGCTCAGCCGAATTTCGATTCACTCAAGTCGAACCTAGCGTTCCACATCCCTCGGCCGCTTTATGGAGACGGTCTGATCCAGAACATCAGCACGGCAACCATTACAGCGAACCTGGCCGCCAACGCGGCTGCCAAAAAGAGCCTGGGAATCGCGGGCAAGGCGGCGGGCCTTTTCGGCTCCGGCCGATTCTTCTGGAAAGGCCAAGGCACCGATCTCCCATTGCTTGCCGCGGGAGCATATGAAGGTGAAGTCGGAGTGACCAACGCACTGTTCTCCAACGAGAACGACCCCAACCCCTCCTGTCACTTCAATAAGCTCCCGGAGGATAGTCGCAACTTGGCCGCAGGTCCCGTCAACGGCCTCCCGGACTTCTTAAAGATCGCCGACTTTGTGACTTATTCGGCGGGTCCCACGCCTATCCCGGATACCCCGTCCATCGCCAACGGCCGCAGTCTCTTCTCACAGGTGGGCTGCGCTTTTTGTCATACGCCGTCGCTTCAGACCAGTCAGTCGAGTTCGGGCGCGCTGAGCCAAAAGACAGTAGCTCTTTATTCTGATCTTGCCCTACATCATATGGGGCCCGGACTGGCAGATGGTCTCGTCCAGGGAAATGCGTCTGCGGACCAGTTCCGGACGCCGCCACTGTGGGGACTCGGTCAGCGCATTTTCTTTCTCCACGATGGGCGGACAACCGATCTCACCGTGGCGATCAGTTCCCATGCAAGCGGCGCAGGTCAGGCTTCGGAAGCCAATGGCGTGATTGGTCAATATAGTGCTCTGTCGAACGACCAACAACAAGACATCCTGAACTTCCTAAGATCGCTCTAGAATGGGGACGTTATGAGCCCCAGAGGACTAGATTAGTGCTTTGGCCACCTCGTTCTGTTCGGCGGTGGACCGCTCCCTGACGGTCGCGGCTCGGATCGGAGCCACGACTGCAAGCCAGCGGTGCATGGCGGAGAGAGAGGGATTCGAACCCTCGATAGAGTTTCCCCTATACACGCTTTCCAAGCGTGCGCCTTCAACCACTCGGCCATCTCTCCGGTTCGCATCGGTCCGAGCGACTGCTCGGAAATCTGCTGACAGCATAACATGCTGCCGCATCAGCGCCGGACGCTACAATGATCCCTGAATGGCCCGGACCCTCTCCAGAAGGATGCTGCTCCTCGCGCCGGCGGCTCTGGCCGGTTGCGGGCGGCGCAAGGCCACCGGCTATCCGGGTTATTGCTTCGTGGCCGCCCAGGATTCGCACTCGCTGGCTGTGGTGGATCTCTCCAACTTTCGCATGCGCGGGCATGTGCGCCTCGATGCCGCCCCTTCCGCAATCCTGCCCCATCCACGTCTGCCCAAAGTATTTGCTCTCGCCGGCGATGCCGGCATTTTGTACGAAGTTGGCGCCGCTCTCAGCATTACCCGCCGGGCGCACGTCGGCGGCCAAGCCCTAGGCATGCTCCTCAGCGCCGATGCACTCTGGCTGCTGGTTCGTGAGTCCCCGGCGCTGGTGGAAATTCCTCTCGATTCCTTCGCGCCCCGCCGCCGTATCCGTTTGTCCGCTCCTCCCGACGATTTCGATATCAACGGAGATCGTGCGGTTATCGCTTCACGAGCCGCGGCCAGCGTGCTCCTGGCCGATCTAAAGCGCGGCTCTTTGGACTACACTGCTTCAGTCCCGAGCGATACCAACATCGTCCGCTTCCAGGAGAAAGGCGACCAGATCATCGCCGGCAGCCCCGCCGATCGTAGTGTGTCGATGCTCGATGCCCACACCGGCGCGCTCATCGTCCGGCTCCCCCTCGCTATCGAACCGCATCACTTCTGCTTCACCCCGGATGGCGGCCAGATTTTCGTTTCCGGACCAGGCAAAGATGCTGTTGCCATCGTGTACCCCTATCGCAGCGAAGTCGGCGAAACGATTCTGGCCGGCCGCGCTCCGGCCGCAATGGCGGTGGTTGGCGCCTACCTGCTGGTAACCAATCCCCAAACCAATACTGTTACAGCCCTCGATATTGAAAGCCGGCGGCTGGCGGCCGTTGTCTCCGTCGGCCGCGAACCACGTCACATCGTGGTCACTCCGGACAGCCAGTACGCGCTCGTGCTGGACGAAAAATCCGGAGACATTGCTGTGATCCGGATTGCCTCCCTGGCCGCCCGCCACTATAAATCGGCGCCCCTGTTCACGGTGCTGCCCGCCGGCAATAAGCCGGTCAGCGCCGGCGTGGTGACATTCGCCTGACTACTTCTTTTTGCCTTGCGCAGCTACGGCTTCCATTGCCGTCCGGACTTTTTCCGGATCGCCCAGATAGTAGCGGTTCCGCGGCTTCAGGTTCTCATCTAATTCATAAACCAGCGGCATGCCGGTGGGGATATTCAACTCGACAATGTCCTGCTCCGAGATTTCATCCAGGTATTTCACCAGCGCGCGCAGGCTGTTGCCGTGCGCCGCAATCAGCACCTTCCGCCCTTTCCGGATCGCAGGTGAGATCGTGCCATGCCAATACGGCAGAAAGCGCGCCACTGTATCCTTCAGGCATTCGGTTAACGGCAATTCGGCCGCGGTCAAACTCCGGTAACGCGGATCGCGGCCGGGATACCGCTCATCGGAGGACTCCAGAGGCGGGGGAGAAATCGCATAGCTGCGCCGCCAAATTTTAACTTTATCCTCGCCGAATTCGGCAGCCGTTTCAGCCTTGTTCAGGCCCTGCAAAGCGCCGTAATGCCGCTCGTTGAGCCGCCAGGAGCGCTCCACGGGAATCCACATCAAGTCCATTTCGTCGAGCACGATCCACAACGTGCGGATCGCTCGCTTGAGCACGGAAGTATAGGCTTGGTCGAAGGTGTAGCCCTCGGCCCGCAAAACCACGCCTGCTTCCCGCGCTTCCTCGCGCCCCTTTTGCGATAGATCCACATCGGTCCATCCGGTAAAGCGGTTCTCCTTATTCCAGTCGCTTTCCCCATGCCGTAGTAATACAAGTTTTGTCATTTTGATCCTACCCGGTAGGATAGCGTGCCAACGAAACCCTCACTCCTGAGTGCGCAAAAGCACGTGTTGTTACTCAGGCGCGCAGCCGCCGTCATACTTATTCCGTCAGATTGGGAAAGAGGCCGCAATTTGACTAAGAACGCGATTCTGGGTGCCTGGGGGCGCGTGCTTCGCGGGCGCAAGCCGTTGCTTTCGATTGAGATCACCAAGGAATGCCCGCTGCGCTGTCCCGGTTGTTACGCCTATGAGCCGGAACATCTCGGCGATACGCCCCTGCGCCAGCTTTCCGATTATCGCGGCTCGCAACTCGTAGATGCGGTTCTGGGGCTTGTGCGCCGCCATCGGCCGCTGCATATTTCCATCGTCGGCGGAGAGCCGTTAGTCCGCTACCGCGAGCTAAGCATCCTGCTTCCGAAGCTGGACCGTATGAAGATTGAAGTGCAGTTGGTAACCAGCGCCGTGCGGCCCCTCCCGCTAGAGTGGCGCTCGATTGGGTGCCTACATCTGGTTGTCTCCGTTGACGGGCTCCCCCCGGAGCACGATCGCCGCCGCGCGCCCGCAACCTACGAACGCATTCTCCAAAATATCGGCGGCCACCAGGTAATTGTGCACTGCACCATTACCCGGCAGCAGCTCGCACGCGATGGATACCTCGACGAGTTTACGCAGTTTTGGTCGGCCAGGCCCGAAGCCCGCAAGATCTGGTTTAGTATGTTCACGCCGCAAGAAGGCCAGGATTCCATGGAGCGGCTGGCTCCCGAAGACCGCATTCGCGCCACAAAAGAGATAGGCGTTCTGACGACGCGCTATCCCAAGATAGATGTGTCGCCCCACACGCTGGAGGGGTTTCTTCGTCCACCGGCAACGCCCGCCGAATGCATCTTCGCTCAAAGCACGTTGTGTGTTTCAGCCGATCTCGCCACGAAGATCACTCCGTGCCAGTTCGGCGGCCGTCCGGTTTGTAGCGAGTGCGGTTGCATTGCGTCGGCGGGTTTGGCCGCAATCGGGCGGTACAAGATCGGCGGTATACTCCCCTTAGCCTCCATCTTTTCCGTTTCACAGGCGGTGGGGAAGAAGCTCGCAGGCATCGGGACGTGATTCGTCCTCTTTCGCATGGCAGAGGATAGCGCAGTCGCGGCGGCCCAGGAGCCGGCCAACAAAGCCTGGCTGCTATCGCAGACCGGCTCGCCGCTGAGTATCCGTTTTTCGGTTCCGGAAGGCGCCACACGTATTGGCCGAGCGCCCGATAATGAGCTGGTGATTCAGGGGCCGAGCGCCTCCACAGTATCCCTTCACCACGCAGTCATCGATTGCAACGGTGGATTCCATATCCGCGATCTTGATAGCACCAACGGCACTTTCGTAAATGGCGAGCGCATCACAGACGCCGAGCTGGAGCCCGATTCCTCAATTCGTCTGGGCAACCAGGGTCCCGAGCTGTTGTTCGTGATCGGCGAGCCTCCCGCCGCGGAGTTGAATCAGACACAGGTAATTCTGGAACCGCCGGCCCTGGAAGCGGCGAGCACGCCGCCGCCGGCCAATACGATCGATCACCTTCTCGCCGAAGGCGTCGAACAGGCGCGGCAGGCTCGGGCTGTGGGCATCAGCGGCCAGACCATGACCATCATGCGCAAAGCCCTCGACCGCGCGCTGCACCGTTCGAGCAGGCGATTCCGCGTGATTGTGGGCGCGCTCGCCGCCGGCCTGATCGGTATAACCGGTTTCACCATATGGAAGATCTCGGCGTTGCACCGCGAAGAGAGCGCCATTAACACCCATATTCAGCAATTGGAGGGGCAGCTTCAGACAACTTCGAGCGCGGCGCAGGCCGACCTTCTGATTACCCAGCTCGCTTCCTTTGAAAACGCGGGCGAACAACTTCAGCACGAACTGTTCTATCGCCTCGGCGGCAATCGCGAACGGGAGGACTTCGTGACGCAGGAAATTCGCCGCCTGCTGGCCGAATTCGGCGCCGAAGAGTACAGCGTTCCGCCCGAATTCCCCGAACGCGTCAAGCACTACATTCAGCAATATGAGGGTCCAGACCGGCCGCTCATGCAGCGGGCCTTGGGCAGGGCGGCCGGCCAAATCGACGCCATGCGCCGCATCCTGATGGAGCACCACCTGCCTGGAGACCTTGCCTATCTGCCGCTGGTCGAGAGCGCACTGGGACAAGGCGAGTCGGCCGCGGGCGCCGCCGGACCATGGCAGCTCACCGCGGCTACCGCTAAGGCCCTCGGCTTGGAAATTGGCAATGGAATCGATCAGCGGTTGAATACCTCAGAAGCGACGGAAGCCGCCTCCAAGTATCTGCGCCAGTTGATTCTCGATTTCGGCGCCGGCAGCTCCGTCATGATTGCC
>DATBID010000041.1:0-6707 GCA_036557125.1 Bryobacteraceae bacterium | reverse complement strand
GCCGCGTTCAACGTGCCGCGCTGCCAAATCCACGGCGGACCGATCGCCCGTGGCGAGCCATGCCAGCACCATTTCAAGTGACCATATCGGCTGATCGAACGGCTCGGCTGACACCCGCTCACGCGGCCTTTGAGTACTCGGATGTTGAAGCGTGCGAACGGGCCGCGGTCCAAGCGTCCAAGTCTTCGATCCGATATCGGACGGCCTTGCCAATCTTGGCAAAGCGCGGGCCGCCCCCATTCAATCGGATCTTTTCCAGAAAGCTCTTTGATACTGCCAGCCGTTTAGCCGCTTCACGGGTGTTTACGTACTCCGGCGTAGTTTTCGTGCTCACGTCGTCTGTTCTCCAAGTGATAAGACCATATGTGGGCCTTTAACTGAGCATCGTGCACCGCGTTAGACTATGCAATACGACAAAACCCGTTTCGAATTACTAAGGCGGAAACCATGTGAGCAGGATCAATGCGTTAGCCGACGATAGTACGACAAAAATAAATCTTGAGAGACGTATTAACAGACGTATCAGCCGAATTTTCGGGTGCGCCGTGGCGCGACCAACGAGCGCTAAAAGCCGCTTTCAGCTGCCGGGGGCGAATCGATCGGCGAGCGTGCCCCCGCTGGCGGGGCCGTCGCGCGCTCCCCGTGTTCACATTCACTGCGGAATCAGCGCGGCGACATCAGAGCCCTCGCGCAGCGGCTACCACGCCCTTGCAGCGACGTAGACGGTGCCGCCATCGCATGCTGCGAATACAGTTACCGGTCCCATCGGTGCGTACCCCTGAGGCGTAACGAATGTACCCATTCCTCCCGGACTGGAGGTCCCAGGAAGGTAAATCCCGCTCATATTCCAACTGTTCGGTGTCTGACTTGCAGGTCCGTTGTCATTGATGGTGATCGGGAACACTGAATTCACGAAAAACCCATTGGGCGGTACGGCTCCGCCGAATAGCATTGTGGCCGTCTTACACGTCACCGTCCTGCTTCCATCGATTGAGCCGGTCTGATGCGCGGCCGGGGCAGCAGCGGCCGCCGCGATGAAGGTCAAAGCGGCGACTAAAACGAGCGCGGATCTTAGGTTCATATTTAGCCCTCCCTGTCGTCGGAATCGACGGAGCGGGCATGTTAAACTGGCAGCTGGGAGACAGCTAGGCCGTAGCCGCCCCGGCGGCGGCTCGCGACGCGCCGGCGCCCTGCAACCGTATTGCCGACACAGCCGGATGAACCTGATCACTCCAGCCTGGTTGTTGGCGGGCCTAGCGCGCTCGCGTTGAAGGTGGCCCATCGGGTGGACGCCCTGTCGTATGCTGCACGCGCTTCGCCGCGCCGCGCTGAGGCGACCCGGGAAAGTTGCAGTTCGAAATCTCTGCCTCTCGCAGACTGATTCTCATAGGAGAGGAATGCGAGGCGGGCTCGCTTGGCGCTTGGAACCTGCCGCGGCCGGTGAGATTTTACCGGTTATGCGCGGAGACAATAAGAAATGCCAAACGATCAGGCGGAAGCGCAAAAACTGCGGCGACAGGTCTCCACATTAGCCAAGTTCGGCAAAGAGGCTCTGCGGAGCGATGACATCAACGGTCTTCTGCAGGAAGCCACTCGGCTGGTCTCGGATGCGATTGATGTCGATCTCGTGAAAGTGCTGGAACTCCTGCCCGATGGCGAGAATCTGTTGGTGCGCGCCGGGGTGAACTGGAACCCCGGGGTGGTTGGGCACGCGAAAATTCCCGCGCGTGAGGGATCATCGGCCGGTCACGCCTTGCGGACGGGCCAGCCGGTGATCACGGAGGATACCGCAAGGGAAACGCGCTTCGAGATTCCAGAGCTGCTGACCGAGCATGCGGTCAAGAGCACGGTCAACGTTGTTATTCGCGGCGAGGACGGCCCCTTCGGCGTCCTGGAGGTCGACTCGCGGCAACTCCGGCAATTCACGCAGGACGACATCGATTTTCTCCAGAACTATGCCAATCTGTTGGCTGCCGCCATCCACCGAGTGAGAATCCAACGAGAATTGGCGGAGCGGGCCTTCAACCAAGAAGTGCTCGGGCATGAGCTTCAGCATCGCATCAATAACATGCTCACGACTATTCGTGCGGTCGCACGGAGGACGCGCGTCAGGAGCCAGACGCTCGACGAGTTCGCAAAAGCTTTCGACGACCGTTTGGCGGCGATCGCACGCACCCATGCCTTATTAAGGGGGACCCCTACGGATGCGGTCGATATTCGCGAACTGCTGTTGCAGGAGCTCTCGGCGCACGGTGCCGCGCCGGGTGAGAACCTCACCCAGTGTGGCCCCGCGGTCTCGATTCCGGCAAGACGGGCGCAGGTGCTCTCAATGGCAGTACACGAGCTTGCAACCAATGCGGTGAAGCACGGCGCGCTCTCCGTAAGCAACGGCCACATCGACTTGTACTGGGACCTAGATGTCCGCAGCGATGAAAAGGTGCTCAGCATTCGTTGGCGGGAGCGAGGCGTCCCGATCGCGCACGAGCCCGTCCGGATCGGCTACGGTTCGGAGATTCTTGAGAAATCTATACCCCATATGTTGCAGGGGCGATTCGAGCGAACGTTTCATTCGGATGGAATGGAATGCACGATCTGGTTTCCGTTGGATCGCAGGCACGACCGTGAACGAGCTGATCAAGCGTGACGTTGACGAACCAAGCCGGCCGCTGATTGGCGTAAGGCTGCTCCTTGTTGAAGACGACCTGCTCGTTTCCATGGAACTTGAGGAAATCATCAGCAAGCTGGGAGCGCAGGTAATCGGCCCCTTCAGCCGCGTCAGCGATGCCCTAGATGCTCTCCGGCGCGAGGTCGTGACTGGCGCCGTGCTCGACATTCAGCTGGATGGCGACACCACGCTGCGCCTCGTTGACGTTCTGTTGAAACGCGGCGATCCGATCCTTTTCGTGACCGGTACCGCGCCTGGGGCAATTCCGCCAAGGTACCGGGAATTGCCGCGTCTGACCAAGCCATTTGATCCGGCGGAATTTGAGAGCTCAGTACGATCGATTTTTGGCCGCCTGCTGGCGGCGGCGCCGCGCCGGGACTAGCGGGGCAAGGAATGCCGGGCTCAAGGTCGCGCGATGGCGACGCGACGTTTGACCCGTGGGCGGCACATGTGGGCGGGCTTGCCCGTGTGCAGCCGGTGGCTGATGCGTCGCTCTGGTGGGGCGAAGGTTGCCGGTACCAGGCCGATGCCCCCACGGGAAAGAACGCGATCGAAGCAAAATTGCCGACTAGCCTCTTTGCTGCGGGTGGCGCTATGATCGACCCAAACACGGAATCGTCATCGTGTCCGCAAGCAAGTACAAGGTCTTCGGTGTTGGGCTCCCGGTCGGAGAAGGGGCGAGTAATTCGTTCCATGTTGGCGTAGCGGCCATCGCCAAGAAAGCCGAACCGAATCAGCCAAACGTAGTCATTAACGAATTGTTTTGCAGTACCCTTGCGGGGTATCTGTTCTTGCCTTGCCCGCCAGGGATACTATTAGCTAACAATGGCGAGACCTACTTTTGCTCGTTGAACTTCAACCTTGCAGGTCAATCCCTACCCCCCGCGCCCGTCGACGAGGTGGTCGCTATATCGCCGGAAATATCATGGGGCATCACATTATTCGATGTGTGGGTTATGAACCCGGATCGGCACGGCCGAAATCTCTCGTTCAATCGCCAAACGAAGGACATCCAAATCTTCGATCACAGCCACGCCTTCCTGCGATTCAACGGAACCCCCGACAGCGTCATGGCGAATCTCAACGGCGAATTGGCGATCGACGGCCACTGCATCCGGACGGAACTGAATTCCTGGGTCGGGTTTGATCTCTGGACGGCCCGAATCAAGGCGGTTCCCGACTACGTGATCGACTATAGTTTTGATGCCATAATTCGGGTTGGCTTTCCTTTCGATAAAAAGGCGGCAATGTCAGACTTTGTAAAGCAGCGCCGGAATACAATCGATCTGCTAGTCACTAACAACTTGGGCCAGTTTCCCAAGCTCCCGCCGAAACAATGAACCGGTGAGTGCCGTGACCGCGCGATATTGGGTTGCCAAATACATCGAAGACCCGCTGCGGAATGAGCCCCGCAATGTCGGTGTTATTGTTCGCATGCCGCAAGGCGTCGCCGCGCGGTTTGCAGGCGAGAACGAGGAAGGTGTGATCGACAGACGCAAGCTCCAACGCTTCAAGTACGCTGATATCTACACCCAATGGCTTGATTACTGGCGCGGTCAGATCGAAAGGGGGCGGTTTGACGACATTGTTGTCACAGATAGCGCAGCGAATTATTACGTGGTTCTCGGTGGCGAGGTGGCAGATACCGGCAACGACACCGCGGACATGGTGTGCAATTTCTTGTTTTCGTTCCTTGTCTCTGATGGATCCATGCTGCAAGCGTTCGAGCTTGCTGAACACACCGCAGCAGAACTGGAGCTTCCAACGGAGGTGAGCAAAGCGTTTGCCGAAATGGACCTCCTATCCGAAACGCCCACACTGTCGGCGCGTCACCCTATACAAAGGAATGCGCCGATACGTGGCGGGCACGCCGTGCACAAGCCGTCCTTCTCCCAATCGAATGGGCGGCAATACATTTATGAGACGATTGACTTCAACATCAAGCGGCCGAAATCGATCAAGGAACGTTCGGGTTGGATGGCGTATATGTTTAAAGACATCAAACAAGAGAACCCATCGACGGAGACGTTCTCCATCGTCAGGCCAACGGCGGACGAGGGCAGTGAGGCGACGGAGTACGCAACAGCCGTGCTCGGCGGAGACTCGAAAGTGATCGACTGGCGGGACGACGCGCAGCGAAAGGAATTCCTGAACGAACGCCAGCGCGTCGCGGAAAGCTTCGCCTAGCCCTCCAATCTTCTCCTCGCCAACCGCCGCCCGGCCCGGCGGCCAATGGGTTGCTTGTTCCGATAGCCATCGCACGCGGCGATAAAGCCGGCGTCCGGCAAATAGGGACGCGGGCTAAACGCAACATGGGCCGCGAGATAGCACGCTGGCGATCCTTTACGGTCGTCGCGCTTATTCGCCCCTATCGCTCAGACACCGGCCCGGGCATACTCCCGCGGTGCCCTCAAGTTTCACCAATGATCCTGCCTACTGGCAACAGCGGGCCCAGGAAATGCGCGATCTGGCCCAAACGGCCGCGGACGAGGAATCTAAGCGGGCCATGCTTCGCATCGCGAGCGATTACGACAAACTCGCTCAACGCGCGCTAGAACGCTCCGGCGGAATGCCATCTTCAAAGTAGCCGCCATTACCCAGCCAGTTTGTCGCTATCCAAGAGCCAGCCGTGAACGCTGTCCCATGGAATGGGTCTGTGGTCGTTTAGGCCCAGACCGGGCGCGTTCTTGCGAGACGTGTAGAAGCCAAAGGCTTGTCCCTTTGTGGCCTGACGGTCCGCAGGAATGTTAGTTGCGGCCCAGGCGTCCCATTCCGCAAGCCACCGCCTTTTGGTTTGCGCCCGCCTCATTGCGATCGTCGCCATACCACCGAGAACGCAAAGCTCAGCAATTTAGTTGCACAATACCTCCGCGCGCGACGATGAATGCGGACTCCCGCCGACGAGGGTGAAACAAAAGAGCCCGGCGCGACAACGGGAAGGCGTGACGCAGGGCTCAATGGGCTCGCGCGCTTGGAGGGCACGCGCGAGCGCGGCCGATATGGAATGCAGCGGGGCGGACGGACAATGGCTGCTACGGTCCGCCGTTCCTTTTGCTGAAGCCAGCAATCGTTCGAGTTCTTCGTTTTGATAGGGTAGACCTGCTGCACGCGCTTTCAAATACGCATTAGCCGTCCCAGGCGCAGCGGAATGCTGCCTTGGCGTCGTCGAGGCTATCGGCAACACCACCGTTTGGCCCATGAGTCGGCGGGCGCGGTCCAATGGTCCAGCGCCAAGATTCCTTCGCGGTGCTGTTCATGCGATAGATGCGGCCGACGGTCCGGCCCTCATCGATCACGTGATAACCGTCCGGCCGGCTGTAGCCAGCGGCCCAGATGATGGGTTGCAGGGTGAGACCCATGGCGCGCGTCAGTCCTCGCTCGTTAGGCGTCCACGCTGCTCGCTCGGCGCGCCGTATCGCGGCATCGATGCCCGCGATCAGCTCCAGCGGGTAGTTTTAGGATGTATCACCGCGCAGACATGAGTGCTTCCAGCCATCTGATAGAGGGCTTCGGACTCGTTCTTTCGCGGCCTCCGTCCAGGTCTGCCGCGCCCCCAATCCTCCGACCATATGTTCCACGTGTTCTTTCGCGGATCGTCCATCTCAGCCGCGAGCTTCCCGGATTGCAAGCGCTCGCCGCCCCGCCTGGGTGATTTTGACGCGCATGATCTCGATCAGCTTGTCGCCACGCTCCCCCCGCTCAAGGTACGAAGTCGCGAATCCAGCGCGGACTAAGTAGTTGAGTAGAGCAAGCGGGAAGCCCCGTGCGAGCATCACGGCTCTGGCGCAGCCGTCTGGGCTTTCGGCAAGAACAGCAAGGGCGCGACGGCGGTCGCTATCGTTGTTGGCTTGTTTCATTGAGACCGTCCTCAATCGGTCGTGGCAATCATGGTCACTCGTATCGTTCTGCACGACCGGCCGGAAATGAACGGGCTAGATATGCTGCTTTGCCGACGTGAGGACCATCCCTCTTGGTGACGCTCTGCTTTGTCTTCAAAACTGGTCATAATTCCTGCGCATCTCGCGGAAAGAGACGAGGCGCT
>DATBID010000040.1:0-8187 GCA_036557125.1 Bryobacteraceae bacterium | reverse complement strand
GCGAGCTGCGTCATGACACGGCGCGGAGGTCGCGGCCGGTAGCGACTCCGCGGGCGTACCGGCCGTGTCTGCGTCTGGCCGGTGCGCCGCTAGCACGCCATCGCGCGTGGCTTTATCCATCAACCGGTTCATCAGGTCGAGACCCGCCATTGCATCCTTGGCATAACAGACAGCCTCGCCGTAAGCGGGAGCGATTTTCGTGCGAGTGAATTTGCCCGATAGCGCCGCACCGCCTACCAGCAGCGGCACGCGAATCCCAGCGGCGTTCAGATCGGCCGCGGTAATCGCCATCTGCTGCGAGCTCTTCACCAGCAGCCCGGAAAGGCCGATCGCATCCGGCCGGTGTTCCCCGTAAGCCGCAATCAGCGTCTCCGGCGGCACCTTGATGCCGAGATTGATCACCCGGTAACCGTTGTTCGCCAGAATGATCTCCACCAGGTTCTTGCCGATATCGTGCACATCGCCCTTCACCGTGGCCAGGATCACCGTGCCGCGCGTGGCCGAGCCGGCCTTCTCCATGAAACCTTCCAGATAACTTACGGCGGCCTTCATGGCTTCCGCCGATTGCAGCACCTCGGCCACAATCAGCTCGTTTCGATTGAATAGCCGCCCTACTTCCGCCATGCCGTCCATCAGCGGACCGTTGATAATGTCGAGCGGCGCCGCGCCTTCGGCTAGCTTTCGGTCGAGATCGGGCTGAAGTCCGTCTCGCGTGCCCTCCACGATGTACCGCGCCAGCCGCAAGTCCAGCGGCAGATCCTCCGCAGCCTGTTTCGAGCCGCGGCGCCCCGCTTTGCGGAAATGTTCCGTGATCGCGCCGATGTGAAGCTGGTTGATCACCATCCGCTGCTTCGGCTCCTGCTCCCGCCAATCTTCGGGCGCGGTGCGCAGCGATTCTTCCGCTGCATCCACCGGGGGGCGGTTGAAGAGCAGATTTTCAGCCAGCCGCCGCTCGCTCTCCGGGATCGAAGCAAAGCGCTCCAGTCTTTCGGCATTCACAATTGCCAGGTCCAGCCCAGCTTTGGTGGCGTGATATAGGAATACGGAGTTGACCACTTCGCGCGCGGCGGGCGGCAGACCGAAGGAGATATTCGAAATACCCAGCGCGGTTTTCACTCCGGGCAGGCTCTCTTTGATCAACCGGATCGCCTCGATGGTTTCCACAGCCCCGCCCACATAATTGGCGTCGCCGGTGGCGCACGGAAACACGAGCGGATCAATAATGATGTCCTCGGGCGGCATGGCATAGTTTTCGGTGAGCAGACGGAACGAGCGCTCCGCCACCGCCAGTTTCCGCTCGCGAGTGAACGCCTGCGCCTGCACCTTATCTTCATCGATGCAGCCGACGATCACCGCCGCGCCGAACCGCCGGGCGATCGGGCAGACGCGGGCGAACCGTTCCTCTCCATCTTCGAGGTTGATCGAATTGATGATGCTCTTGCCCTGGCAATATGTCATCGCCAGTTCCACCGCCCGCGGATCGGTGGTGTCGATCATAAGCGGCGCTTTGATCTTGGCAATCAGCCGCTCGTAGAAGAGCGGAATATCGGCGAGTTCGTCGCGCTCGGTGCTTTGCAGACAGACATCCACGATGTGCGCGCCGTTGCGCACCTGCGTCCGGCCGATCTCCGCCGCCTCTTCCCATTTCTCTTCGGCAATCATTCTTTTGAAGAGCTGGGAGCCGATCACGTTGGTCCGCTCTGCCACGATCAGAGGACGGTTGCTCTCCTCGGCTTCAACCAGTTCCAGGCCGGCGTACCAAGATTTCCGCGCCGATTCAGGCGGACGCCGCGGCTTCTTGCTCTCCGCCATTTGGGCGATCGCGCGAATGTGCTCCGGGGTGGTGCCACAGCAGCCCCCGGCAATGTTCAGCCAGCCGAGATCGGCGAAGCGCTCGATTTGCGCCGCGAGCGACTCGGGCGTCTCCAGATAGAGGCCTTCTTCATTGGGCAACCCGGCGTTTGGGTGGCACGAAATGCGCCCCGGAGCCATTGCGGCCAGCGTGCGCAGGTGATCGGTCATGAACTCCGGACCCGTGGCGCAGTTGAGGCCGATAGAAAGCAACCCGCCATGCAAAACCGAAGCGCAAAATGCCTCCGCGGTTTGCCCGGCAAGCATGGTTCCGGTAGGCTCGATCGTGCCGGAAACCATCACTGGCACGACCCACGCCAACTCCTGCCGCAGCCGCTCGATGGCGATCAGCGCAGCTTTCACGTTGCGCGTGTCCTGGCAGGTCTCGACCAGCAGCACATCCGCGCCGCCTTCCGCGAGGGCTGCGGCTTGCGCATAAAACTGCTCGATCAATTCCGGGAACGTGACCCCGCCGGTAACACTGATGGCTTTGGTGGTCGGGCCGATGGCGCCCGCCACGAAACGCGGCTTCGCGGCCGTCGTGAACGCGTCCGCCGCTTCGCGCGCCAGCCGCGCCGCAGCCGCATTCAACTCGCGCGCGTCTTCGGCGAGCCCATATTCCGCCAGCACGAGCGCCGTCCCGCCGAATGTATCGGTGGAGATCAGGTCCGCGCCCGCGGCCAGATACGCTTCGTGAATGCCGCGGACCACGTCCGGCCGCGTGCGGACCAGATTTTCGTTGCAGCCTTCGAGCGCCGCTCCGCCGAAATCGGCAGCCGTGAGGCGCATCCCCTGGAGCATGGTGCCCATAGCGCCATCGAGCACCAGCAGGCGCTCCGCCAGACAGTCTTCGAGCGCCCGCGCCCGCTCCTGGGGGGTGGTCATAGGCGTCATCCGCTCTTCAATAACTGCCGCGCGATCACCAGCCGCTGGATCTCGCTGGTGCCTTCGCCGATCGTGCAGAGCTTCACGTCGCGGTAAAACTTCTCTACCGGATAATCCTTGATGAATCCGTAGCCGCCGTGAATCTGCACGGCTTCGTTGGCAATGCGCACAGCCGCCTCGGATGCAAACAGCTTCGCCATGGATGATTCCTTGGTGACGCGCATGCCGCGATCCATCATCCAGGCCGCCCGGTAATTCAGCAGGCGGGCGGCGTCTAACTCCACCGCCATATCGACGAGCTTATTCTGAATGGCTTGAAATTCCGAAATCGGCCGGCTGAACTGGCGGCGCAGCTTGGAGTAACGCAACGCGGCATCGTAGGCGCCCTGCGCCATGCCGATGGCCAGCGCCGCAATCGAGATGCGCCCGCCATCGAGAACCTTCAAGCTATCCACAAAACCTTCGTTCTGGCGGCCCAGAAGGTGCGCGGGCGCGATGCGGCAATTCTCGAAAATCACTTCGCCGGTGGCGCTCGCCCGCAGCCCCAGCTTGTTTTCTTTTTTGCCCGCACGGAACCCGGGCGTGCCCTTAGGAATGACGAAGGCCGAGATGCCATGCTGGGCGGCCGCACGATCCGTCACCGCCATGGCCACGCATACATCGGCATAGTGGGCGTTGGTGGTAAATGTCTTGGCGCCGTTCAGCACCCAGCAGCCGTGCTCGTCGCGCGCCGCCGTGGTGCGGGTGCCGGCTGCATCTGACCCGACTTCCGGTTCCGTAAGTGACCAGCAGCCGAGCCACTCTCCGGATGCCAGCTTGGGAATGTAGCAACGCCGCTGCTCGTCGTTGCCCATTTTGTAAATGTGGTTCGAGCAAAGCGAGGTGTGCGCCGCTACGATGATCCCGACCGATCCATCCACCCGCGACAACTCTTCAATGATGATGGCGTACTCGATATAGCCCAGGCCCGCGCCGCCCAGTTCTTCCGGGAAGATGGCGCCCATGTAACCGAGCTCGCCGAGTTTGCGGATGATCTCGCTGGGGAAGATCTGGTCTTCGTCCCATTCGAGCACATGCGGCGCGATTTCCGCCTCGGCGAACTCGCGCACCGCCTTCCGCAGGGCGATCTGATCCGGTGTGTAGTCGAACTCCACTTTAGACGATGGCTTCCCTAGACCACATCTTCCGCGGTCGCGTCCCAGAGAATCGTGCGCTGCTGCCGGTAACTTTCGAGCGCCATCCCGCAGGCAATGGAAACGCGGTAGCCGATTTCGAAGGGGCAATTCGGCTCAGCCGCGCCGCGAATGGAGTCCAGGAAATTCTGCATGTGAGCCCGCGGGGCGGTGCGGGTTGTGCCGGCCATTTCGTTGCCGTCCGCGCGGTTCACTTTCTGCGGCGTATACCGGATCTGCTGGCTCCGCGCAATCGAACCGTGTGTGCCCAGCACTTCTTCCGCTACTCCCAGTTGCCCGTTGCCGAAGCCGGAATCCCAACTGATGAGCAACTCTTCGGCGTGCTCGAGCGAAACGTGCATGGTGTCGGGCACCTCGCGGCCGTCTTTCCACAAGTACAGTCCGCCCGTCATGGTCACCGCATACGGAATTTCAAACCCCAGCACGCGATACCAGAAGGCTAACTGCTGGCTCAAGTTTTCAGTCACACTGCCGCCGGAATAGTCGGCAAACAGCCGCCAGTTCTGGTAGCGATAAGCATCGAACTCTCGTGCCGGCGCGCTGCCAAGAAACGATTCCCACGCCAGATTGTCCGGTGTCATATCCGGGTACACGGGCCGGACCCACTGCGGCTTGTTTTGCGGCGTATTGCGGAAGAAATGCGCGCGTACTGCCGTAATTTTGCCGACGAGTTCCGGGTGCGAGAAGGCCGCAGCGTCGAGAATCTGGCCTGAAGAGCAGTTTTGATGGCCAATCTGCACCGTCAGGTTGCGCGCCCGCTCGAAGGCCGTGCGCAGGCGACGGGCATCATCAACGGTGAAGGCCATGGGCCGTTCCTGGTAAACGTGCTTGCCGGCTTGGAGGGCATCGGCAAACTGCGCGACGTGCAGGTGCGGCGGAGTGGCGATCACAACCGCGTCAATCGCGGCATCATCGAGCAACTGGCGGTAGTCGGAATAGAGCCGGGCGGCAGGGGCGATTGCCGAGCCCTCTTCCAGATGCTTGCGGTAAACGTCGGCGATGCCCAGGCATTCGGTATTCGGGCAGGCTAGCGCCTCGCGCAGCAATTCCGAGCCGCGGGCGCCGAGGCCGATCACACCCAGGCGAACGCGGGTGCTGGCACCCAGCACGTTGGAGGCGGCCAGCGTGCCCGCCAACCCCGTGGCTACGTTGCCGATAAATTTGCGCCGCGACTGCATAAAACTCCAGTGTAAGTTAATTATACGATGGGGTTCGGCCGCATGGTCCGCCGGGGTGCGCGACACGAAAGTGAGGGATTCACCGAAGAGGGCCATCCAGTACGTCGTTGCCGAGCAGGACGCTCCCTTACGGTCGCGGCTCCGATTGGCATCAGAACACGAAGCCAGTGTTACACTGAGTTCGTGTTAAAGAATATGACCATCACGGTTACCGAAGAAGTCGCCCGCTGGGCGCGCAAAGCGGCAGCGGAAAAGGACACTTCTGTTTCCAAACTCGTGGGAAAGATGCTCGAAGACGAAATGCGCCGGCAGGACGACTACTGGGAAGCGTACGAGCGGGTCAAAAAGATCAAGCCCATCAAGGGCGTCGATGCTTCCAAGCGGGGCAAGCGGGAAGACCTGTATGACCGGCCTGTACTTCGTCGATAGCAATGTCTTGGTGTACGCACTGGACACCGCCAATCCGCAAAAGCAGGCTGCGGCCTTGCGCTGGCGCGATGCCTTGTGGCAATCGCAGAGTGGACATCTGAGCTGGCAAGTGCTGCACGAGTTCTTTTACTCGGCCACGCGCAAGCTGCACATCTCGGAAGCTGTTGTGCGCGCACTCGTGCGGTCGTATGCACAGTGGCCCGTCACCGGATTCAGCCTCTCACTGATCGAACTTGCCTGGTACTGGACCGACCGAGCCCAACTGAACTATTGGGATGCCCTGATTCTAGCCGCCGCAGAACGGTCCGGCTGCCGCTGGCTGCTCAGTGAAGATTTCACTCACAAGCGCAAGTACGGTTCGGTTGAGGCCGTCAACCCTTTTCTGACTGAACCGAACGGGTTCGGCGCCGCTTAACGTCGAAACGCTTTTCTCCCGAGAAACACCGCCCCGCAACCCAGCATTTCTTCCACTCGCAGTAGTTGATTGTACTTGGCGATCCGATCGGTACGGCTGGCGGATCCCGTCTTTATCTGGCCGGCGTTCGTGGCGACGGCGAGATCTGCGATGAAGGGGTCTTCGGTTTCTCCCGAACGGTGTGACACCACGGCCGTGTAGCCGGCACGGGAGGCCATCGATATCGTCTCAAGCGTTTCGGTCAGCGTGCCGATCTGGTTCAGTTTTATCAGGATGGAATTCGCGATGCCGCAGTCGATCCCACGCTTGAAGATGGCGGGATTCGTCACGAAAACGTCGTCGCCCACTAGCTGAATACGTCCGCCGAGCGTGTCTGTCAGCATCTTCCAACCGTCCCAATCCTGCTCGGACATGCCGTCTTCGATCGAAAGAATGGCCGGGTATTGGAGCACCCAATTTTCCCAGAACTTCACCATCTGGCCGGAATCGCGCCGGCTCTTATCGGACTTCTTGAAAACGTATTCGCCATCCTCATAGAACTCGCTCGAGGCCGGATCGAGGCAGATACCGATCTGTGCCCCCGGCTGGTAGCCGGCCTGGGTGATGGCTTCCAGCACGCTTTCAATCGCCTCTTCGTTCGATCTCAGGTTCGGCGCAAACCCGCCCTCATCGCCGACTGCCGTCGAATAGCCCTTTTTCGCGAGCACCTTTTTCAACGTATGGAACACTTCCACGCCCATGCGCAGGGCCTCGGAAAATTTTTCGGTGCCGAAGGGAGCGATCATGAATTCCTGCAAATCGACTGAATTATCGGCGTGGGCGCCACCATTGATGATGTTCATCATGGGCACAGGCAGAACGGCACTCTGGACGCCGCCCAAATAGCGGTAGAGCGGTTCCTGATGAAAGCTGGCGGCGGCTCGTGCCGTGGCCATAGAAACCGCCAGGATCGCATTTGCGCCGAGCCGGCCCTTGTTTGGCGTGCCATCGAGTTCGATCAGGATCGCATCGATGGCGGCCTGCCGGGCGGCGTTTTTGCCTGCGAGTGCGGATGCGATTTCGCTATTGATATAACCCGCAGCCTTGCTGGTTCCCTTGCCGAGATAGCGCGATTTATCGCCGTCCCGCAGCTCCACTGCTTCGTGCTCGCCGGTGGAGGCGCCGGAGGGCACGGCCGCCCTCCCCATGCTTCCATCCGTGAGATACACCTCCGCCTCAACCGTCGGGTTCCCGCGGGAATCCAGAATTTCTCTGCCTCTGATTCTTGCGATGGTCGACAACGCTGCGCTCCTCTTTGCTCCGTACGCTACCGCTTGGGCCCCTACGCTACTACCACGATTCCGGTATCGGTTACGGTGTGGCCGTTGGCGCGGTCTGCTTCCATATCGAAACCGATAATGCTCGATTCCGGCACCTTGACTCCGGTATTGATAATCGCCCTGCGAATCCGGCTGTAACGGCCGATTTCCACGCGCGGCATCAGAATCGTGTACTCGACCTCGCAGTAGCTGTTTACGCGGACAGCGGGCGCGAGCACGCTGTGCATCACTCGTCCGCCGGAGATGATGCAGCCCGCGCTCACCACAGAATCCACGGCGACGCCCATCCGGCGCCCCTCCTGAGCGAACACAAACTTCGCCGGAGGCTGCTGCGTCACTTTGGTGCGAATTGGCCAGTTCTGATCGTAGAGATTGAACTCCGGCACCACGGAAACCAAGTCCATGTTGGCTTCGTAATACGCGTCGAGGGTGCCCACATCGCGCCAGTAGCGCACCTGCTTGTTATTAATGTCGTGAAAATCGTAAGCGATCACGCGGGCACGGTGCAGAAGGCAAGGAATTATGTCTTTGCCGAAATCGTGGCTCGAACCCGCCCGTTCGGCGTCCTGATGGAGGGCCGGGAGCAACACGTCGGTTTGGAAGACATAGATCCCCATCGAAGCGCTAATCGTTTCCTGATTGAAGCGCGAGCGCTTCGCCTGCTGAGGCTGGGGCTTCTCCTCAAACCCGACTATCCGGTAATCTTCTTCGATCTCCGCCACACCAAAGCGGGGGGCCTCGTTGGGCGAGACCTGTATCGTGGCGATGGTAACATCTGCTTTGTGTTTCCGGTGCCAGTCGAGCATCTCCCAGTAGTTCATCTTGTAGATGTGGTCCGCCGAAAGTATCAGCGTCTGCTCGGCACGCTCAGCTTCGATGCTTTGGAAATTCTGGAAGACAGCGTCCGCGGTGCCCTG
>DATBID010000039.1:0-3335 GCA_036557125.1 Bryobacteraceae bacterium | reverse complement strand
CTCCCGCCGCAATGAACAGGATGTGGTCGGTGCGCACAAAACCGAATTTCGTGTTTACCGTGGTGCCCTCCACAATCGGCAGAATATCGCGCTGCACGCCCTCGCGGCTCACGTCCGGGCCGTGGCCGGTTTCGCGGCCGGCAATCTTATCGATCTCATCCAGAAAGATGATGCCGCTGGTCTCCACCCGCTCCAATGCCACGCGCGTTACCTGGTCCATATCGATGAGCTTCTGCTCCTCTTCCTGCACCAGGTAATCGAGCGCTTCGGCCACTCGCATTTTGCGCCGGCGGGTTTTCTGGCCGAAGAAGTTGGGCAGCATATCTTTCAGGTTGATACCCATCTCTTCAATTCCGGCATTCGTGGTGATTTCGAAGGTCGGCCCGCGGTCCTTCACGTCCAGCTCCACGATGCGCTCGTCCAGCTTGCCCTGGCGCAGCCGCTCGCGCAACTTCTCCATAGTGCGCTCCGTGCTTTCGCTCGGTTCCGGCTGCGGAGGCATCAGCAACTCGAGCAGCCGTTCCTCGGCGTTGGCTTCCGCACGGTCCGCCACTTCGTCCAGCCGTTCCTCGCGCACCATGTCGATGGCGATATCCACCAGATCGCGAATCATGGATTCCACGTCGCGCCCTACGTAGCCGACTTCGGTAAACTTGCTGGCCTCCACTTTCAGGAAAGGCGAATTGGCCAGGCGAGCCAGCCTGCGGGCCAGTTCTGTCTTGCCCACGCCCGTGGGGCCGATCATGAGGATATTTTTCGGCATCACCTCTTCGGCCAGCTCCGGCGCCAGTTTCTGCCGGCGGATGCGGTTGCGCAGCGCAATGGCCACCGCGCGCTTGGCTTCCGCCTGCCCCACGACATGCTTATCCAGCTCGCGCACGATTTCCCTGGGCGTCAGCTCGTCCAGTAGAGGCTCTTCATCCACCGACTGACCGGGAAGATAGATCACCATAGCCTACTCGATTTCCTCGTAAGTGACGTTCTCGTTGGTATAGATGCAGATCTTGCCCGCAATCGCCATGGCCTGTTCGGCGATATGCCGCGCGGAAAGCTTGGTGGAGCGCAGCAGCGCCGTGCCCGCCGAAAGCGCAAAAGGCCCGCCGGAACCGATCGCCGCGATGCCTTCATCCGGCTCGATGACGTCGCCGTTGCCGCTCACCAGGTATGTGGTAGTCTTGTCCGCCACCAGCAGAAGCGCTTCCAGATGCCGTAGCACGCGGTCCGTCCGCCACTCCTTGGCCAGCTCCACCACTGCCCGCGGAAGGTTGCCGTTGAACTGCTCGAGCTTCGATTCAAAGCGGGAAAACAGAGCAAACGCGTCCGCTGTGGACCCCGCGAAGCCCGCCAAAACCTTGTCGTTATACAGGCGGCGAAGCTTTTTGGCCGAGGCCTTGATTACTTCATTGCCGAGCGTCACCTGGCCATCACCCGCCATCACCACCTTGCCATCACGGCGCACGCAGAGCACCGTGGTCGACCGTATCCTCTGATTCATTAATGGTTTGCGCCTTTATTCTATCGCACCGGCTAAAACCGTCTCTTCGCGAATGTAACGGATTCCGGTGTCCCGGCTAATGACGGAGTGGCTTTGAAACTCCGGGCGTTTCACCGCGAAATCGGTGCGGAAGTGGGCGCCGCGGCTCTCCTCGCGAGCGAGCGCGCAGCGCGCGATGAGTTCGATCACCTGGTGAACGTTGCGGGCTTCGGAACGCTGGGGCGTCAGCTCGCCCGCGTCTGATGCCCGCTCTCGAAATTCCTCAAAGGCTGCTACGGCGCGCCGCAATCCATCCCCACAGCGAACAATGCCGCATTCTGCCCAGGCAAGTTCGCGAAACGCGGCTACGCTGCCTGCGGGCACGCCGAACTCGCCAGGCACTGTGCCTTCTCGCACCGGCTCGGAGATAAACTGCCGCATCGCCCGTCCTGCGTGCGCGCCAAACACCACACCTTCGAGTAGAGAATTGCTCGCTAAACGATTCGCCCCATGCACTCCCGTTGCGGCCACCTCGCCCGCCGCGAACAAACGCGGCACGGTGGTCGAGCCTTCTAGATCCGTTCGCACGCCCCCCATCGCGTAATGTGCCGCCGGGCGAATCGGCGCGGGCTCGTGGGCAATATCGATGCCGTATTGCAAACAGGTTTCGTAGATGCGTGGAAAGCGCGAACGCAGGAAGTCTTCGCCTAGACGGGTGAGATCCAGAAACACGTGCGGCGCGCCGGTTCGCGCCATTTCGGTGACGATCGCCCGGGCTACGACGTCGCGCGGCGCCAGTTCCTTCATCGCGTGGTAGCGTTCCATGAAGCGCTCACCCGCTGCGTTGCGCAGCAGGCCGCCTTCGCCCCGCAGCGCTTCGGAGAGCAGGAAGCGCGGCGCGCCCTCGACGTGCAGGGCCGTGGGATGAAACTGCACGAATTCGATATCGCTGATTTGCGCGCCGGCCCTCCAGGCCATGGCCACGCCATCGCCGGTAGCCACATCGGGATTGGTGGTGTTCAGGAAAACCCGGCCCAGACCGCCGGTGGCCAGCAGCACCGCGCGGGCTGGAATATGAACCGTTCGCTTCGCCGCCGCATCGTACAACGCCGCGCCGCAGACCGCGCCTTGTTCGTCAATCAGCAGATCGGTTGTGGCGGCGTAACTGCGGAAGCTGACGTTGGGAAAAGAAGCCGCTTTGCGATGTAACGTGCGCGCAATTTCGCTGCCCGTCGAATCGCCATGAGCGTGCAGGATGCGGCTGCGGCTGTGGGCAGCCTCGCGGGTGAACGCGAGCATCCCGGCGTGGCGGTCGAATTCAGCGCCCCATTCGATCAATTCCTGAATGGCCGCCGGGCCTTCCTCTACCAGCACGCGCACCGCTGCGCCATTGCACAGCCCATCGCCGGCGTAGATAGTGTCCTCTTCATGCAGGCGCACCTCATCGTCATCGTTCAGCGCTACCGCGATACCCCCCTGCGCATATTCCGAAGACGATTCCTGCAGGCTGTCCTTGGCAACCACCAGAACACTGCCGCGCTCCGCGAGCTCGATGGCGGCGCGCAGCCCCGCTACTCCTGCACCGATCACCAGAAAATCCGGGTCCATCCGCTACTGATGATAACAGCGCGGAGCCATCGCACTCGGCTATTCAACCGGGTAAGGTCCGTCGACAAATGGATGTGCGTGGTATCCCTTTGAGCCAACTGCGCGCGCCAGAGGGCTACGCGGGTCTTGCCCGGCCCGAAGAAGACCGATTACGTAGGCAAAATCGTATCTCGGCTCCCAGCCAAGCTCAGTCCTCGCCCGTTGGTTGACATAGACCCGGTCGATACCCGGAAACATCGACCATTTCCGGCTG
>DATBID010000038.1:0-2389 GCA_036557125.1 Bryobacteraceae bacterium | reverse complement strand
TTTTCTATGAAAACAATATGAAGGGTTGGGGTCCGGAATTGATCAAGCGCCGGCCTGAGATCACGATGGAAATGGTCGATAAATTCCTGACCAGGATGTACCGCACCAACCCGGACTTTGTCTTCACCGTGACTCGCGATTTCGTCCGTCACTGCCAGACGCCCGTTCTGATCCTCCCGGACGATATCCCGGCCCATCCATACGCCGTAGCCATGGAGGCCGCGATGCTTGCGCCAAAGGCCGAAGTGAGCATCTTCCCGTGGAAGGAGCCCAAGGAGCGAATTCCTCTGGCAGTGCGCCAGATCCATTCCTTCCTGCGCGCGCATCGGCCCGCTTAGGCGGATTGGTCCACAGATGCTTACTGTGTTTTGCTCGCCCAGCCGTTACACACAGGGCAGCAACGCCACGTTGTCGTTAGGTAAAGAAATGGCCACGCTGGGGCTCGCTGGTCCTGTGCTTATTCTGGCCGGGAACAGCGCCATCCGCCTGCTCTCCGATACCTGGCGGCTCAGCCTTGGGGAAGCCGGCTTTGCCTGGCAGGTTTCCCGTTTCGGAGGTGAGTGTTCCATCGCTGAGATCGAGCGGGTGAAGCATCAGGCGCGCGAACAGGGCGCGCGCGTGATCGTGGGCGCGGGTGGGGGAAAGGTGTTGGACACTGCACGAGCGGTGGCGGCCGATCTCGATTTGCCGGTGGTCAACTGTCCCACGGTGGCTTCGAGCGACGCCCCTTGCAGCGCTCTCTCGGTCATCTATACGGAAGATGGCGCTGTCCTCGAATACCGCATCTACGGCAAGAATCCGGACCTTGTGCTGGTGGATACTGCGGTGATCGCGCAGAGTCCACCCCGGCTGCTGGTGGCCGGGATGGGCGACGCGCTCGCTACCTGGTTTGAGGCGAAAACCTGCGTGGAAGGGCACGTGAAGAATATGCGCGGCGGCGGGTCGAGCGAGAGCGCGCTGGCGCTGGCGGAGCTGTGCTATCGCATTCTGCTCCGCGATGGGGTGGACGCCCTCGCAGCACTCCAGAACCAGTTGCCAACCCCGGCGCTCGAACGCCTTGTGGAAGCCAACACGCTGCTCTCCGGGCTGGGTTTCGAGTCTTCAGGATTGGCAGCGGCGCATGCCGTCCACAACGGTCTGACCGCCGTTCCGCAGACACATTCGTACTTCCATGGCGAGAAGGTAGCATACGGCGTGCTCGTACAACTGGTCCTGGAAAAGAAACCCCAGTCTTTGGTGGAAGAGGTTCTGGACTTTGCAACGCGAGTCGGCCTCCCCACTACACTGGCTGCGATCGGTCTGGCGAAGATGACGAACGAGATGCTGGATAGCATTGCGGCGCGCAGCACGGCGGCGGGGGAGACCATACACAATGAGCCGTTCCGTGTCGAGCCGGGGATGGTAGCGGAGGCGGTTCGTGCCGCCGATGCGCTTGGGCGCGAGTGGCAGCGGAAACACGGCGTCTCGGCCGCCTGACACAGCGGCCTGTTCACATTTACGCTGCCGTAATTCCGGAGTAGAATTATTGCGTCTGTCGAAGCGCCTGGTTTTCGGGAGTAAAGCTCCGGGAGGTAACGATGATCAAGGTCGGTTTCGTCACAGTATTCCTCGGCGGTTGTGCGATCGCACTCGCCGCTCAATCGCCAGTCACCTTCAACAAGGACGTCGCGCCCATCTTCCAGAAGGCATGCCAGAACTGCCATCGTCCGGGCTCTATCGCCCCGATGTCCCTCCTCACGTATCAGGATGCCCGGCCCTGGGCCCGCTCCATCAAGGTGAAAGTCGCCAAGCGGCAGATGCCGCCCTGGCATATCGACAGAACTGTCGGTGTGAACAAATTCAAGGATGATCCTTCGCTCACGGACGCCGAAATCGCAACCATCTCGGCTTGGGTGGATCAAGGCGCGCCGGAGGGCAACCCGGGCGACTTGCCGGCGCCGCGCCAGTTCACCGAACTGGACAAATGGCACATCGGCAAGCCGGATATCGTGATTTCGATGCCGCAGGCTTACACGCTGCGGGCGAAGGGCGGGGACGAATACTACGACGTCGATATCGATCCCGGCTTCACCGAGGATGTATACATCCAGGCTGTCGAGACCAAGCCGGAATCCGGCTTCAAAGTGGTCCATCATTGCACGACGAATCTAGTCGAGGATCCCGAGAGCGATCCCGTAGGCCTATTCTTGAATGAGTACGCAGTCGGAAAGAATGCGGATATCTTCCCGCCCAATTCCGGCCGGCTGATCAAGGCCGGGTCGAAAATTCATTTCAACCTGCACCTGCATCCGGATGGCGAAGCCACTCCGGTCAAAATGTCGCTTGGCCTGAAACTGTATCCCAAGGGAGTTGTGCCGAAATACGTTGCCTTTACCCAGCACATGGGCGA
>DATBID010000037.1:0-12942 GCA_036557125.1 Bryobacteraceae bacterium | reverse complement strand
AAATTGATACATTAACGAATGTCGAGTGGTGAGTTTGCCTCGCTGTAGCCGACTGCGGAGGCTGAACCTTGCGGCCCGCGGCTGGCGGCTGGCCAATTTAGCCGCTCAGTGAAGCGCAGGGTGCGCCCGCTTGAGCGTCTAGTCGCTGGCCTTGTACATGCCCTCCCAGCCCTTTCACCCCGCCCACTCCTTCCAATCCGCCAGCACCGCTTTTTCCATCTTGCGAGCCGCCTGGATCAACCAGGTGCGGGGGCGGAGTTTCAGGTCTTCCAGCAGAACGCGCGCTTTGCGGTTGCCTAGGTGAATGTTGGCGGTTTCGAAGCCCATGGCGTGGAGGAGGCGCATTTCTTCGTGCTCCTGAGGGAGCACGGAGATCTCGATGCGGGAGCAATCGGGGGCGAGGCGGCGGACCACCCAGTTGCGGCGGACCTTTACGAACGGATCGTGGCAGCGCACGGCGGAATCGAGCAGGTGCTGGTAATAGATCGGCGCGCTTCCTTTCCCTTTCTTAGCCCAGAGGCAGGCGGAGGGCGCCAGGGCCTTGGCTTCGCGCGCGATCAAGCCGCCGCGCCACTCCGCCAGCGCGACGTAACGCTCGCGGCCGAGGCTGCCTAAGCCGGCGATGCGGTGGGCGATGCGCCAGCGGAGACCGCGCTCGGGCATTAGGCGCGACAGAGCTTTCAAGGCATTAGGCGGAGGATGGTCTTCACAATCAGGCAGCGCGTGCAGCTTTTCCCAATATTTTTCCGGCTCGTGTAGGCGGGCGGTGGCCATGTGGCGCAAAGCAGGATGGTTTTCGGCGAGGGCGAAAGGGCGGCCGCCGGCCTGGAGGCCATCGATGTAGCCGTGAAGAATGGCGGAGATACCGTCCCTATGCTGGCACTGCAACTCTGCCAGTAAGACGCTGGTGGCGAGGCGAATGAGGTCATTCGTGTAGGGGAGCATCCAGACTTCGTCGAAATCGTTAACGCCCCAGATGAGGCGGCCTTCGTTATCGCGCCAGGTTCCGAAGTTCTCGATGTGGAGATCGCCGACAGCGAGCACCTGGGGGGCGCGGGCGGCCTCGCCGCAGACCTCCGGCCAAATCTGCGCCCAGCGATAGTAAGTGGCCCGGAGAAAAGGGAAGGGCGCTTGGCGCATGGCCTCGTGCTTGAGTTTGAGATCGTCGGGGAGAAGGCGCAGATGACTGCTCAGCCACTCTTCATAGAGAGCTGTCGACTTCGCGATTTTCATGAGCCCTTACTCGCCGGTAGTGGCCGGTGTGAGGTACCACTTTAGAACACCGCGCGGCTCGACGCCCAGACGGTTACAATCGATGCGCACCAAGCCGGCTTTTTTCATTTCGACCTGGAGGGTGGGGGCGTTCAGGAGGAAAGCGATTGCGGCGCTGGTAAGCGGCTCATGGGTGGCGAGCAGAACGGCCTTTTCATCCTGGCGAGTGCGCAACTCTTCCCAAAGTTGCGAAGGAGAAGCATCGGGCATAAGCGCGGGCGTATGGACAATTTTGCCCTTATAACCGAGCGATGAGGCGGCGATCTCCGCGGTCTCCATGGCGCGGCGGAGTGGACTGGAAAGAATAAGGCTGGGCTTGACGCCGGCGCCATGGGCCCGTGTGAGAACAAGCTTGAGTTTCTGGCGCCCCTCTCCGGTGAGGGCGCGGTCGGAATCCTTCAGACCGGGACGGCCGTTTTCGGCGATTCCGTGGCGAAGAAGATAGATTTCCATCAGGCTTTGGTTCTCCGAGGCAATTTCCTGGCGCGGCCGGCAGGCGAAACCGGCTGGCCCACCAATTGGCGCGCGATGCGGCGCTGCAATTCCCGGAAAATGCGCTCAATTGACTGACTGGCGTCGATGACTTCGAAACCGTACGGTTCGACCATGGAGTCGAGGGCTTTAACGAGACGAGTCTGATATCGGATGAAGCTTTCGTACATATCCTGGCCGAAGCGGAGATCCATGCCGCTTTCCCAATAGTCGAAGGCGCCGCGACCAAGCACGACTCGGGAGACCAGGGTTTCGACTTCGGCTCGCAAATAGTAGACGGCGTGGGGTACGAGGGCAAATCCGGCCACCTGTTCGATCCACTGGCGGTCTTCGTTGCGGGCGATGGCGCGCGCCATGATGGAGAAGATGTAGCGATCGATGAGGACGACGAAGCCGGCGCGCAGTGCGGGGATGATTTCGTGTTCGAGGCGATCCGCGAAATCCGTGGTGTAGAACAAGGTCATGGTGATGGGGCCGAGGGTGTTGCCGGCCTTGGCCATTTTGATTCCGCGGCCGGCGAGGGCCGAGCGGGCCATGCCGCTATCGAGGACGGCGTGGCCTTCCCGTTCCAGCCACTGTTTGAGCAGGGCGACCTGCGTGCTGCGGCCGACCGCATCGGGACCTTCGACGACCAGGAGCTTGCCCTGGAGATCTTCAATGTCGATGCCGGCCAGAGGCTCGCTATAAAAGGTGAGCGGCTGGTGCGTGGCCATTGAAATCGGCTCCGGGCGGAACGTGGAGGACGCGACTTTTGATGCTTTCGCCCAGCTCGCGCATGACTATCTCACGCATTCTCTGCTGCTGTTGTTCGATGGAGCCGGTGGCATCGATCACATAAAAGCCCATTTCGGTGGTCATGGCCTCGTATTCGTCGAGAATGCGGCCCTGGAAGATGCGAAAGCTCTCTTCGACATCGCGGGAGAGGCCGAGATCCATGCCGGCTTCGTAATATTTGATGGCATCGCGCCCGCCGAGAATGCGGCCCACGGCGACATCGAGGGGCACGCGGAAATAGAAGGCAAGGTTGGGGCGAAGGGCGAACCGGTAAAGATTGCGGACCCAGCGCCGGCTGACGCCGCGGGCGACATCGCGGGCGAAAGCGGTATAGGCGTAGCGATCGGCGCACACGATGGCGCCGGATTTGACGAGGGGGAGGACGTAACTTTCCATGCGATCGGCGAAATCGGTGGCATGGATGAGGCTGAAAGTGCTGGGAGTGAACATCTCCTTGCGCTTGCCGCGGCGGGTGGTCTGCTTAACCAAAGGAGAGGAGTTCCACTCACTGAAGGCGACCGCGTAGCCTTCGCCACGCAGCCAATGACTCAACAGAGAGATCTGGGTAGACTTGCCCGAACCATCGATGCCCTCGACGACGATCAACTTGCCGGGATACCGGTTCGGTTGGAACAGACCCATAGAGCGAAGGACGAGTCCATTGTACCGTGCGGTCCTTGGCAGGCCGCTGCTACGTCGGCCAACGCGCTTTCGCTGTGCGACCCATTATTCCCCAGGAGCGAATGCCAGCAGGACGTTTCCGGCAATGCCGCCGTTGCGGGCATAGCCGGAGTTCACAAAGAGCATGCCGCCTGTGATCACAGGGCCGGCTCCATCGAGCGAGCCGCCCTTGCCGCGAATGCCGTTAGCCGTCTGATAATCGCGAACGGTGTCGAAGTCCCATAGGACCCGGCCATCTTCGGTTGAAAAGGCGCGCAGGTGGCCATCAACCGATCCCGAAAAAACAACGCCGGGAATCGCCGTAAGTGCGGCGGCTTGAGCCGGACTACACGGGGACCTGGAGCCACAAGAAGCGGGTGGGGCATACCACGCTTTCTCGCCGGTTGCGATTCGGAGCGCCGTCAAGCCACCGCCTTGAGTGGGGTCCGGCGGAAGTCCCACTTGAACGACTGTGCCCGGAGGAGCTTTTCGCACCAGGTCCGAAACCGCCGCGTATACCTTTTGTCCATCGCTGGCCATGCCCCATTGCACACCTCCGTTCGTGCCGCCTTTGCCAACGCGGGTCTGCCAAAGGATCTCGCCTTTCCGGTCCGGATCGAGCGCATAGACTACACCCGACTTTTGACCAGCGAGCAGCACATCCCGGCCATTCGGAAGCTTTTCCATAAGCACCGATGAACCAAAGTCAAAATCCGGGCCGGGGCATGAGCCCCCGGTACACGCGCCGCTGAAAACGTCGCCGGGAGTAACCTGCTTCGACCAGACAATGCGGCCGGTCTTCAGCTCCAGCGCCAGAACCGAGTCGCTCATATCGGAGGCGGGTGAAGAGAAGTTATCTCCGGTAGTTATATAAAGCAGGCCGCGTTTGGTATCGAGCGTAGGTGATCCCCAGACGCCCGCCCCGGATGGCCCCCACGTGCCGATCGTGCCTGGTCCTTTTTCGATTTGCTTGGGCTTTTCGCGAATGGTGTAGGTTTTCCAAACCTCCGTGCCGTCTTTAGCGCGCAACGCGGTGACGCTGCCCCGGAAAGTGCAGCAGGGATAGTCGGGGTTGCTGGAGCGGGTTTCTTCCCACGAGGCCGCCGGGACAAAAACGATTCCATTCGAAACGGCGGCAGTGCCGGTCAACCGCGTGGATTCGTGCGGCTCCGGCCGCTTCTTCCAGATCTGCCGGCCGGTTTCCGCCTCCAAGCCGTAGGCCCAGCCGGTGAGATCGGTGAAGACTAAAACGTGCGTATTGCCGTTGGGCATGACGACCGGCGCGGACCGGACCGGACCGCTGGCTTGATAGACCCAGCGGACGCAGCCTGAATCAGTGCTCAGAGCCTGCACCGCTCCGCCTGCGCTGCCGACGAATAGGGTGTGTCCCAGGACAACGGGAGCGCCGAACGCGCTGACGTCACCTTCGAAAGCATAAGCCCACTTCAGTTTGAGTTTTCCCACCTGGTTCAGCGTGATGCCGCCGCTGCTGGTATACCGGGTATTCGTGGGAGCAGGTCCCCAGCCGTTCCACGCCGGAATGGGAGACGGGCCGATAGAGACCGAGCGGTCGGCGCAGTAGGCTTGCGGGGGAACGGGCGTATCGGGGCGGTTCACGCCGAGGTAGTTCGCCACCGCTTCACGCTCTTCCCGGTTCAGCACATAGGCAATGTTGATCATCACGCCGAAATCGAGTGTGCGCAGAATGCGGGCGACGGACAGTTGCTTGAGCGCATCGCGAGACGGCGCCCGTTCGGCGCCGGAATCGTGACAGGCGGCGCACCGCTTCTGGTAGATGGCTTCCCCCGAGACTGCCGCGGCAGCGGGAAGGGCAGCCATCAGCAGCAGCGCAAAATTGCGGAAAATGGGCTGTTTTTGCACGGCGTTCATTTTACATGAGACCGGCGCCGCCCAGACCAGCGTTGCCGCCTTGCTTTGTAAGTAAGTACTTACTATAATAAGCTCCGTGCCCGCTCTTGTCCCCATCCGCCGCATGCCCGCCACGGACCGCAGACAGCAATTGCTCGAGACCGCCCTCGATGCCTTCTCCGGAAAAGGCTTCGAAGGCGCCACCACCAAGGAGATCGCTGCCGCCGCCGGTGTGACGGAAGCCATTATTTTCCGCCATTTTCCGAGCAAGCAGGCACTTTACACGGCCGTGCTCGATTACAAGCTGCAGGCGCACGCGCACAGTCCCTGGCTGGCAAAAGTCCAGGCGGCGATGGACGCGGATGACGACGAGACTCTGTTTCGCACGATGACGCTCCACGTTCTGGAAAACTACCGCACCGATACCCGCTTCGAGCGCATGATTCTGTTTGCGGCTCTCGAAGGCCACGAGCTGGCCCTGGCGCATTTCCGCCAGAATGCGGTGCCTTTTTTTCAGTCGCTCGAAAAATATGTGCGGCGGCGGCAGGCTGCCGGAGCTCTGGCGAAAATCAAGCCGGCCTGCATCCTGGTGGCGATGTTCGGCATGGTGAACCAATACGGCCAGGACACCCAGATGTTCGGCTTCCCGCGCTTCGGCTCCGACCAGGAGGTGGCGAATGCGTTTGTCTCCATCTTGATGGATGGCGTGCGGCGGCTGCGTCCCAGGAGGGCGCACTGGAAATGATGCGCTTCATCCAGTTTGCATTTCTTTCGGCACTACTGTTGGCCTGTGCGTGTTCCGGGCGCAGACCCGCCGAGGTCTCGGCTCAAACACAGAGAACAATCGCGGTTACCACGGCGCGCGCTGCCGTGCGCGAAGTTCCCGCGGCTTTTGAGGAGACCGGAACATTCGTGGCCGATGAATCTTCCGATATCGCGCCGCCGGTGGCGGGGCGAGTCGTGGCTACTCCGGTGAATGTAGGCGACTTTGTCAAGCAGGGGCAGGTAGTTTGCGAACTCGATCACCGTGACGCGCAACTCAAGCTCGATCAGGCGCGCGCGCAACTGGAACAGGCGGAATTTGCGCTGCGCCAGGCACAATCGCGCCTGGGACTCAACGGCGAAGCGCCCTTCGACGCAGCCCTGGTTCCGGAAGTGGTGGCGGCGCGGGCGAATTACGAATCCGCCGCAGCTTCAGCTAAACTTGCGGCCGCAGACGCCAAGCGATACGAAAACCTGGTGAACAGCGGGGATGTTTCGCGCAGCGCGTACGAAAAGGCGCGCACCCAGCAGGAGACCGCCGATGCGCAGGCCAATGCCGCCCGCCAGCAGTACGAGGCGCAGCTCAATGCGGCGCGGCAGAATTATCGCGGTGTAGAAATGTCGCAGGCGGCGCTGGCTTCTTTCCGCTCGCAACTGGAGCAGGCGCAAAAGGGCGTAGAAGATACCACCGTCCGCGCGCCCTTCGATGGTTTCATCACCGCGCGCCCGGTTGCGGCCGGCCAATATGTGGCAACCACAAATAAAGTGGTCACGCTGGTGCGCATCAGCACTCTGAAATTGCAACTGCAGACGCCGGAGCAGCGCGCCGCCTCAACGCGTCTGGGACTGGAAGTGATCGCTCGCGTCGCCGCCTATCCCGATCGCGATTTCACGGGCCGCGTTACCGCGATCAATCCTTCGGTCGACGTGAATTCGCGGGTTTTCGTGGTGGAGGCGCGTTTCGATAATCCGGGAGCGGTGCTGCGGCCGGGGATGTTTGCCACCGCGAAGGTGCTGCTGAGCGGCGGCGAAAGGGCCGTGTTTGTGCCTTCGACCGCCGTCATCCATGACAAGACCACGGACTCGTATCAGGTTTTCACCGTTGCTAATGGGAAGGCCCATCTGCGCGTCATCGCATTAGGCGAACGCGACCACGATTCGGTTCGCATCAACTCCGGTCTCGACGGCAGCGAAAGCGTCGCCACAGGGAATCTCAGCGAGCTATTCGAAGGCGCGCCCGTCGAGGAAAGGCCGGCTGCCCGCTAAGAAAGGCTAACCATGCATACCCTCGCCAGACTCTGCGTCAGACGGCCCGTCTTCGCCACCATGCTGGTGATGTCGCTGGTGGTGGTGGGCACCTTCGCGTACTTCACGCTGGGCGTAGACCAGTTTCCGAATATCGATATCCCCACTGTTTCCGTGTCTATTTCGAATCCCGGCGCATCTCCGGAAGAAATCGAGACCGAGATCACCAAGAAGATTGAAGACGCGGTCAATACGATCGCTCAGATCGACGAAATCCGTTCTACTTCTTCCGAAGGCCTTTCGCTCGTCATCATCACCTTCGACTTATCGAAGAACGGCGACGTGGCCGCGCAGGAAGTGCAGAATAAGGTGAATCTCACGGTTCCCGATCTGCCGGAGTCGGCCAAACAGCCCGTGGTGCAGAAGTTCGATCCCGGCGCCACGCCGATCATGCAAATCGCCGTTTCCGCGCCTCGGTCGGTTCGGGACGTCACGCTCATAGCCGACAAACTCATCAAGCAGAAGCTCGAAAATGCCAAGGGCGTGGGGGACGTGACCATCAATGGGGGCGCCAAGCGCGAAATTCACGTGCTCGTGGACCCGGACCGTCTGCGCTCCTATAACCTCACCGTCACCGATGTTTTCAACGCGCTGCGCCAGCAGAATCTCGAAATGCCCGGGGGCAATCTGAACGCGGGCATGCGCGAGCTGACCGTGCGCACCACCGGAAAAATTACGGATCCCGCGCAGTTTAACGTCATCACGATTGCCAATCGCAACGGCTATGTGATCAAGGTGAAGGATATCGGCCGGGCGGAGGATAGTTCGGAGGAACCGCGCACGGCCGCGCGGCTGGATGGCCTACCCGCGGTCACTCTCACCATTGCCAAGCAATCGGGCGCGAACACGGTCGAAACCGCGGACGCAATCAAACAGAGGCTCGCCGAGATCTCCCGCACGCTGCCGAAGGACGTTCGCTTTGAGATCATTTCCGATCAGTCTACGTTCACCAAAGCGTCGCTTAGAAATATCAAAGAGCACCTGGTGGAAGGCAGCCTGCTCGCCGCTATCGTCATCTTTTTCTTTCTGGCGAATTTCCGCACCACGCTCATTTCAGCGGTAGCAATTCCCACCTCCATCATTTCGACGTTCGCGCTTATGGCCGCCATGGGGTTCACCATGAACATGATCACCATGCTCGCGCTGACGCTGATGGTCGGCGTGGTGATTGACGATGCAATCATCGTGCTGGAGAACATCTACCGTTCGATCGAAGAGAAGGGCATGTCGCCGTATGAGGCGGCAATTTCCGGCACCAAGGAGATCGGCTTGGCGGTGCTGGCGACCACGCTCTCACTGCTCGCGGTTTTCCTTCCGGTAGGCTTCATGGGCGGCATTGTCGGCCGCTTCATGAGTTCGTTCGGTTTTACCTGCGCCTTTGCCATCGCGGTTTCGCTGCTGGTTTCCTTTACGCTGACGCCGATGATGTGCTCGCGCTTCGTAAGAACCGAAAAGCACGCCAGCAGCCACAACTCCAAAGACTCCTCATTTTTCCGCTTTCTCGATGGCCATTACACCCGCATGCTCGAGTGGTCGATGGCCCACCGCCGCGCCGTCGTCGCGATCAGCATCTCAGTGGTGCTCAGCATCGTGCCGCTATTCATGCTGGTAGGCAAGAACTTTCTGCCACAAGACGACCAATCGCAATACAACGTGCTGATCCGAACGCCGGAAGGCAGCTCGCTCGCGGCCACCACCAATATTACAGAGGAAATCGCGCAGAGGCTCCGCGCTCTGCCTGGCGTGGCGCACACGCTCGCGACCGTGGGCGGCGGCGCCGACAAATCGGTCAACAATGCCTCCGTCTACGTGAAGCTCGTGGATATCGATCAACGCCAGTTCTCCCAGCGGGAGTTTATGGAGCGCACGCGCGCGCTGCTGAAATCCTACCCCCAGCAAATTCACACCAGCGTTGAGTTGGTAAACCAGGTGGGCGGAAACCAGAGTAATGCGGATGTCCAGTATTACGTAGAAGGACCCGACCTGGCGAAGCTCGCCACCTATTCGCAAGCTCTTCTGGAACGCATGAAGACCATTCCCGGCTTGGTAGATATCGATTCCAGCTTGCGCACCGGCAAACCCGAGGTGCGCCTGGAAATCGACCGGCCGCATGCCGCCGACCTGGGAGTTTCCGTGGCGGATATCGAGCAGGCCCTCAATACGCTGGTTGCCGGGCAAACCGCATCGGAGTTCAATGCCGGAGAAGACCAGTACGACGTGGTCGTGCGCGCGCAGGAGCAGTTCCGCGGCAGCGTGGAGGGCCTTGCGAAAATGACCGTCGCCTCTTCCAAGGTTGGTTCCGTGGGACTCGATGAAGTGGTGCACGCCGTCACTTCCACCGGGCCTTCTTCGATCAACCGAATCGCCCGCGAACGGCAAGTCACTCTGACCGGCAATGTATCCGGCGGGGGATCCCAGTCGGCCATTCTCGACCGCATGAACGAACTTGCCGCGGAATTGCATATGGATCCTGATTATCATGCCGGCCTCACCGGCCAATCCAAAGAGCTCGGAAAGGCCGGCTATTACTTCGTCCTGGCCTTCGCGCTCACGTTTATTTTTATGTACATTGTTTTGGCTGCGCAGTTTGAATCCTTTATTCATCCCGTTACGATTCTGCTCACACTCCCACTCGCCATTCCGTTCGGCATTCTCTCGCTACTGATCTTCCATCAGACGGTCAACATCTTCTCCGGTCTCGGTTTGTTGCTGTTGTTCGGCATTGTCAAGAAAAATGCCATTCTGCAGATCGACCACACCAACGGCTTGCGCGCGGAAGGTCTCAGCCGCTACGACGCAATTATTCAGGCGAATCGCGACCGCCTGCGCCCCATCCTGATGACCACGCTCGCCCTGGTAGCGGGGATGATCCCGCTGATCGTTTCGAACGGAGCGGGCGCGGCTACGAATCGGTCGATCGGCGTGCTAGTAGCGGGAGGCCAAACGCTTTGCCTCGTGCTTACGCTGCTGGCGGTTCCGGTCTTCTATTCGCTTTGGGAGGATCTGGGAGACCGGTTGCGGCGACGGCCGGCCCGCAGAAAACGGCATGCCGATCAAGCGGAAGCTGTGACCGCGGAGGCGCGATGAGGCGTAGCCTTCTAGCCCTGATTGTCGTCCTCTGCTGTTACGCGCAAACCGGCAAGGTGCAAGTGGAACCGCTGCACGAAATTTTGCTGCCCTCTCGCGTAGGCATTGCCGGCGAAACCAGCCTGACTCTTCGGGACGTCATCGAGCGAGTGCTGGCGAACAACCCCGATTTGCAGATCGCGCGTATCGCCCGCGAAGAAGCGGACGATAACGTGAAGGCCGCGGCCGGGTATTACGATCCGACCATCGGATTTCAGGCGGACCGGTCGCGCGCCGTCACGCCGATCGCCTCTCTGATCGGCGGCTCGGCTAATGGCAAGCTGACGCAATCGGAGATTTCCGGCAATCCGAGTCTTAGCGGATACTCTCCCTGGTTCGGCGGTTCCTATACTCTCACGTTTTCCAATTCACGGCAGCAAACCGACAGCACCTTTGCCACTCTCAATCCGCAGTACCCGGCATCTCTCTCTCTAAGCCTGACGCAGCCGCTCTGGCGCGGGCGGCACACTGATGAAGCCCGCTACCGCTTGCAGGTGGCGCGGAAGAACACGCAATTGAGCGCCGAGCAGTTACGCCAACATGTGATCGAAACGGTTACGCAGGCGGTCCAGGCTTATTGGGAAGTGGATTACGCGCTGCAGAATCTCGAAGTGCAGAGGCAGGCGGTGCGCCTGGCCGAAGCGCAGCGCGCCAGCAACCAGCGGCAGGCGGAGCAGGGGATTCTCGCGCCGATCGACGTGGTCGCCGCGCAGACCCAGGTAGCGACATTCCAGCAAAGCCTCTTCGCCGCGCAGCAGGCTCTCACGGCAGCCGAAAACACATTGAAGGCGCTGATGCTGGCGAATCGCACAGACCCGCTTTGGAGCCGCGCGCTGGTAACGGAGACGCCTATGACTCCGGAGGTGGTCACGCCTCCCCTGGACGAAGCTCTTCGCCAAGCTCTCTCTTCCCGGCCGGAGCTTTCCGAAACCCTGATCAATTCGGCGCTGGCCGATCTCGAAATCGACTTGAATCGCGATCTGACAAAACCGCGGGTGGATCTGGTTTCGACGCTCACGGCCCAAGGCCTGGCGGGAACGCAGCAAAGCCTGCCCACGTTTTTCGGCGGAAGCTTCCCGATTACCGCGCTGCCTGCCGCTCTGCTCGGCGGCTACGGCCAGTCGATCGCCGATATCGCAAGCGGTCATTTCACGACGGCGAAGATCGGCGTGCAGGTCTCTCTGCCGATCCGCAACCGCACCGCGGAAGCTAACCTGGCGGTTGCGCAGGCCGAAAAGCGCCGGCTGGACATCGTGCGCAACCAGGTGGAGATGGCGGTAGAAGCCGACGTGCGCAACGCGCTCGAGCAGGTGAACTCGGCGCGCGCGCGATACGATGCCGCGCGGCTCGCCAGCCGCTCCGCACAGGAACAATACGAGAGCGAACAGCGGCAATTTCAGGCCGGCACTTCCACGGTCTTTCTGGTACTCCAGCGGCAGACGGATTTCATCTCCGCGCGCAGCCGCGAGGTCCGCGCGCGAGCCGACATGGCGGAATCAGTGGCGAATCTCGACCGCGCGACAGCGAGTGTGACGGACACTTACGACATCAGCGTCAGGCCGTGACGTCGTCTGTTATCGCCGTTCGCCTTCCTCGCGAGTCTTTCTCATCCGCGCTATAGCCACCCCTGGTCTTCCAGCACCCTCCGGAATCCCGGCGTATCGAGAGATACCGCCGGAAAATACGGCCCAACCAGCTCGCGCTTCCACCACGCGCCGCTCGCTCGCCTCTCTTCCGGCGTGGTAAATCGGTAAACAAAAAGCCGCGCGCGCACAAACCGTGGCGGACGATCCGGAAACGGATTTTGTAAGATCAGACTCAGAACCGCCCGATCCCCCTCCAGCAATTTCGCCATGAAGTTCACGAACCACGGTTCCCGGCTGTATTCCGACATCGCCGCGAACCACATCAGCCAGTCGAGCCGCAAATGATACGGCGCGATCTGCGGCGGCCGCCGGCGCACGTCTCCCGGCTTTCCCTTGAATTCGTACTCGCGCCACTGGGCGTCCGGTGTGGGCGCCGTGGCGTCAGTGCCCTCCACAATCACTTCATAACGAGTGCGGCCGATACTGCCGAAAGCGCCGTAAGTGTTCACCAATTCCAGCGGGTTGTAGGAATAATTCATGAGCTGGCCGGGCGAAAGCATGTTGAGCACTACCGGCACGCTCAGCACCACCACCACAGCCGCGAGCGCGGCACTGGAGTACCGTAGGACCGGCCCCGGCGCAAGCAGGGCCACCGCCTTCAAGGGGACTATTTTTGCTAGAAAGCGGCTATCCAAGGCTGCAATTGCTAGTACGATGGTCAGCAGATTAAGAAATGAGAGATTGCCGCCTAACATGAGCAGCAACTGGAAAGCGATGATGATCAGGCCGGCTATCGTGGCCACCGGCTGCGGTGCGAACAAACCGAATGGCACGATTAATTCCACGAAATGATTCATCAGCACCCCGCCATGCAGCACCCCTCGCGGCAGCCAATGAAAATACCAGCTCAGCGGGTTCGGTATCGGCTGGGTTTCATAAAATGTATCGAGGCAGGTCAGCGCTTTCCAACAGGGGTCGCCGCGCAGTTTGATCATTCCCGCGCCGAACATCACGCGGAACTCCATCCAGCGCAGTAGCCACATGGTAAGCGGCACGGGCGCCGTTCGCTGCGCACCCAGGAAAATCGCATAGAAAC
>DATBID010000036.1:0-3523 GCA_036557125.1 Bryobacteraceae bacterium | reverse complement strand
GTTCCGGGGCTGCTCATCGCCTATGGGCGATATGCGGCTACCTGGATGGGCAAAAGCGAGATCCTGTATGCTCGCGAAGGTTTTGACTCATCAGTTGCGGTTGCGCGTTTTCCGAACGGTGCGCTCACCTTTCATGTAGCCGGCAAAATCCAAGCCTCGAACGGGCCACGCGATATGCGTCTCCAGCGGATGCTCGGCCACCTCACTACACTGGCGGCTCCAAATCCGCGCTCCGTGCTGGTGATCGGCTGCGGCGCCGGCATCACGGCGGGAGCGGTGTCGCTCGATCCAAAGGTCGAGCGCGAGACCATCGTCGAAATCGAGCGGCTCGTGCCGCAGGCCGCCGCCGCTTACTTTAGCGAACCGAATTTCGACGTGCTCCACAACCCGAAAGTACAAGTGCGCATCGCCGATGGCCGCCACTACCTGCTAACCACGCGCGAGCGCTTTGGCGGCATCACCATCGACCCGCTCGATCCGTGGGTGAAAGGCGCGGCGAATCTGTACACGGAGGAATTTCTCGAAGCGCTGAAGCGTCACTTAAATCCGGGCGGCGTGGTGACCATGTACATCCAGTTGTTCGAGACGGACCGGGAGGCGGTGAAGAGTTCGCTGGCTACGTTTTTCCGGGTGTTTCCTAACGGAACAATCTGGGGGAATCCTTATCAGGGTCAGGGGCACGATATGGTCCTGCTGGGTACTGTCGAGCCCTTGCGCATCGATCTGGATGAGATGGACGAGAGAGTCGGCTATCGCCCGCGGGAAAGCCCCATGGCGCAGTCGCTTGCGGAAATCGGCATGAACTCGCCGGTGGATCTGTTTGCGACGTATGCCGGCCGGGCATCGGATCTTGGCCCGTGGCTGCGAGGCGCGGCGATCAATCGCGACCGCAATCTGCGGATGCAATATCTCGCCGGATTAGGATTGGATCGGGACGATGCCGCGGCGATCTATGCGGAGATGCTGCGCTATCGGCGGTTTCCCCAGGATATTTTTGTGAGTAAGGAAGGACGAGTAGAATCGTTGAGGGAAGCGGTCAACCGGGCTTCGCCTTAGCGAAAGCCCGGTGGCCACCGAGAAGTCAATCATTGAATCATTCGCTGCGCAATCAACTGAACGGCTCCAGGCACTTTCCTTTCGGGTGAGTACTGTACCTTGTGGGGCGCGGTATCTGAGCTGTCCGATTTGGCGGGCTTGTCGGCAGGCGGCTGGCTATGCTCGAGCGGTTTGCCGTGACTATCGAGTGGAGTGCCTTGCCCTTCCGCCCACCATACAGTGCTTTCGGCGCAGTAGACCGTCAGCACATGCAACAATTGCTGCAGCCAGTCGGCCTCTTGCGTTGTGAAGCCCCGCTGCTGCCCTTGAAAGGCCATCATGGCCTGTTCCGGCGTAATTTCGTAACGCTCTTCTTGCGACGAAGGCACAAATTGGCCGTTGCGCTCGACGCCGCTTTGAACGACCCACTCCAGTTTTCCGGTTTGGGTATCCCACTTGATCGAAGATATGCGTTTGGCGGGGGTGTCTTTTTGGAGGCGGTCGGCATTGCCGTCCGCCGCGGACAAATGATAGCTAGCTCCCAGCGTGGAGAAAGCGAAAATGACGGCGACTGCAGTTTTCATACTTCACCTGCGCAGGAGTTGTGCAGTTTGAGGGCCGAGGCCGCTTCACCCCGCGAGCGGCTCAGTACCGATCCGCACCGCTCACCAGATAGACCGCGACTTCCGCCAGCAGGTTGGGAAGAAAAGTCAGGCGGCGGCCGCCGGAAAGGAAGTAGCGCCGCTCAATCGCCAGCCGTTCCAACGCCGCCAGTTCTTCGAAATCGTGGACAGTAAGGAAATGAATGTTCGGCGAATCGTACCACGCATACGGAAACAGGTCCGTCTTAGGAGCGCGCCCGCCGAACAGCAGCGAGAGACGCACGCGCCAGTGGCCGTAGTTTGGAAAAGCCACAATCACTCGCCGGCCGATCCGCAGCATCTCGCGCAACACTTTGCGCGGATGGTGGGTTTCCTGCAGAGTCTGGCTGAGAATTACATAATCGAATGCGCCATCCGGGTAATCCGCCAGCCCCGCGTCGATATCGCCCTGGTACACGGAAACCCCGCGTGCGATGGCGCGCTGCACTTTCGCGCCGGAGATCTCCACGCCGCGCGCATCTACGGCCTTGTTCGCCGCCAGCCACTCAAGCAGTTCGCCATCTCCGCAGCCGAGGTCCAGCACCCGCGTCCCTGGTTCGACGATCTCTCCAATGATGCGGTAGTCGCTGCGGCCCAGCACCTGGCGCACAAACGGCTGCGATTTCTTTTCGCCGTCGCTTTGGGAGACCGGCAGCGTCATTGCACCTTCTCGTAGGTGCTGGAAAGAAAGCCGCGGATCAGGTCGGTCTGCTCGGCTACATCCACCAGGAAGGCATCGTGTCCGTAATTCGATTCCAGTTCGCAGTAGGCCACGTCGCGATTGCGCGCGCGCAAAGCGCGGACGATCTCCTGCGACTGATAGCTGGGATAAAGCCAGTCGGAACTGAAGCTGATCACCAAAAAACGCGCCATCACTCGTTCGAACGCGCTCGAGAGGCTGCCGTGTCCGTTCGCCAGATCGAAGTAATCCATGGCCTTGGTGATGTAGAGATAGGAGTTGGCGTCGAAGCGGTTGACGAATTCGCTGCCGCGATAGCGGAGATAACTCTCCACTTCAAAGTCCACGTCGAAATCGTAGCCGAAGTTCTCTTTGCCCCTCAGGCGGCGGCCGAATTTTTCGCGCATGGAATCGTCGCTCATGTAAGTAATGTGGCCGACCATGCGGGCCACCGCCAAGCCGCGAGCCGGCTGCTTGCGGCCGTAATAGTTGCCTTCGTTCCAATCGGGATCGGCCATGATGGCCTGTCGGCCGACTTCGTTGAAGGCGATCTGCTGCGCGCTGTGGCGCGTGGTGGTGGCGATGGGAATCGCACTCACTACGCGGTCGGGATAAGAGACGGCCCACTCGAGCGCCTGCATGCCTCCCATCGAGCCGCCGGTTACCGCCAGCAGCCGCTCAATGCCGAACGAATCGATCAGCATTTCTTGCAGGCGCACCATGTCGGCAATGGTAGTGACCGGGAAGGACATCGCGTAAGGGCACCCGGTAGACGGATTGATCGAGGAAGGTCCCGTGGAGCCGCGGCAGCCGCCCAGCACATTCGAACAGATGACGTAGTACTTGTTCGTATCGAAACCTTTGCCGGGGCCGATCATGTTGTCCCACCATCCCGGCTTGCCGCCTTCCCTTGCGATTCCGGCGGCGTGCGCATCGCCGGAAAACGCGTGCAGCACCAAAATGGCGTTGCTTTTATCGGCGTTCAGTTCGCCGTAAGCTTCATAGGCAACGTCGACTGGAGTCAGTGTGGAGCCGTTGTCCAAAGGGATGCAATTGAACCTCACAACATTGGAGTCGACGATCATGCGCGAAGGTTTTCTAAATGATAGCAGAGGCGGGGCAAAGCACCCTAAAATGAGGCGTGCGGCGCAGCTTGATCGTTTTCTTA
>DATBID010000035.1:0-7851 GCA_036557125.1 Bryobacteraceae bacterium | reverse complement strand
TACAACATCGTCAACCACTATACTTATGCCATTTGCAGCGATGGCGACCTGATGGAAGGCATCTCGCATGAAGCTGGGTCACTGGCCGGCCATCTGAAACTAGGCAAGCTGATCTACCTCTACGATCAGAACCATATTTCGCTTGCCGGCGCGACCGACCTTGTGTTCACGGAAGACATCGCGGGCCGCTTCGAAGCCTATGACTGGCACACTCGGACCGTGCGCGATGGAAACGATACGGAAGACATTGCCGAGGCCATCAGAGAAGCGCAGGCGGAAACCCGCCGCCCCTCGCTGATTCTGGTGCGCACGCACATCGGCTACGGCGCTCCCCACAAGCAGGATACTTTCGCGGCGCACGGCAGTCCCTTGGGCGAGGACGAATTGCAAGCCGCCAAAAAAGCCCTCGGCTGGCCCACCATGGACAAGTTCTTTCTGCCCCAGGAAGCGGTCGATTTCTTCCGCCAGGCCATTTCCAAAGGCGCGGAAGCCCAACGCGACTGGCAAACCAAGCTCATCGAATACAAGAAGGAATATCCCAGCGAAGCGACCGAATTCGAGCGCGCCATCAGTGGAAAATTGCCTGATAACTGGGCGGCTGATCTGCCAAAGTGGTCGCCATCCGATAAACCCATCGCCACTCGCGCGGCCGGCGGGGCCGCGCTGAACGCAATTGCCAAACGCATTCCCAATATCATCGGCGGTTCGGCCGACTTAAATCCCTCAACCGACACCGCTCTCAAAGGCATGGGCGATTTCCAGCCGCCCGAGGCCGGCAGCGAATCGGTGCAGGGAGCCGTCGGAAGTGATTGGGATTACGCAGGCCGTAACCTGGCGTTCGGCGTTCGCGAGCACGCCATGGGCGCGGCAGTGAATGGCCTCGCCGCGCACGGCGGCGTGATTCCCTTTAGCGCCACCTTCCTGGTGTTCTCCGATTACATGCGCCCCGCGATCCGTTTGGGAGCTCTGAGCAAGCTGCACGCGGTTTACGTCTTCACGCACGATAGCATCGCCCTCGGCGAAGACGGCCCCACGCACGAACCGATCGAGCATCTCGCCAGTCTGCGCGCCATCCCCGAGCTGACCGTAATTCGGCCCGCCGATGCCAACGAAACCGCGGAAGCGTGGGTCTACGCCATCGAGCACACCGAAGGCCCGACGCTGTTCGCCCTCACCCGCCAGGCGGTGCCGCATCTCGATCGCTCTTCCGCCCGCGATCCAGGCGTGGCCAAAGGCGCCTACATTCTGGCGGACCCGGAATTCGGCCCGCCCGATGTAATTCTCATCGGAACCGGCTCCGAAGTATCGCTATGTGTGCAAGCGCGGGAGAAGCTGAAAGGCTACGGCATCAAAGCCCGCGTCGTGAGCATGCCAAGTTGGGAAATCTTCGAAGCGCAGCCGGAATCGTATCGCGAAAGCGTGCTGCCCAAAACCATCCGCAAGCGCGTCGCGGTCGAAGCCGCTTCTCCCATGGGCTGGTGCAAATGGGCCGGCGAGGAAGGCACCGTCATCGGCATCAATCGCTTCGGCGCCTCCGCCCCCGGCGAAGACAATATGAAACACCTCGGCTTCACCGTGGAGCATGTCACCGCCGCCGCTCTCCGCCTCATGGGCAAACAAGTGGGTCCAGGCTTTTAGCCTGCCGCCGGGCTTCTGCCCGGCGCTCGCGCTTCACCGAAAAATCGCCGCATGCAGCTTCGCAACCGGCGGCTCGATATATCCAATGCCCCGCCCGCAGATCGCGACGCCCGTCCACAGCAACAGCGATAAACCCGCCGCCAGCTTCACGACTCCCGGCGTCCTCGGTGCTTTGTCCAGAGCTTCCATGTTCCGGTAGACGCTCGACCGGAACACCAGGCCATGTACGAACACCAGAATTAGCAGCGACATCTTCGCCCAGAAAAAAGCGTTGTAGTAGTATTCTTCGGCCTTCGACGAAGCCAGCAGCGCGCCGCACGTCAGCACTAGCAGAAAACCGATCCGTTTCGGCCAGCGCAACTGTTTAATCACGTCGCTAATCGAATACCGCCGCAAGCCCAAACCGAGCAGGCGCAGGTTAGTGAGAAAGATCATGCCGCCAAACACCGCGATGAACACCAGATGCAGCGACAGGATCACGGGATACACATACCAGGAGCCACGCAGTTCCGTGGGGATATCCCGCATTTGCAGCCACTGTGCGAAAGAAAGAAGAGCAGACATTATACGAACCCAATGCCAGGCGTTATACGAATCCAATAAAGATCCCGCCGAAGATCACCCCGGCCCATAGCAGCAGCGAAACCGAAGCCAGAACCTTCGCCCCGCCGCCGGGCTTATCCGAGCGCACCATCTTGCGATGCGCCGTGTAGTGGAAAATGATTGCCGCGAGCAAACAAACCATCTTGAACTGAAAGGAGCGGTTCAGATAATACATGTCCGGATCGGAGGAAAACAGCATCGGCCCTGATAGAAGCAGCGTGACCAGACCCGCCAGCGTCCATGGTGCTAAATCGTGCGCCAGATCCGGAATCGCTTGCCGCCGCATGGCCAAGCCGAGCACTCGCAAATCCACGAGCGCAATCGCGCCCAGCGCTATAGTGAAGCCGAGAATATGGCAAACCTCCAGGGTCGGAAAGATCAACTCCGAGGAGTTGAGGGGATTCTCAATAAACATTCCACCGATACTTTATCGCGAAACGCCTTAATGCGTCATCGCATACACCACGTAATTCACCGCAAGCCGAATCCCCAGCGCGGAGTACCGCTCCGGGTACGTCGGGTCATCGGCCCACTCCCACGAATCGCCCGTGTCGTTGTTCACCCAGATAGCAACCTGGAGCCGCTTGCGTTCATCGTAAATCGCGCGCCAGTGCGGAATCACTCCGCCGTTCAAATACGGAATACCGGAGCCAAGCGACCACTGGCCGGAGATCTGGTAGCGGTGTTCGAGATCGTAAACCGTGTGGAACGCGGCGTCATCATCCGGAACCTCAACAATGGAGCAATTCGGCATCATGCGATCGACCGTCGCGGCGACAAAATTGCCGTACTCACGGTCTCCCCAGATATCGTCGGCAATCAGAAAGCCGCCGCGATCGAGGTATTCGCGGAGCTTCAGGATCTGTGCATCGGTGAGATTCGCCAACCCCGCGCGCACCATGTAGAGGACAGGGTAGTTGAAAACGTCGTCGCCGTCGTCGAGGTTCACGGGTTGCTCAACCGAGCGGTTGTGCACGCGCGTGAGGCGGCGCAGCGCCACCATCAGATGCCGGTCGGAGCGGGGATAATCGTTCGTCCAGTTGGTGTAGCCTTCGCGCCAGTCGGCGAAGCGCCGACCGAAACCGAAGCCTCCGTACCCGTCCGGGTACATCAGCCGAGCAAATACGAACTCGGTCTTGTCGCGGTAATCGGGCGGCACCGGAAAATCGTTGTACTCCTGCCCTGGATATTCGCGGAACGGTTTTTGAAATGCCCAGGCGCTAACGGCTGCAAACAGCACCACGCACGCAACCAGGCGACCCCGGCGAAGACCCATGTCTCAATGTTACGCTAGCCCACGTAAGATGCTGAAACCTACCATCTTTCGCGAATACGATATCCGCGGTATCGCGGATACCGAGCTGCCGGACGCGGGCGCAGAGCTTCTCGGCCAGGCTTTCGGCACGTACCTGCAACGCCACACGGGCTACCGGGTGGCTTTGGGACGCGATACCCGCCTCAGCTCCCCGCGCTTGCACAATGCCCTGCTCCGCGGTCTCGTGGCCAGCGGCTGCGAAATTCTCGACATCGGCATCGTGCCCACGCCGGTTCTCTATTACTCCGTAGTTCATCTGAAAGCTGATGGCGGTGTCATGATCACCGGCAGCCACAATCCGCCCGAGTTCAACGGCTTCAAAGTGGTGGCAGGCGCTTCCACAATTCACGGCGAGGCGATCCAGGAGGTGCGGAAACTGATCGAAACGCGCGACCTCGCCGGCGGTTCGGGATCAGTTCGCGAGGCCGATGCGGTTACGCCCTACGTTGAAGAGGTCTCCGCGCAGTTCCGATTCCCGCGCCGCATCAAGGTAGTGGTGGATGCGGGCAACGGAGCCGGAGGTCCCGCTATGCACCGCATCCTGGAACGTCTCAATGTCGAAGCCACCGAGCTGTACTTCGAAATGGATGGCCATTTCCCCAATCACCATCCCGATCCCACCGTGCCCGCAAATCTGGAAGCCCTCATCACGGCGGTGCAGCGAACCGGCGCCGATCTGGGGATCGCCTTCGATGGCGATGCCGATCGCATCGGCGCGGTCGACGAAACCGGCGCCGTGATCTATGGCGATCAACTCATGATCCTCTATGGACGCGAGATCCTATCCCGCAAGCCCGGCGCGACATTCATCGGCGAGGTAAAGTGCTCGCAACTGATGTACGACGAACTGAAAGCGCGCGGCGGCAAGCCTATCATGTGGAAGACCGGCCACTCATTGATCAAGGCCAAGATGAAAGAATGCCAGGCGGAGTTGGCCGGTGAAATGAGCGGCCACATGTTCTTCGCCGACCGGTATTACGGTTTCGATGACGCCCTCTATGCGGCCTGCCGCCTCATGGAGATCGTGGCGAATAGCGCAAAGCCCCTCTCCGCGGAGTTTGCCGGTCTTCCCAAAACCGTCACTACGCCCGAGATCCGTTTCGATTGTCCGGATGAAGTGAAATTCGAAGTGGTGCGCAACGCGGCGCGGCAGCTTCGCTCCCGCTATCCTACGGTCGATGTCGACGGAGTCCGCGTGTTATTTCCGGACGGTTGGGGTCTCGTGCGAGCCTCCAATACGCAGCCGGTATTGGTTATGCGATTCGAAGCCGCAACACCGGAGATCCTCGCGCAATACCGCAATGAGGTGGAAACGGTCGTCGAACAGGCCGTGGAACTGGCGCGCCCGGCGAGCGCCAGCTAAAGCTGCATCAAAAAAAGCCGGCTCCGCAGAGCCGGCCCAAAACGACTAAAGCGGAAGGACGTTCCCCCCGAATCGCCCCTCTGCTCAGTCTCCAACCATAGGGATACGGAACTGGGGTTATTCGTTCCAAGGAAGATAATCGGGTCGTGCGGGAACTTACGTTCAGTTCCGACCACCGGGGTTTTCCGTACGCCCGGCTAGTGGCTGCACCACCCCGGTGCCGCAGACCGCCACACCCCGTTCTGTGAGGGCATTCAGAAATTCCAGCAGCAGCGAGTAAAAGACCTGTTCGGTGAGGGCCTGTTTCCCCGGCAAGCGGAACGTGGCCGGCAGTTCCTTTGCAATCGAGATCCTCACGGAATTCAGATGGGGACGCCCGGCGCGATCGCGTTTGTTCGCCAGGCTGATGGGAGTCTGCATGACCGACCCGGTTCGGCCGTCGACATAAAACTGGCACCGCGAGAACCAGCCCAGATTGCCGGGATCGGAGGCATCGAACAGCAGTAGACGGCTTGGGGCGCTGAGGTCCAGTTGTATGTGGCGCTGCCCGTCCTTGGTCTTGGCTTCAAATCCGGCCTTACGCGCAATATTAGCGATCATCTCGGGTTGCACCTCGAGATAAAGCAGCTTATGGGGACCGGCCTGGAGCACCTGCATCGAATGCCATTGTAGCGCAGCGGGTTTCAACGCCGAGGGACGAGAGTACCATGCGGTTCCACCTGAAGGAACCGCCTGCCTCAACGGATACTGCGCAGCCGGTCCTGGCGGCTGGCAATTTGTTGAATCCGCAGTGCATAGTTTCCGTCCATTACGACAACTTCCCCGCGGGCGACCAGACAATGATTTACCAAAAGCTCTACGGGCTCGCTGATGCCTCGATTTAGCTCCACAATAGATCCGGTGGTTAACTTCAGGACGTCTTTGAGCGGCAACTCCGTTTTCCCGAACGAAATGCTCACTGGAAGCTCGACATCCATTAGAAGATCGAGCGTCCGCGATGCATACGGAAGCTGGTTCGTTTCCATCTCCTGGGAATCGGACCGCGGCGTGTTCTCTGTTTGAGCGGAAGCCACGATGGTTTTTGCCAGCGCGGGCGAGAACGCGATTGCAAGCGGCGGCAGGTCGGTGTCTTCGATGCGGATGGAGGCGATCAACCAATCGTGCTGGCCCTCGGGAGGTTCCGCCCCGGCATCTTCGAAAGTCACCTCGTGGCCCAGATAGGAGCCTAGCGCGCGGGCGAGAGCTGAGACCCATTGAGAAACGATTTCCCGCCACGTCTTCCTGATCTCATCCTTGCTGGATTCCCCCAAGCCCGCAGCCTGAAGCGTAAGCTTGCCGATCCGCTCCCAGGTTGGACCGGGCGCGGCGATCCACATGCCGGCCTCCTGGGGACAATGCACTTTGAAAAAGGAAAAGGCAGTTTCGGGAGTGTTGGCAATCCCGACTGAATCTGCCGCACCCATCCCCGTCCGCCATTCAACCGCTGGCCGCCGATCCGTCATCGACTCGATCACCTGGGCCAAATTTGCCGCCCAGTCGCCCAGGAATTTCCGCGAGCCTTCGCGCGTCAAAACCGAGCTCATGCGGTTACCATTCCGCGAGTGACGGGCCACTTGGCGCCAAGGCGGGCGCGCAGCCGTAGAATCGCTTGGGACTTCAATTGGGAGATCCGCGATTCATGCAGCCTCACGACTTCGGCAATTTCGCGGAGCGTAAATTCCTCCTGATAGTAAAGGCCGAGGATAGTCCGCTCGATCTCCGGTATTTGGTCGATCGATTCCGCCAGCAGACGTTCCAATTCCGATTTCTCCAGCAGCGTAGAAGGCAGATTCTCTTCGGTATCCGGGACGAAATGCAGCACGTCCCGCCCTTGCTCGTTTCCAGCCAGTTCCAGACTCCCGATATTCAGGCCGCGAATCTCCACCAGCCATTCGTGGTATTCATCCAGCGAGATTCCTAGTTCTATGGCGATGTCTTCTTCGGTCGGGGTAGTCTGCAAACGCTGCTCGGCCGCCGTAATGGCCGCCTCAATCTGCTTGGTCTTCCGGCGCTTTTGGCGAGGCGCCCAATCTAATCCCCGCAGGCTGTCCAAAATCGCTCCGCGGATTTTGTATTCCGCATAGGTTTTCAGCTTGACATTGTGGCCGGGGTCGAAGTTATCGATGGCGGAAATGAGTCCCAGCACTCCCGTGGACACCAGATCTTCGAGGCTGATGTTTTTCGGGAGCCGCTCCTGAATCCTCCGGGCAATCAGCCGGACCTGCGGCAAGTGCTCCAGAATGAGCCGCTCCCGCTCTTGATCATTCATCATTTCAGGCGCCGCGTTGGAGTACATAAGTTCTTGCCACCATGGCTAAGCTGCTGAGGGCACCTGAGCCACTGAAGCGTTCCTGGCGGCAGCAGAAGCGATCCAACTCTCGATTCCGGCAGGCGGCGAGTCCTCAGCGAGGGACTGGCCCAGGATGGGTTCCATCAACCTGGCGATTGTGGCCACTTCCAGGTCTTCGGGAATGCGCTGACCGTTCGCGAGAAATGACAGAGGTTTGCGGGTACGCGCGGCTTCGCTAATGATGCCGCCCGGCGAAATGGTTTCATCGAGCTTAGTAAACAAAAGGCGCTGCGGACGAAAGATCTCGAATGCGTCAATCACACGGGATAAATCGGCAGATTTCATGGAAGCCGATAGGACCAGATGGCGGTCAATATCCGTCCGAGTGGACAGGAATTGTGCCAAAGCTGCGTGTTCCGGCAGTTCCGCGAAACCCATGCCGGGAGTATCGATCAGGATCAGGTCCTTATTGCGGTTCTCCTCGATCACCTGCGCCATACCCGCAAGCGTCTCGGCGAGATGAAAGCCGACGCCGAGAACAGCCGCGTAAGAGCGGAGTTGTTCGGCTGCGTTGATGCGGTAGGTGTCCGCAGATAACAACAG
>DATBID010000034.1:0-11168 GCA_036557125.1 Bryobacteraceae bacterium | reverse complement strand
ATGGCGCGATCCGCGTAGTCGAGGGCCTGATCAGCCATGCTTTGGTTGATGTAGCCATTCGCGATAGCACCGAGAAGAAATATCTGCGCGCCGACATCCTTGATTTGAGTTGCGCCGAGCAAGGCTGCGGCCACATTGCGCTGAGATGCCGAAATATCGCCATCGTAGAAATCGGCAAATCCGAGCTGGGCTTGTGCGCGGTAACGCCACTTCAAATTCCTAAGTTCGTCCGCCAGAGATTGCACTTCTTGCCAATTGCGTCTCATCGCTGCGCTGTCGATTTCGCCGTCGAAGTCTCCCTTGATCGCCAGGCAAAACATACGGAGCTCTTTGTCGGTTTGCAACAGGGGATTCGTAGCCAGTTCTCGCCCGAGCCGGTAGGACAGCTCCGTTATGGGTGCCGGTTCCGCGCCTGCCCGGATGGCTCCCCAGTGGGCGTAGAGAGCATTCCGATTGTCTCCCGTCGCTTCAAAGCCGCGGCGGGCTTGCTCAAAAAAGGGCCGCGCAGCGTACCAGTTATATAAATCAGCGAAATGAAGAGCTTGGTCCAGCAGGGACCGTGGCGAAGGAGAGCCGAGGGCCGTGGCCGCGATGAATACCAGAAGGTTTCCGAGGCGCACGTAGAAACCAACCAGGCGCAGGGATGAAATTGCCATACATTATGTAAGCCACCAGAAAGGCCTGCCGGGACACAAATTTTTGCGAAATTCCGTGAAAATTCACAAAACCTTTCAACGAGTCACTTCTCGATGGAGACCAATCTTGCGCTCTGCCGTCTCTAAATCCTTGACTGTCCTAGCCAAAGCACGTTGGTAACGGCCCAACCAACCGGCCCAACCTTCCTCCGCAGGCGTGATCCCTTTGCGCAACAACCTTTGTGCGGTTTCTCTCAAATAGCCGCGGTTTTCCAGAATGCTCTCAGCGTTTCCCAACTCGTCGATTTCAAGCCTGACCTGTTCCGCTACAAACACTGTGCGCAACCGGACAAAACTGTTTACCTGCAACTGGCCCTCGTTCCGCATCTGCTGCATGCGCCGGGTGTGATTTATCGCGAACACCTTTCCTGCGGTCGATTCCAGCATCATGTAGCTCGGCCCGTTGTCTTCCTCGCCGTGAACCAGGATTCTTCCTTCAACGCCATCCCCGTCATGGTGCTCCAGCGGTTGAATCGGCAGCCGCTCGTCCGAGCGCAGGATGCCGCCGGCCGCAAGCGTCTTCTGCCGGTCGGCCATCTTCCGCATCCCGTGTAACATGCCGTCAAAATCCCGGCGTACCTCCCAAGTGTCCTGGGTCAGCCTTCGCGCCAGCCCAAGTCCTTCGAGGACTGCGAGCCTGCCTACTACAAACTGCGTCCGTACGCCACCGCCCTGGCAGGTAATGCGGAAGTGAGTACTTTCGGCGGCGGCCGGCCTGGAACGCGCGATGATCCGGTCAAATGTCGTATAGCGCATCTCGCTCACTTCGCGCCGCCGCGCCTCTAAGGCTTGTGCGGGCGTGCGGTATCCCAGTTCTCCGGTACACCACCCTTCCGCAATCGTGCGGATGCCCTGTTTGACGAACTCCCTCGGCAAGCGGATCTCCCGGCCCCGCCGGTCAATCCCTCGCATGGCCACGTGAACGTGCGGATGTCCGGTATTGTAGTGAGCCACTCCGACCCAGTCCACGCCCGCGCCGTTTTCCTTCTCCACTTGCCTCATCACACTCCGAGCAAACACCTGCATGTCCAATTTGTCGCCGAATTCCGGGGAGAGGATGATCTTCCAGAGTCGCGGATCGCCGGCCTGCTGCCAGGTATTCAGGAGCTTCGCAGCATCGAGCTTGTCTTGGGTTTGATCAAAACCGGCTTGGCGCTGAGCCACCCGACGCGTAGCGCTCTCCCTGGCCAGATATCTCCCATGTGCTTTCCACTGACCTATGGTCTTATTGCCCACATATGTCACTCTGACCGCGCACCGTTGGTGATAGCGAGGGGATTGCTTGGTCCGGTCGTTTCGGTGCCCGGTCTGTTTAGCAAAGGCATAGATCCGACTAAGAGCCGGCGGCATCGAGACCCGTGGCTCAGTAGCGCGAGGAGGGCGCTGCGGTAAGATTCGAAATTCCTTCTCATCGTGTGGAAGTGGGTTTTTGGACAGTCGAGTGGGTTTCCGAGGTATGGCCACTGACTCAGGCTACTTCAGTATCGGCAGGCAGACAAGGACAAATTACTCAGGCAAACAAAAGAGAGGCAGCCGAAAAAAGTAGTGGAACATAAAGGAGTGTATCCCAAGTTAGGGCGTTCGTATGATTTCTCTTACGGTCCCAATCACTTGCGTGGGATACACTCTCACCGAAGTAACCTCCATCAGTCTATTTATTCTACTAAGTCTAATTTATTTAAGGAGCTACATGGGATACACTCTCGCATCCCGAAAAAACTGACGAAATTAGCGAATTTTCTCTAACTTTCGACTTTCTTCCCCTGATCCCCCGCTTGAATCCCCCTCGTGCGAACTCTTGCGGATTTTCAGAAAAATTCTTGTCCCGATGCCCCTTTCTGGTGGCTTACATAGTAGAGCCGCTGAAAATGAGCAATGCTACTATGCACTTCGATATCAACCGTCTCCGCGAGCGAGCGGGGGAAAAACCGCGGACAAAAGTCGGGCAAGTCCGCCAGGTATGGCCGGAAATCAAGAACCTAGTGAGCGCCGGCCACAGCCTCAAGGACATTTGGGCGTGGCTCCATGAAATTGGGCTGGACATCGGTTATGCTTACCTGTCCTCCTGCATCACCCAACTCCAGACGCAGGATCGAACCGCGCCCCCACCTATTCAAGATTTCGTGCGCGGATTGACACCGCTTCCCCCAGAACAACCTCAGCAAGAGCAACCCACCCGTCAGGGAGAACCGTCACCCAATGAAACCTCCGATCCGCTGCGTAATATCCGGGAACGTCGCGCCAGAAAGAGCGGCTTCGACTACGATCCGTTCCCCACGAAAGGGCTGACCGAATGACCCGCCCAGAAAGGACCGAAATGCCGAACCAAACAAACGGCCATAGACCCGTGGTGCACGTTATTTTGCAGGCCAAGGGCGGCGTCGGTAAGAGCTACGTCGCTGCCATCGTGGCCCAATATTATCGTGACCGCCAATGCGCTGTCCGGTGCTTCGATACCGATCCAGGTAATGCCACTCTCACCCAGTACAAAGCTTTGAATGTGGAACATGTCGGGGATCTCATTCAAGGCGGCGTCATCAACCAGAAGCGTTTCGACCCTCTCATTGAAGAATTGCTGAAGGGCGACGGCGTCTCAATCGTGGACACCGGCGCTTCCACTTTCCTGCCGTTCTGGAATTACGTGCTCGAAAACGAAGTACTAAACCTCCTCGAAAACCAGAGCAGGCGGGTCTATATGCATTGCGTCGTAACCGGCGGCCAGGCCATGAAAGACACACTGAATGGCCTCGACCGCTTGGCGCAAACCGCGAGTCAGAGGTCCATCATTGTCTGGCTGAACGAATTCTTCGGCGAAGTGCGAGAGGGCAACCGCCCTTTCGAACAATTCAAGCTGGCACAGGAATTGGCGCCTAAGCTGGTCGGTTCCGTGCTGATTCGCAAGCTCAACCCGGACACCTTCGAAGATGACGTGCAACAGATGTTGCGAAGCCGGCTGACCTTTGAGGAAGCCATCATCTCCGAAGAGTTCTCACTGGTCAGTAAGCAGCGGTTGCAGATCGTGCGCCGCGAGTTGTTTGAACAGATGGATGAGTTGGAACTATGAACCAGGTGCAGGCGGAGTTACCGCTCAAAGTAGTACCCGGTAAGCGATCTGACTCGCGCGCCTTGGCGGCAAAAGTGTTCGAGCGCCATGGCATAAAGCTGGGAGATAACGATGCTTCCTTTGCGGTTATCACTCTCAACGAGTTGGTGATGCGAAAGCTGATGGCCGAGTTGCTCGATCAAGTCGATCAGCATAACAAGGCCGCGTTGGGAGCGTTTCAACGCACAATACAGGGACTGGAAGGGCAGGCCAGCAACATCTTGGCGCGTCAGGTCCGGGATAGTGCAAATGGCTTGAGAGCCGTCTTGCGCGAGGAGGCTGCCTCGGCCCGACTTGGCACAGAGCGCATGGTTGACGACATCCGCAAGACGTACCGGCTCGCAACTCTGGCGCGTTTGTGTGTGTGGGGGGCGGTCATTGCCTTTGTGATATTTGCTTGCGGATTCTGGGCAGGGAGGCTGTGATGCTGGAAAAGACATATGAAGCTGTGGATTGCCAATTGAGGGCCATGGGCGCGGCGGTCTTCGAGGTCGGAGCCCTCCGACTTCGCAACGGCGGCAACCCCGATTTCATGGTATTGCGCGAATGGGATAAGGAGACCGTGATGGAATCCATTCCCTGGCTCTGGCATCAGAATTGGCGCGGCAGCCACATTTACGTGCGCCCGAAAGGTGAAAGCAACTTAACCTTGATCGACGATTTGAAGTACCACCGTGTAGCGCACCTGCGCGGGGCGGGGTTGCAACCGGCGGCAGTGGTGCAGACATCTCCTGGCAATTATCAAGTGTGGATCAAACACACCGCGCAGCTCGATAAGGAACTTGGAACAGCGGTAGCCCGCGATATCGCAGAACGTTTCGGCGGGGATGTGAAAGCCGCCGCCTGGCGGCACTTTGGAAGGCTTTCGGGTTTCCGGAATACAAAGGCTAAGCACCAGGAAACTGTGCCGGTGCCGGAGTACGACGAATGGCGGAGCCGGAACTTCCACCGCGATTTAGAGAGCCAGTGGGTGGACAAAGATGGCGGCGTGCATACCGACGAGGGGCTTCGCGCGATGTATGCGCGTCTCGTACCGAGCACGCGCTATCCATTCGTGCGGCTGATCGAGGCTTCCGGCATCGTCGCGCGCGAAAGCGAGCACGTCGTGGCCATCGCTAAAGCCCGGCTGGAACTGGAGCGAGTGGAGCGGGTGCGCCTTCACGCCCAATTTCAGATGCGTCTGCGGCAGCAAAATTCGGCCAGCATCAAAGACATCGAGCAGTTCCGCGCCGATGCAAGATACGGCGGGGATGGAACACGGGTGGATCTGGCGTACGCAGTCTACGCGCTCGCGCACGGCATGGAGCTGGCGAGCGTAGAAGCGGCCTTACGCTCGCGCGACCTGAGCCACAAAGGAAATGAGAAGCGGCAGCGTGACTATGTCGAGCGGACAATGCGAAAGGCCATGGTCACTTTGGAAACCGCGAGGGAGCGATGAGCAGAAGGCGCAACGTGCATTTGCAGTTTTGGCTGACTGCTGAAGAAAGCGCCCGGCTAAACGAAATGGCACGGCAGTGGGGCTATAAGACCACCGAGGAATTCGTGCGGGGCGGCCTCGGCAAGCAAGGCCAATTTACGGAGGATTTGCACAGCGTCGAGAAGCGGCAAGCGGCAACATTGACCGCCATGCGGACCGAAATCGCACGTTTACAACGCACCGAGTACGTAATCTTCGCCATGCTGGAGAACCTGGCCAAAACCATCCTCACGTATATGCCGATGCCCGCCGCGGAAAATAAGAGCGCGGCGATCGCGCTCGGAAAGGCCGCATATGAGCGGTATCTCCGGGCCGTGGGCACCAGCCTGAATAACGGCTCAAAGATTGCCCTCACGAGCCTCGCTGGGCTCGATGGATAACTAAGCTCCAACGCCAGATAACGGGTGTTCGTCATGGACCTGATGACAATAAAGGAAGTATCGAAAAAACTGGGCGTTTCGGAGAACTGGATTTACAGTCATCTCCGTTTACGGAAGCCTCTTCTTCCCCATATCCGCCTTGGCGGCAATATTCGATTTCGCGAGACGGATATCGACCGGTGGATCGAGGAACAGGTCCAGAGGGCAGAGCGAGTGGGTGCGCCATGGTAGACTTCCGAAGGATCGGGAGACAAATGCCACGCCGTAGGGACGAGCGAGGTTGGGTCAAAAAAGTGGGAAAGACCCAACGCATGTGGGAAGGCTATTTCAATGTGTACGTCAGGATGGCGGATGGCACGGAGAAGCGCCGGCGGCGCTCGCGAATCCTGGGTTCCTGCGCCGAGATGACAAAGAACGAAGCAATGGATCAACTGCGGAGGATCATTCTCAAAGAACGTGCCATGCCCTGCCCGAGCATTGGGCCAGCCGCCTCACCCGTAATGCCCGCGAATCCGACATTCGCGGACATCTGGCACCGGTATCGAACGCTGAAGGAACCGAGTTGGTCGACGGCAACCCGCAAGGCCGTAGTGAGCGTTTTCGAAACTGCACCGCCGAAAGAGGGACCGGAAGGCAAACCGCGCCGCCCAAGCGTTCTTCAAATGATCGGCTCCCTACCCGTCGTTCGGTTGACGCCTGATCCGATTCAACAAATGCTGAACAACATGGCGACCGCCGGATATTCGTATTCTGCGGTAAAGAAGGCGCGTACATATGTAGCGGCGGCTCTGGAATATGCTGTCGGCGAACGGCTCATCCCAACAAATCCCGCCGCCAGGGTACATCTGCCGGGTGCCAAACTCCGCAAACCCTCAAGGCGCGCATACACACTCGACGAGATGCGCCAGTTGTTGTCCGCTGCACGTTCGGTATCGCTGCGCGAACACCTGATTGTCCGACTTTTTTACGTATGTGGACTCAGGCCAGGAGAACTGTTCGCCCTTCGCGTCGATGATGTCGAACCCAAATTGCTGAGGATCGACGAAGCGGTCAAGGAGATGGAGAGGGGTAGTGCTCGAATTGGCGAAACAAAGAATGAGGGTTCCAACGCCTACGTCTCGATTAGCGAGGATCTCCACAAAGAGATTACGACCTGGTTGAGCATCCGCAACATGGCCGACCCATATCACCGAAACCGTGCCTTGGCGCCCAACGATCTGTTGTTCCCAACCGAAACCGGGACACCATTCCGTATGGGAAACTACCTCAAACGAGTCCTGAAGCCCATCGCAGCCAAGGCTGGCATTCGTGACATGACCTACCGAGCTCTGCGGCGAACTTTCGCCACGGAATTTCAACGTCACGGGTCACCGAAAGATGCGCAGGCACAATTGCGGCATTCGAAGCTCGAAATGACGGGTTGGTACATGCGCGAGATCCCCGAAAGTGTGCGTGCGGCCGTCGAACAGATGGACGCGGAAATGCGCCAAATGGTGGACTCGAAACCCACGCTTGAGGAACCTCGGAGAGTGCAATGACAGCGAGGAATTGGCTACGTTTTGGTGGGGTATTTGGTGGGGTAGCTGAAATTTCTCGCCAAAGGAGCGCTGATTCTAAAGGGTTTCTGGTACGCCCGAGTGGATTCGAACCACCGACCTTTTGCTCCGGAGGCAAACGCTCTATCCAACTGAGCTACGGGCGCACGATTGGGTTCACCATAAGTCTACCACTGGGCCGGATTGGCGGCTCAAGCTCCGGCGGCCATACGTTATCATGCCTAAGTCGATGCCTTGGGTCTTTCCTTTCCTGCTGCTGCTGTTTGCCGCGAGCGGCTGCGCCGCGCTCATCTATGAGATTGTCTGGTTCCAGTTGCTAGAGCTGGTGATCGGCTCCTCGGCGGTCTCGCTGGGAACGCTGCTGGCTACCTACATGGGAGGCATGTTCCTGGGCAGCGTGGCTTACGCGCGGGTGGTCTCGGCACGCCGCAACCCGCTGAGAATTTACGCCGTCATCGAAGCGGGCATCGGGCTGTGCGGGCTAGGCGTGCTGTTCGGTTTGCCGACGCTGGACCGCCTCTACGCCGTTCATGCGGGCCACGGACTAGTGGGTATCTTTACTCGCGCACTAGTTTCCGGGTTGTGCCTGCTTGTCCCCACCATTTTGATGGGCGCATCGCTGCCGGCGCTGGCGCGGGAATGGAAGACCTCTGTCGAAGGTGTTTCACGGCTCGGCTTCCTGTACGGCGCAAACACCGCCGGAGCCGTCTTGGGATGCCTGCTGGCAGGATTTTATCTGCTGCGCGTTTACGACATGCATGCGGCCAGCTATGTCGCCATCAGCATAAATGCTTTAGTGGCGTTGGCAGCCTTGGCTGCGTCGGGCCGTGCCGCCCCATTGACGCCGCCCGCGGAAACCCCGCTCGCCGAAAAACAGGACGCGTGGGCAATCTACGCGGTCATCGCCATTTCCGGGTTGTGCGCGCTCGGCGCCGAAGTCATCTGGACGCGATCGCTTTCACTCATACTCGGCGCCACCGTGTATGCGTTTTCCATTATTTTGGCCGTCTTCCTCACGGGGCTGGGCATCGGCAGCGCACTCGGTTCCTGGCTCGCGCGGCGGCCGAATCCGCGGAGATGGCTGGGAGTCTGCCAGATACTTCTGGCACTTGCCGTTAGTGGCACGGCATGGCGGATCGCCACCCGGCTGCCGTACTGGTCCATGCCATCGGCGGTGAGTCCGTGGTACACGCTACGAGATGACCTGCTGCGTTCGCTCGCCACCATCACGTTTCCAGCTCTGTTTTGGGGAGCCAGCTTTCCCTTGGCGCTGGCGGCGGTGTCGAAACGCGAATCGGACTCCGGGCGCCTGGCTGGGTCGGTTTATGCAGCCAATACGTTTGGCGCGATCCTGGGTGCGCTCGGATTCAGCATGCTGCTCATCCCCGCAATCGGGACACAAAACTCGCAGCGGCTGCTCGTGGTGTTCTGTGCGATTGCCGCGTTTCTGGCACTTCCGCGCGCGCGCAGCGTAGTCGGCGTTTTGCTCCTGACGGCGAAAGCGGGACTTCTCGCCTGGCGCATCCCGCAGTTTCCTTGGCAGGTGTTCGCTTATGGTCGCGAAGTGACCATTTCTTATAAGGACAGCAAACCGCTTTACGTAGGCGAGGGCAGAAATGCGTCGATCGCCATCACGCGCATCCCTGATGGCACGCGCTTTTTTCATATCAGTGGCAAGGTCGAAGCGTCAACACTGCCTCAGGATATGCGGCTGCAGCGGATGCTGGGCCATTTTCCGGCGCTGTTTCACCCGAAGCCCCGCTCGGTGCTGGTGGTGGGCTGCGGCGCGGGAGTCACTGCCGGCGCCTTCGTAACACACCCCGAAGTGGAGCGCATTCTGATCTGCGAACTGGAGCCCCTGGTGCCCCGCGCCAGCGCAGCTCACTTCGCCAAAGAGAATCATAACGTGATCCACGATCGCCGCACCGAGATCGTCTACGACGATGCGCGCCACTACGTGCGCACCACCCCCGAACGCTTCGATATCATCACGTCCGATCCCATCCATCCTTGGGTGAAAGGCGCGGCCACCCTGTACTCGAAAGAATATTTCGAAACTGTGAAGAGCCACTTGAATCCCGGTGGGATCATCACGCAGTGGGTGCCCCTCTACCAGACCGACGCGGAAACCGTGCGCAGCGAAATTGCCACTTTCGCTTCCGTTTTCCCCAACGCCACCATCTGGAACAACGATCTTGGCGGCGAAGGCTACGACATCATGCTGCTTGGGCAGCTTGGCCCCGGCCGGATCGATATCGACGAACTCGCACGCCGGATGGCCCGAGCGGATTACGGAGGCGTGCGCGAATCGCTAGGAGAAGTGGGCCTGGGATCGCCGTTATCTCTGCTCGGCACCTACGGTGGCCGCGTTCAGGACTTGGCTCCCTGGCTCGCGCACGCGCAGATTAACCGCGACCGAAATCTGCGCTTGCAATATCTCGCGGGCCTAGCCATGCCAGGAAACAACGCGTCCGATATCATGTTCGATCTGCTCCGCTACCGGCGTTTCCCCAGCCCGATTTTCACGGGATCGACGCCGCAAATCGAGTCGCTGTATGCAATGTTGCGGGCGGGGTTCTAGCTTTGAGGAGGAGTCAGAATGAACTTACTGGCGTCTCTCGCAACGGCTTTGCTTGTTAACGTACTTACGTATCAATACGACAACACGCGCGCGGGAGTGAACGCCCAGGAAGTGATTCTCACTCCCGCCAACGTTAATGCGCTGCAATTCGGCAAATTGTTCTCGCAACCTGTGGATGGCGTGCTTTACGGCCAGCCGCTCTATCTCGCAGGCATCGCCATTCCCGGCAAGGGAACTCATAACGTTATCTATGGCGCCACCGAGCACGATTCGGTATATGCCTTCGATGCCGATACCAACCAGGCGCCTCTGTGGCAGACCAGTTTCCTCAGCGCCGGAGTCACCACCGTTCCGGCTAATGACACCGGCTGTAACCAGATCGCGCCGGAAATCGGCATCACCAGCACCCCGGTGATCGATGCCCAGTCGGGCACCATTTACGTGGTCGCCATGACTAAGGAATCCGGTAATTACGTCCAGCGTCTGCATGCTCTCGACGTCACTACCGGAGCGGAAAAACCCGGCAGTCCTGTGGTAATTCAAGCTTCCGTTCCCGGCACAGGCGAAGGCGGCACGACGGTTATATTTCAGCCTAGAGCCTACAAGCAGCGGCCGGGACTTCTGTCGTTGAATGGCGTCGTTTACACTCTGTGGTCCTCTCACTGCGATATCGGCACCTACCACGGGTGGATCATTGGCTACGATGCTCACTCGTTGCAGCAAGTGACTGTTTACAACGATACTCCGAATGGCAACGAAGCCTCGTTTTGGAATGGCGGCGCTGCGCCCGCCGTGGATGCCGCGGGTAATATGTACGTGGTCGCGGCCAACGGCAGCACCGATTTTTCGTCTCCCACCAATCCTGATCTGGGCGAAAGCTACATCCGGCTCACCACCAACGGCGGCCTCGCGGTTGCCGATTACTTCACGCCGTTTAACTTTGCGCAACTCAACAGCGCCGATGCGGACACGGGCTCCGCCGGCGTAGCCCTGCTGGGCGATGAAGCCGGCAGCGCCGCGCATCCGCACCTCATGGCCGGGGCAGGGAAGGAGGGCCGCATCTACCTTCTGGACCGCGACGACCTTGGTAAGTTCAACTCCGCCGGAGATACACAGATCATCCAATCCATTCCCAATGCGCTCGGCGGCCTGTTCGGCAACCCGGCGTACTTCAATTTGCGGCTGTACTTCTGCGGCGCCGGAGATCCGCTCGAAGCGTTCCCTGTGTCTAATGCGCGGATGGCAACTACGCCGCAATCGCAATCTCCCACGGCGTTCCAATTTCCGGGCTGTGTGCCCACCATCTCCGCCAATGGCACATCGAACGGGATTGTTTGGGCGATCGATCAGCAGGGACTTCTGCGAGCATACGACGC
>DATBID010000033.1:0-16414 GCA_036557125.1 Bryobacteraceae bacterium | reverse complement strand
TGGGGCGTGGCCAATCCGACGCCGAACTCCCGGATGGCGCGGCACGGCGGCAAGTGGGACGCGATTCCGACTTCCTCCCCCGCGGACTTATACAGCAATTCCACACTGGCGCTGGATCCTGAAACCGGCAAGCTGAAATGGTACTACCAGCATCTGCCCGGCGACGATTGGGACGAGGACTATACCCACGAGCGCACGCTTTTCCGAGCGGCTTTCAATCCTGATCCAAAATTCGTGAAGTGGTTCAACCCGGATATCAAGCGGGGTGAGATGCGCGATTTCGCGGTGATGGTCGGCGAAGGCGGCGGCGTATTTGCGCTTGACCGCAACAACGGCCAGTTTTTGTGGGCCACTCCGTTCCCGTTCGATACGCCGGAATTCTTGATTTCCAAAATCGACGGAAAGACCGGCAAGGTTTACCTGAACGAGAACCTGATTTTCAAAGAACCAAAGCAGGAGCACCTGATCTGCTTTTTCAACACGCGCAGCTATTGGCCGACGGCTTACAGCCCGCAGACGAACTCGCTGTATGTGCCATATACGGACACATGTCTGGATAACGTGGAAGGTGGCAAGCGGGCAAACGCCATGCGGCCGGAAGCCGACCCGCAGAATCTGAGCGGCCTGGCGAAGATTAACATGTCAACGGGCGAAATTCAGCACTGGAGCATCGGGCGCGCGCCTTCGAATGGGGCGGTGGTCGCGACCGCGGGCGGGGTGGTGTTCAACGGCGACCTGAACCGGCGTTTCCGGGCGTTCGACGCGGAAAGCGGGAAGGTGCTCTGGCAGACGATTCTGGGCGGCAGCATCTCCGTCAGCACGATTACGTATGCGGTAAACGGTAAGCAGTATGTTGCCGTGATGACCGGCGACGGCCTGCTCACGCAGGGACTCGTGCGGCAGGTAGCGCCGGAGATCAAGACTGTCACGGGGCATAACGCGATTTACGTATTCGCGCTGCCGGGAAGGTAGGGGGCACTTTTTCCAGAATGCGCAGAACCGGCGGGGCTCTCTCGGTTAGATATTCTTACCATGCAAACTCGGATTTCCAGCAAGGGGCAGGTCGTCCTTCCCGGTCCTATCCGGCGAAAGCTGGGACTTCGCCCCGGCGACGCCCTCGATGCCAGCGTGCAGAACGGGCAAATCGTCCTTGCCCTCGTCATCCGCGAACCGCTAAAGCCGGTATCAAACGTGACGCAGTTACCGGTCTCCCGGTTCTCAGCGCCGGGCCTGGGGCTCCACAGCTAACCACCGGGCAGGTTCAAGATATTCTGTCAAATCTCTCGTGAGATATCTTCGGAGGCGCACGGTTCCGTTCTTGCGACTTTGGACGAACGAATACCCTCCGCGTGCGTAATTCCAGGTTAGCTGTGTCTTTACCTCACACTGTATTCGGCGCGTGGGTGCGCGCGAGTGTTCTCTGGCGGCCCGTGCGCACCATATGTCTCCCCAGCGACTACCCCATAATATAGGCAGATATGACGGTGGAAATTGAAGGCATCGTTTTGCACCTGGCGCACCCCGATGAACTCGCCGTGGAGTGGGTGGGGCAGGAAGAACTCATGCGGCAATTGCTGGCAGCCTGGATGGTCGTCCACGAACAGGACCTTCCCATGAACCCACGTCTGTTGGGCAAGCCCGGTGTGGGAAAGACCACCCTCGCTTATGCCGCAGGGCGGCGGATGGGCCGCGATGTCTACATCCTGCAAGCCACGCTCGATACGCGGCCGGAGGACCTCTTGGTAACCCCGGTGATTGAGGGGGATGGCAACCTCCGCTATGTAGCGTCCCCCCTGGTCACGGCCATGATTCGCGGCGGCGTGGCGATCTTGGACGAGGGCAACCGCATGAGCGAGAAGAGTTGGGCGAGCCTCGCGCCCCTGCTCGACAATCGCCGCTACGTGGAGTCCATCGTCGCGGGTATCAAAATCAAGGCGAACCCTAATTTCCGCCTGGTTGCCACCATGAACGACGATGCATCCACGTTCGAGCTGCCGGAGTACATACACTCCCGCCTACAGCCCCAGATTTTTATCGACTTTCCGGAGCGCGATGAAGAATACCACATCCTGCGCGAAAATCTGCCGTTCGCTGAAGACCGCATTCTGAACTATGTCACCGATTTTCTCCAACTCGCGCACGCTGCCGACGAGCGCTACACCGCTCGCGACGGCATCAACGTGGCGCGCTTCGCGATCAAGCTGAAGAGTTTGGCGACGCAACGGATTCACGAGGTGGAGGCGCTCGAAACCGCCATCCTGGAAGTGCTGGGAGAAGAGGCGCTGCGGTATGTCCGAAAAGACCGGCCCGTCCGTTCCTGATCCGGGCAGCCTGGTCCGGGGCCGCTTCACCTATTTCCCGGTCGTCCCCGGGCGGCTGGAATTCGCGGTGGAACTCCGCCAGGCGCTGCTCCGAGAGAAGCCTGGCGTGGTTGCGGTGGAGTTGCCATCCACTCTTGAGCAAGTGTGGGTGCGGGCAATCGAGCGCCTCCCGGAAATTTCGGTAATTCTCTATTCGGAGGAAAGCGGCTCCGAAGATCAGGCAATCTATGTTCCGGTTGAGCCGGCTGATCCCTTCACTGAAGGGGTTCGCACCGGCTTGGAGATCGGCGCGGAAATCGTGTTCGCCGACCCAGATTCGGGTACCCGGCCGCATCTGAAAGATACCTACCCGGACACGTACTCCATCCGCCACATCGGTCTTGCTCGATATATCGAGGCTTACCGCGTCTATCCCCAACCGCGATCGGCCGATATCGAGCGGCACGCGGCCGGAATCGCCTGGAAACTGCAAGGGGCAAACCCGGAAGCAGGTGTCTTTGTGGTGCTCTCGTTGAATCTCCTGGATGCTGTCCTGGATGCCATGGAAGAGCCGCAGGCTCAGCCTATGGTCCGCACGCGGCGCGAGGGCATCCAGCTTCTGAATCCGCATCCGGACTCGCTGGGGGAAATCACCGTGGAGTACCCCGCTTTGCAATGGCGTTACGAAAATGCCCGCAATACGCCGGGGGACTGGCGGGCTGTCGATCGGCGGCACGGGCAGTTGGCGGTTTTTCGGGAAGCCGAGAAAGAATACAAAGTCCGCACAGGCGAGCCGATAGCTCACTGGCAGCGCGCGTTGCTGGCCCGTTACACCCGAAATCTCGCGCTGGCATCCAAAGAACTGGCGGCGGGCATTTATGATCTCACGGTCGCCGGCCGCGCCGTGGTGGATGATAACTTTGCCTGGGAAGTCTGGGAAGCCGCTTCCCGCTATTCTCCGCAGAAAACCGACTCCGATATACCCACTGCTCTCATTCGCGGAGAGGAAGTCTGGCTGGATACGCGCCGCATCCGCCTGCGCCGCCGCCTGCCCAGTGTCAAGGGCCGCCTGCGCCCTTATGGGCTGAAGCCTCGCAAAAAAGAGAAGTTCCCTGGTGAATGGGCCAGTCAGTTGAACGGAACGGCAATCTGCTCCTATCCGCCAGAGGACCTGGTAATCGAGGACTACGGCCGCTTCTTGAAGAAGAAAGGCAAAAGCATCCTTTCTGAAGAGCGGACCCGCGTAGAACCCTTCACGACCTCGATCCTGGATGGCATCGACATGCGCGAGACCATCCGGCGTTGGCACGAAGGGCGGATTTACGTGCGCCAGTACCAAAAAATTCATGGCGAAGTCGGCTCTGTAGTGGTGATTTTTGACGAGGACCGGGAGAACCGCTACTCTTACATGACCACCTGGCTCGGCGAGAACCAGAACGAGTCGGACATGGCCTTCTATTCGACTTTCCCGTTCGAAAACCTAGTAGGTCCGGGTATAGGCCGCGCCGAATACGGCGGTTTTTTGATGAGCCTGCCGCCCCGCAGGATGTATGACGTGTGGCAGGACCCCGATTACGAATTCGCCGAGTCGAAGCCAGAACGCCTCCTGCTTGCCGCGCTGGACTATTCCATTCACCACTACGTCGTCTATTTAGGGGCCAAGCCGCCACGCTCGATTTTCAAAACCGTTGCCGCCCGCATGGGCCGGACCATCATTTACATTCCTCTCGGTCAGTTGTCGCCGGTCACTCTGAAAAAGATCCGGGTGGTCCACGTGCTCGATGGCTACGATAAGCGTGAGACCGCCAAGGACTTTCTGTGGTAGCGCCCCTACCCGCACGCCCGCAGATCCTCGAAGTTTCGCACTTTGGCCGAGAGCGTGGTGCGCTTCAGCCGCAGCATTTGCGCGGCGGCCTTTTTGTTTCCGCCGGTCTTCTCCAGGGCCTGCTGCAGAATACTGCGTTCGATATTGGCTAAAGTTTGTTGAAAATCCATTCCCGTGTCCGGAACCGAAACCACGGTGCCGTTGGCTGCGGCCGGATTCCGCGGCGGACGTCGCTTTGCCGCATAGCTCAACGGGAAATCCGCCGCCGAGAGAACTTGGCGCTCGCCGCTCAACGCGACTGCCATCTCGATGGCATTTTCCAGTTGGCGTACGTTTCCCGGCCAGGGATACCCGGCGAGGCGCTCCATCGCCTCGGCAGTCAGTAATTTGGTAGGCAGCGCTTCCAGGCTGCAGACCTTCTCCACAAAATGTCTTGCCAATGGCGGAATGTCCTCCGGCCGGTCGCGGAGCGGCGGCACCTCGAGCGGCACCACATTCAGACGGTAGTAGAGATCCTCCCGAAACCGCCCCTGGTCAACTTTTTCCGCCAAGTCGCAATTCGTGGCAGCCACTACCCGGATGTCCACCCGAATCGTTTCCGAACTGCCTAACCGTTGGAACTCCCGTTCCTGCAATGCGCGCAGCAGCTTGGCTTGCAAGTCGAAGGGTAGGTCACCGATTTCGTCCAGAAACAGCGTTCCGCCCTGGGCCTGTTCGAACCTCCCCATCCTGGTCTGCACGGCCCCGGTGAAGGCGCCGCGGACATGGCCGAACAGTTCCGCTTCAAGCAGCGTATCCGGTACCGCGCTGCAGTTCAGCGCCACCAAGGGCCTGCGTCGGCGGGGGCTGGCGAGGTGTATGGCGCGAGCTGTCAGTTCTTTTCCAGTTCCCGTCTCGCCGGTAATCAAAACGGTGCACCGGCGGGTACCCACTTTGCGGATGATCTCCCGCATCTCCTGCATAGCGGGGCTGCGGCCGACGAGCATGGCTTCCCAGTCTTCCGGCTCAGGGTTCTTTTGCCGCTCTGGCTGGCCGGGACGCGTTGGTCCTTCGAGGGCCTGCCAGATGGCCTCTGCCATTGCCGTTCCGTTCCCAGACAGGTATTCAGAGAGAACCGGGACGGCTCCCAGCCGGGCCAGTTGCAGGGCTTCCCCGGCAGTCATATTGGGCTCACGAATGAGCACAGGCGTGTCGGGCGCCAGCCGCTGGACTTGCGCCAGGAACTCCCTGGGAGTCCATCCCGGCGATGGGAAATCCGCGATGACGGCATCATAGAAGCTGGTTTGCAACTCTTTGAGGCCTTCCGATGGCTCTCGGTATACTGCCCGGAAGGCCGGCGGCAAACCGTCACATTCGGCCGGAATACCCGTGTTGATCCACAGCAGGCGTTTAGTCAGCATTGCGATCCAACCCAGCAATCGGATGATGAGCAGAAAACTTTAGGACGCTTTGCAAATTTTTTTGGCCCACAGCGTATAAACTCTGCCAACTTCGCTGCCGATAGGTGCTATAGAGGAAACGAAGCGATTGAGAATCAATAACGGGAACACGGCAGGCGCCACAGGGGAAACCACCGGGACACAGAACGTCCAGAAGTTCGGACGGGGCGGCGGCGCTTCATCCGGGAACTTAGATCCGAATTCGGACCAAGTAGAATTTTCTTCCACTTTGGGCCGTCTGTCACGCGCCGTTGCCAATGACAGCACTCAGCGGCAAAGCCGGGTTCAGGCCATGGCCGCCCAATACCAGAGCGGCCGCTACCAGCCCAATTCGCTGGCGATCGGCCAGGCGATGATTCGGGATGCGGTCGATGCGGAGCCAATGTAACGTGCATGCAAACACCAAAGATCGTCTTTCCGAGGCGAGATCTCAAGTTATAGAGGCTTCCCGGTTATTGGCCTCGCCGGTCCCGGAATCGCTCGATCGCTGTGCTCTGCTGCTCGAAACGGCCATCACTTCGGTGGCGGCGTGTTACGCCGAACTGACAGCGACAAAAGATTCGGTGCCGGCTCCGGACGAGGAGGCGGTCGCAGAAGCCCGGCAGCTCCAACGCGCAATCGGCTTGGTTAGACTTCTTCTTGACACGGCCTATAACTTTCATCGGCACTGGACCAGACGCCTGGGGATGATGACGGGCGGGTATACTTCGGCCGGAGAGCCGGCCGGGGTCGAGCATGGCAGCCGGGTTCTGGGGAGGGGATGAGCCTGTATGTCGAACCTGCTTTCCTTGCTGGGTACTACGGCGAACACCCTCAGCGCATACGATCAGGTTCTGCAGGTTACCCAGAACAACGTCGCTAATGCCTCCACGCCGGGTTATGCTTCGCAGAGCTTGCAACTGATGTCAGACCCATTCGATCCACCTGCGCTGGACGGCGGAGTCAGCGCCGGGGCGATTCAGAGCTCCCGCGACGAATATGCCGAGCAGTCCTACCGGAACCAGAATACGGGCCTGGGGCAGCAACAGCAGTTAGTCAATAGCCTGACATCTCTTCAGTCAATATTCGACATTTCCGGCAATTCCGGCATCCCGTTCGCCCTGAATAGTTTCTTTCAGAGCGCTTCGGCATGGGCGCAGAATCCGACCAGCAACGAGAGCCAGCAACAAGTCATTGCTCAAGCCAACAACGTAGCCCAGGCATTTCAGCAGGCTTCGATTTCTCTGCAGCAACTCTCGCAACAAACCGACTCACAGACACAAAGCGTTGTTCAGCAGGTGAATCAGATTGTGGGCCAACTTCAGGCCTACAATCAGCAAATTCAAAGCTCCGGTAACCCGTCTATCGATTCCGGCATGGACGCGAACATTCACGCCGCGCTCGATAATCTCTCAAGCCTGATTAACTTTACTACGACCAAGAATTCCGACGGCACCACCACCATACTGCTGAATGGGAACACACCCTTGCTGATCGGCAGCCAGGAATATCCGCTGAGCGCCAGCGCGGTATCTCAGCCATCGCCACCCGCTACCTATGGCGCCGCCCCTCCCGCCATGCGGCTTTTGGCTTCGGACGGCACCGATATCACTGCCCAGACCACCGGCGGCCAATTGGGCGGCCTGCTGCAAATGAGCACCACCATCTTGCCTGCAATCCAGGGCGGCCCGAACCAGGCGGGTGAACTGAATACCCTGGCGCAGAATTTTGCTGATACGGTGAACAATTTGTTGACTTCGGGGAATATTTCCGACGGACCCCCACCCCAGCCGGGTATCCCCCTGTTCACCTATACTTCCACCAACCCGGATGGCTCTGCTAACCCCACTCTCGTGGCTTCTTCGATCGGGGTCAATCCGACCGTCACACCGGGTCAACTCGCGGCCATCAGCCCCGGCCCGCCTGAGGTATCGAATGGCGTCGCGCTGGCTATTGCGCAATTGGCGAGTCCCACTAATTCGACGGGCGAAATCGATGGTTTCAGCTTCAGCCAATATTACGGAAACATTGCAGCCGATGCCGGCAACCAGTTACAGCAAGCTACCGATGGTGTTCAGGTGCAGCAGTCGCTGGTGAACCAAGCCCAGAACCAGCTTCAACGGATTTCCGGAGTGGACATCAATCAGCAGGCCATGGTTGCCGTAGAATTTCAGAGGTCGTACGAAGCAAACTCGCAGTTCATCACGATTCTGGATCGGCTTACGTCCGACACCATCAACATTCTGGCAGCCGCTGCCTCAATTTAGCGCCTAAAGAATATGATCAGCTCCCTCGATTCACAAGCGCAGCAGTTTTTGACGGCCGTCAACAACGTGCAGCAGCAGATCAATACGGCCACCGAGCGGGTCAGCTCCGGCTTAAAGGTCCGGGTCGCTTCCGACGAGCCCGACGTTGTAAGCGAGCTGCTTCAACTGCGAACCAACTTGCAGGTGAACACGCAGATCACCAACAATCTCAGCAGCGCCACAACCGATACAAACATCTCGGAAAGCGCGCTTTCGCAAGCCAATACGCTTCTGCAGACGGCTATCAGCCTTGCCGCCCAAGGGGCTACCGGCACCGCCACCGCCGCTACCAGGCAGGAACTTGCCGGGCAGGTCCAGGCCATTCTGCAGCAGATGGTCAGTTGCGCCAACACGCAATCGGGTCAGGTTTACGTTTTTGGAGGGGATGCGGCCACCAATCCGCCCTATCAGATTGACGTTTCGAGTGGCAACGGGGTGGACCAACTCACCTCGGCAGCCGCTACCCGCCAGGTGCAGAACCCGGCGGGCGGTTCGTTCGCGGTTTCTCAGACCGCGCAGCAGATTTTCGACGACCGCAAGTCGGATGGCACCTACGCATCGGACAATGTTTTTGCCGCTCTGACGAATCTCTACAACGGTTTGATGAATAACGATCAGACCGCGGTGGAGAACTCCACCACCGCCCTGCAGGCAGCTTCCAATCATCTGAACGAATCGCTGGCTTTTTACGGCACCGTGCAGGACCAGCTTCAGAATGCCAGCAACTTTGCAGCCAGCTACAATACCCAGTTGCAAACCCAAATCGGCCAGCTTCAAGATGCCGATGTGACGGCGGCGTCGCTCGAGTTAAGCGAGGGCACCACGCAGTTGCAGGCCGCATTCGCAGCGGAATCGAGAATCCCCCAAACTACACTGTTCAACTATCTGACTAACAGTTAGCCCGTGATTCTGCGCTATGCTGGGCGAACGATGAAAATAGCCGTAGCGTGCGACCATGCCGGTTTTGTGCTCAAACTGCGGGTGATTGAAGAACTGCGTAGCGAAGGGCATGAGTTCATCGATCTCGGCACCGATTCCACCGATCCGGTCGATTATCCGGATTACTCCCGGGCAGTTGCGCAGGCGGTCCTTTCGGGCGCGGCCGACCGCGCGGTCCTAATCTGCGGCAGCGGAGCGGGCGCTTGCGTGGCAGCCAACAAATTCCGAGGAATCCGCGCCGCTACCTGCCACGACACTTTCTCCGCGCGGCAATGCGTCGAAGATGACGACGTCAATGTGCTCTGCCTCGGCGGACGCGTTGTCGGCCCCGAACTTGCAGTCGAAATCGTGCGTACCTATCTCTGCGCCCGCTTTTCCGGCGCCGAGCGGCACGTCCGCCGCCTCTCCAAAATCGCCGCGTTTGAAGCTCATTTCGGCGAACCGGCCTGAGCCGGCTTAAGCAGATAAAGAGCCGCCGATTCTACCCGGATGCTAAAATTCGCGCGAATACGTCCCGATCCACATTCCCGCCGCTGAGGATCACCGCGAATCGCCTGTCCTTCACGCGATCGCGCTCTTTTAGCAGAGCGGCAAAGGCGGCGGCGCCCGCTCCCTCCGCGACGTTGTGCGTATCCGAGAAAAGATGGCGCATCGCCGCCGCAATTTCCGCATCATCTACGGTCACGACGCGCGCGGCGCCCTCAAGAATGATCTCCAGCGCGGAGGCATCCGGCACTCGGCAGGCCATCCCGTCCGCGATAGTCTCGCCTGCCGGCGCCGCGATCGCGCGCCCGGCCGTAAACGATAGCGCATAGGCCGGCGCCCGCGACGCCACCACGCCCACAATCTCCGTCCGCAGCCCCAGCGCATTCCGCGCCGCGATCAACGCGCAAATTCCCGATCCCATTCCGATCGGCACATAGACCGTATCGAGATCGCTCACCACGCCGAACAATTCCAGCGCATAACTAGCCACGCCGCATACCAGCGACTCGTCAAAGGACCGGACGAAATGCAAGTTCTCGCGGGCCGCGAGTTCGGCCGCATATTCCGCGGCATCCTGGAAGTCCGTGCCATGCTCGATCAGTTCGGCGCCCAGCGCCCGCACGGCGGCGTTTTTTTCGCGGCTGTTTCCATAGGGCGCCACAATCACCGAGGGCAATCCGGCGCGCGTCGCTGCCAGGGCCACGCTCTGACCGTGATTACCGCGCGTTGCGGTAACAACCCCCGCCACATGCGGGTTCGACCGCAGCAGTTTGTCCATGTACACCAGCCCGCCGCGCAACTTGAACGCGCCCACCTGCGTATGATTCTCGTGCTTGATCCAGACGTCGGCTCCAGCGCGGGCACACACCAGCGGCCAGCGGATCTGCGGGGTGGGCGGGACAACCTCGTGAACCAGCCGGGCGGCAGCCTCTAGAGCGTCGAGTGAAGGAGGGATCATGTTCGCCGCCAACCGCTCCCTAACTGTCGCGGCTCGGAATCCTCACGGAGCGGTTACTTTTTCGTCTGTGGCCGCACTTCAAAGCCATCGGTCGGCAGATGCGGCGGACCGCTGTAGTGCCCACGGTCCTGATCGTTTTCGTTGCAGATGTACTCCATCAGCTCATCGCCCGGCAGCAGGCGCGCGCGGCCCACGGTTGTGAACGGTTTGGCGTACGCGCCCGGATCGTCGATGGTCACTTCGATCGTGATGTTGCCCTTATCCACGCGCGTGTAGCGCTCGATGGTATGCAACTTCTCGGTATGCGGATGGCCCAGATAATCGAACCAGAAGCGGTCGTTGAAGCCGACCGTATCCACTACCAGCGTCTGCCCCTCCCAGTGCCCGATGGAATGGCCGTACCAGGTGGGGTCCAGGTCTTTGGGGTGCGGCCGGCCGTCCATAAAAATCTGCCGGTAGCTGTGGATGTTGCCCTCGTAAAGAATGAAGTAGTGAGTGGGCGTCTGCACCAGCCGCCAAGGGTAGGGCGCGCTGCGCGGAATGCCGAACGGCAGGCAGAGCGACTCCGGGTCGTCTGCCGCGCGCTGCGCCTTGAAAATTTTTTCCGCGGAAGGCAGCATTACCACGCTGTCGCCCGGCTTCAGCGCTTTTGTGATGTCGCCGGAATTGCTGCCGCCGCCCATCCACACGCCCGATAAATCTGGAGTGCCGTCCGCCAAATGTGGCGCTGGACCGCTCACTTTCGGCGGCTCATGGAAGAGGCCGGACTGCGCAAACAGCGGAACTCCCAGGGCGAATGTCAAAGCGATCGATTGGGCGAAATGCTTGGTCAACGGAACTACCTCCCGGGCAATTTTCTCCATTCTACGCGATCTTTCCGGAACAAACTCGCGCTCCGCGCGTATACTTAGGGGAAAACCGTGACCCTCTCCGGCGATATCCGCTACGCGTTGCGCTCGCTGGCGAAAGCGCCCTCCTTCACCGCCGTCGCCGTGCTCTCGCTCGCCTTGGGTATCGGCGCCAATACGGCGGTTTTCGGCATCGTCGACGACGTCCTGATCAGGCCGCTTCCCGTGCGCAATCCCGGGGAACTCGTGCAGTTGCGCGAAGTGGGAGAGCATTACGGCTCCAACACGGGCATGAACGCCCTCTCTTATCCCATTTACACGGATTTTCGCGCGAAGAACCAGGTGTTCAGCGGGATTCTGTGCCGCTATCAGGAACCCGTGAGCGTGAGCGATTCCGGCCGCAACGAGCGCGCCTCCGCCGAACTGGTTTCGGGCACGTACTTCCCGCTCCTTGGCGTGCATGCCCAAGTCGGGCGGCTTTTCGCTCCGGAGGAAGACCGCACTCCCAACGGTGCGCCGCTGGCGGTCCTAGGCTACGACTACTGGAAAACGCGGTATGCGTCCGATCCCAAAATTGCGGGCCGCCAGATTCTGGTCAACGACCGCAAGCTCACCATTGTCGGCGTCGCGCAGAAGGGCTTCGAAGGCGTCGATCGCCTGTTCGAAACGCAAATCTACATCCCCATAATGATGGCTCCGCAAATCCTGCCGGCCCGGGATAACCGCCTCGAAGATCGCCGCTTCCGTTGGGTCCAGATTTTTGCGCGTTTGAAACCGGGCGTCATGCGCCAGCAGGCACAAGCTTCGCTTCAGCCACTCTTCCACCAGATCTTGCAGTTCGAAGTGCAGCAGAAAGGGTTCGCACACGCTTCGGCCTACTCCCGCGAGCAGTTCCTCAGAATGAAGCTGGACGTGATGCCCGGCACCACCGGCCAAAACGAGGGACGCCAATACCTGGAAGCACCGCTCTGGGCCATGATGGCCATGGTCGGGCTGGTGCTGCTCATCGCGTGCGCCAACGTGGCTAATCTGATGATCGCCCGCTCCACTGCCCGCCAGAAGGAGATCGCCGTGCGTCTGGCGGTGGGCGCGAGCCGCGGCAAGCTGGTGCGGCAGCTCTTGGTCGAAAGCGTGCTGCTATCTCTCGCGGGCGGTATCGTGGGCATGCTCATTCTCCCGGCCACCTCCGCCATGCTGACGCGCACCATGCCCCACCTCGATCCGCCGCTGCGCTTCCACACCGCGCCCAACCTGGAAGTGCTCGGCTTCAATCTCGCAGTGGTCTTGCTAACGGCTATCCTCTTCGGTTTGGCCCCTGCGCTGCAGAGCACCCGCCCCGATCTCGCTTCTACTTTGAAAGACCAGGCCGCTGCCGTTGCCGGCGGAGGGCACGCGCGCTGGCGCAAACTGCTGGCGGCCGCGCAGGTGAGCCTTTCCCTGCTGCTACTGATCGGCGCGGGATTATTCGTCCGCAGCCTCGTGAACCTGAAGAATCTCAATCCCGGTTTTGAGGTGAACCACTTGCTTTCCTTCGCCGTAGATCCCACCTTGAGCGGCTACAAAACCGAACAGGCCAAGCAGTTCTATAAGCAGCTCAATGCAGGACTGGCTGTGCTCCCCGGCGTGCGCGCCGCCTCCCTCTGCATAGTTGCGCCGCTGAATTACGACGAATCGGACAGCTCAATGACCGTGGAAGGTTATGCCGCCAAGCCCGGTGAGGACATTCAGCAGTGGGAGAACTGGGTGTCGCCAGGTTTCTTCGCCACTCTCCACATTCCGCTCTACGCCGGCCGGGATTTCACGGACCTCGACAACGGCACACACAAAGTGGCTATCGTCAACGAGAAATTCGCGCGCCACTACTTCGGAACGATAACTAACGTTGTAGGACGCCATATCGGTTACGGCGGTGATCCCGGCACAAAAACCGATATCGAAATCATCGGCGTGGTAGGCGACACTCGCTACCAGACCATGCATCAGGAGCCGCCGCGGCAAGTCTTCCTTCCTTACCTCCAAAACGATTGGGCCGGAGGTATGACTGCTTACGTGCGTACGGACCTGCCTCCGGACCAGATGTTCCCCGTGTTGCGCGGAACCGTGCAAAGGCTCAACCCCGCGCTGCCCATCTACCTGATGAAAACTGAAGAGCGGCAGCGCGATGATTCGCTCGCGGTTGAAATGCTCGCCGCGCAGCTATCAGGCGCATTCGGCGTGCTGGCGACCGTGCTGGCCGCGGTGGGACTCTATGGCGTGATGGCGTTCGTCGTAGCACGCCGCACGCGCGAGATCGGCATCCGCGTGGCATTGGGTGCAGACGGCGGTAATGTGATTTGGCTGGTGATGCGGGAAGTGCTGTTGCTGGCTGGAGCGGGTGTTGCCGTGGGCCTGCCGGCGGCCCTGGCCGTCACTCGCCTGGTTTCGAGCCAACTGTACGGCGTAACTCCGAACGACCCCGCCACGATTGTGCTCGCCACCGGCGGAGTCGCAGGCATAGCTTTGCTTTCCGGCTTCCTTCCCGCCCGCCGCGCCACCCGCGTCGATCCCCTTACCGCTATACGGTGCGAGTAGACACGGCTATAATTGTCACCTGACAGGAGGGGAACATGCCGTCCACACCGAAATTTTTCCTGGGAATCGCCGCGATACTGCTGGCAGGTGCGCCGATCGAGGCGCAAGGGGTCGTCATGCAGCGAAACATATCGCTCGGGATGGCGAAAACCATGGCGGAAGCGGCCCTGGCGGCATGCAAAGACAAGGGCTATCACACCGCAGTAGCGGTGGTCGATCGCGCCGGCCAGGTGCTGGTAATTTTGCGCGACGAGCAGGCCGGCCCGCAAACGAGTGAAATGGCCCGCCGCAAAGCGTACACCGCCCGCATGTTCCGCACCACCACTTTAGAATTTCAAAAACACACCATGGACCCGGCGTTTACGCCGCAGCGCGATGTGGCCGATATTCTGGCGCTGGGCGGCGGTGTACCGGTTCTTGTGGGCAAGGAAGTTATCGGCGGCGTAGCCAGTTCAGGCTCGAGCCAGGAACAGGACGATGCCTGCGCCAAAGCCGGCGTAGCCGCAGTGGCGCAGCAGTTGAAGCCTTCTGAGCCGCGACCGTAAGGGAGCGCTCGCGGCCCCACCTAATATCCGCCGAACGGCGGCGTCTTACATTGCGTACCCTATAGTTTATGGCTCGCTTCCAATCCTTCCTTGCACTCTCCCTCTCTGGGGTGATGGCTTTGCCGGTTTTCGGACAAACCCAGAATTTCACCACCCCGTCGGGCAGCGGTTTCATGAGCAGCTTTCTCAACCGCTATCGCGTGCGCACGGTGCCGCGCATAACTTTCGAAGACTCGCCGCGTCTGGAAAGCCTGCTTCGGGCGGGGAGCATTTATCTGTCGCTACGGGACGCCATCGCGCTGGCCATCGAAAACAATTTGGATATCGAGGTTGCGCGCTACTATCCCAAACTTGCTCTTTCGGATCTGCAGCGGGCGAGCGCCGGCCAGTTGCTGCGCAACGTAAGCACCAGCCTGTCGCAAGGCCCGTCCTCGGCTTCGCTGGGCGTGCTGGCGGGAAACAACCAGGTGAACTCGGCCGGTAATTTCAGTAACAACAGCGGCAACAACGGCGGCGTCCTCAGCGGCCTCAGCGTGCAGTTGGCGGGATCGACTATTCCCAATCTCGAGCCATTGGCTTATGTGGCCAGCAATTTCACCCACAACACCAATATCGAAACCTCCACCATTTTCACCGGCACCGACGCGCTTATTCAAAGCTATCGCAGCCTCACCTACGGCGTGCAAAAGTCGTATTGGAGCGGCACGACGGTTTCGGTGGGTCTGAACAGTCTGTTCAACTACCGGCAGAATGCCACCACGGCGCTGTTTAATCCTATCGATACCGGTAGCCTTTCGCTTAATATTCAACAGAACCTGCTGAACGGATTCGGCCTGGCAGTGAACAAACGGGCGCTGCACAAGGCGCAAAATAACCTCAAGGCGAACGACCTTTCCTTTAAGCAGCAATTGATCGCCACCGTCACCAACGTGGTGAACCTCTATTACGACTTGGTTAGCTTCAACGAAGATCTGAAGGTTAAGCAGCAGACAGTGGACCTGGATACCAAGCTGTACCACGACAACCAGCGGCGCGCGGAATTGGGAGCGATCGCGCCCATCGACATCATCCAGGCGGAAGCCGAAATGAAATCGGCGCAGCAGGATGCGATCACCGAGGAATCGCAGGTGCTGCAGCAGGAGCAGATTCTGAAGAGCGTGATTACGCGCAGCGGGCTGGACGATCCGACCATCGCGCTAGCGCGGATCGTTCCCACGGACCATATCGAGATACCAGCCGAGGAACCGGTGATCCCGGTGCAGGACTTGGTAAAGCAGGCCATCGCCATGCGTCCGGAAATCGAACAGCAGAACATCACTCTGGAGAACGCCCGGCTCGATCTGCTCGGCACCAAGAACAACCTGCTCCCCACGCTGCAAGCCTTCGCGAATTTTTCCAATGTCGGCCAGGGCGGGCAGGCCGTCATCCTCCCGCCGTCGGCTTATAACCCCGGAGTTGCCGGCTTCGAACAGCTCACGCCGTCGCAGAGATTGGTGGGCGGGTACGGCACGGTCCTCGGCCAGATTTTCAGGCGCGATTTTCCCAATTACAGTGTCGGATTCCAGCTTACTGTGCCGCTGCGCAATCGAGCGAACCAGGCCGACGAGATCACCAACGAGCTGCAGCTCCGGCAGCAGCAGATCCAGGCCAAGCAGCTTTCGAACAACATCAAACTCAACGTGATGAACGCCTGGACCGCGTTGCGGCAGGCGCGGGCGGCTTATGAGACCGCAGTAGAGGCCCGCAAACTGCAGGACCAGACGCTGGCTGGGACGCGGCGCAAGTACGACCTGGGAACGGCCACCATTACCGACGTGCTGGTGGCGCAGCGCGACGACACCACGCGCCAGCTTTCCGAAAAAGACGCCATGGACCAATATCAGCGCGCCAAGACCAACCTCCAGCAGACGATGGGAACCACCCTCGAGACCTACGATGTGAGTTTCGACGAGGCCAAGACCGGCGAAGTGAGCCGGCCGCCGGACCCGATTCCGGCCATCTTACAGAAACCGGTCGAAACCCGCGAGCCCAAATAGCGCTGGCCAGAGGCATCGAAAGCCCGTGGGCCAGGCTTTCAGCCTGTCAAGGATGGGCCTACGGCCCACGAAGTTTCATGAAAACCCGGCCTGAATCCCGCCAGCATCCAATTAGATGGACCGGAGCGGTGGAGATCGAGGCGGCAGTGGATATGTCAAGGCCGACGGCCTGTCTGATCCGG
>DATBID010000032.1:0-7246 GCA_036557125.1 Bryobacteraceae bacterium | reverse complement strand
GCACAATGGATCCAGAGAAGGTGACGATATCGCCGCCGTCGCCGATGTAAACCGTTTCTTCCTGCAAAAATTCGTTGATCTCGTGGCACAGCCGCACCGGATGGATCGGCACTTCGTTTGCCTGAATGATCTTGTCGTTCTTTCCCTGGCTGCGTTCCTCGTCTTCCCGCAGCATCTTTATAAACGGATCGTGTTTCCCGGCAGTGTCTCCGGGAGAAGCTTCGCACATGGCATTCACGATCGTGCGCAAATTGCCGACCAGCCCATAATCGAAGTCGCGGTTGTTACCGACGTTGCGGTAATCCATGTCCATGATCACGATCTTCGCCTTGGGATTCAGGCGCCGGCCGTAGCCCATGCGGAAATCGAGCGGCGTGCCGGCCAGCAGGATCACATCGGCATTGTCAAACGCCGTTTTGCGAGATGGCATGAAACCGAGAGGATGGTTACGCGGCAGCGTCCCGCGCGCTGAACCGTTCACATAGATCGGTATGTTGAAGTGGCGCGCGAACCGGTCAATGGCATCATGCGCGCGGCAGGTGCGCGCCTGAGTGCCAAACAGGGCCACGGGGCGCTCGGCCCGCGCCAGCAGGTCGGCGACCTGGCCGACAATGTTGGGATCGCCCAGGAAATCCGGCGGTCCGCCATCCACGCCGCGCACGCGGAAATTCTTCGGGTAACGAACCTTCGCCGCCTCGGCTTTACCGTCCATGATGTCGTGCGGGATCTCGAGAAAACCGGGTCCGGGCGCGCCGTTGTACATTTCGCGGAAAGCCACACTCATCATTTCCGCCACGCGGTCCGTCGTCATCACCAGGGTGGCAAATTTGCTGATGGGCGTCATCATCTCGGTGTGACGGAGTTCCTGCAAACCGCCCATGCGGTATTGTTTGAGCGGTGAGTTGCCGCCAATCAGCAGCATGGGGCTTTCCGCGCGAAAAGCATTTGCCATGCCGGTCACTGCGTCGGTGGTGCCCGGTCCGGCTGTTACTACCGCGCAGCCCAGCCCGGTAATGCGCGCGTAGGCGTCGGCGGCGTGCGCGGCCACCTGCTCGTGGCGCACATCGATAATCTCGATGCCTTCGTCGATGCATCCGTTGTAGATGTCGACAATGTGGCCGCCGGAGATAGTGAAAATGTGCCGGACGCCTTCCTGCTTGAGCATCTTGGCGACGATTTGGCCGCCGGAGACCATCTCCGCTACAGGAGTGGCTGGAGGGTGAAGGGCGGTATCAACAGCAGTTCCCATGTAAACCTCGCGCGTGGTTCAAAGCTTTTTTGGTTCAAAGCCAGATAAGTTGCGGAAGAGTGCTTTGAGACCATCTAGATTATCATGGTCCAGCTTTAACCTATGGACGCTGACGGTTGAACGCTGAGCGTTCGCAACGCGCGTTTTTGCGGCAGCGGAATCCTGCGGACATATAGGGCCATCACGGCTGAAACCAGAGCGAGCGCGGCGCTCCCGAAAAACGCATAGTTCCAGGTGCCGGTCTTCTCGAATAAACTCGCGGCGATTCCCCCGCCCAGAAGCGCCGCGAAACCCTTGGCGCTATACAGAAAGCTATAATTGAGCGCCGAGTTCTTGCTGCCGTACAAATCGCCGAGCACAGCGGGGAACAACGCGTACAGCTCGCCCCAGGTGAGGAACACGAGCACCATCAACGCCACGAACAGGACGTCGCTGGTGCGGCCCAGAGTGGTTGCGGCAACCAGGAAAATGGCTTCCAGCAGGAACGCCGTGAACATGGTCCATTCGCGGCCCAGGTAATCCGAGACCGTACCCCACAAGATGCGGCTTGAACCGTTGGCGAGCGGCGTCAAGACGAGCGCAACCGTCAGCGCGGCCTCCCCGATCTTGAAATTAGTTGCCACCGGTTTGAGTTGCGCGGTGACCATCAGCCCGCCAATGGCCATTGACAACATTGCGACAAACAGGAAGTAAAACTGCGGCGTGCGCAGCATTTCCGAGTAAGTGAAGTCAAGATCGTGACGCCGGACCTTCGGCTTCACAGCCGTGGCCGCGGCTGCGACCTTGTAACCGGCCGGCGGGTTCACCAAGACCAAACCGGCCAGCGCAATCACTACGCCATGCGAGATGCCGGTCCACAAAAATGTGTCGGAATAACCGATGGCGCCAATCAGGTGATTGAACAGCGGATTGAAGGCAGCGGCGCCCATTCCGTAACCGGCGGTGATGAGACCCGAGGTGATACCGCGCCGGTCGGGAAACCATTTCACTGCGATGGAGACTCCGCAGGCGTATACGCACGCCACGCCGACACCCGCCATGGCGTATAGGAGGTAAAACGAGGTCAGGCTATGGACATGCCCCAGCGATCCCCAGCCGACGGCACACAGTAGCCCCGAGAGCGCCATCAGAGGTCGAGGACCGGCCGTGTCGATGAACCGGGCCAGGAACGGCATGGTCCACGTGCCAGCGGCGATGAACACTCCAAAGCCCCATTGAACATCCGATAGAAGCCAGTGCTGCTGGGCATGTGCTTTCACCATGGGCTGGGCAAACAGCGTCCAGGCGTACTGGAGGTTGCCGATCATCACCATGCCTACGAAGGCGGACCATAATCGGACCCATCGATTCATCGTGCACTCCCGGCGCCTCGGTGGTCCGGCTCTTCGCCGGCCGGCGCAAGGGAGATCATATCGCAACCCTCCAGGCGTCGCACGGCTGTACGGCGCTGAAGGCGCTTTTCCGCTAACAGGCAGTACTTCGCGCTTGATTGCAGTAACAACAGGCACGGCGCCGCGGCAAAACTGCATGATTTGCCCGATGCTTCCGTTGCAGAACTTGCGGTGAAATCAAACTGGGATGCGATTGGGACCGGAAGGAACGCATGGAGGCATCAATTAGATGATATGTCGCCGCCGGAACCAATCAACTCGATTAATGCCTTTGTTCCAGGCGCAATCGCGTGGCGCGGGATGACGAAACCAGATGTACATGATGTGATCGTGATCGGCGCCTCGGCCGGCGGCGTTCCAGCGCTTTGCGCTATCGCATCGGCTCTTCCGGCCCATCTGCCGGCCTCCGTATTCATCGTTATGCACGTGCCGCCTTGGAAGACGTCCGCATTGCCTGAAATCCTGAGCCGCTGCGGCCCGCTGCCGGCTGTTCACGCGAAATCCGGCGAACCGATTGAGCAAGGACGAATTTACGTTGCGCCACCCGATTACCACCTGCTCGTCAATTCCGGGAACCATCTCGAACTCTGGCACGGCCCCAAAGAAAACGCCTTCCGGCCCTCGGTGAACGCTCTGTTCCGGTCCGCCGCTGCGGCCTTCGGGTCACGTGTGGCGGGGGTGATTCTTTCGGGAAGCCTGGAGGACGGCGCCGCCGGCCTATGGTGGGTGAAGCAAAGGAACGGTGTCGCCTTGGTGCAGCAGCCAAACGACGCGCAGTTTCCGCAGATGCCTCAGACAGCACTGCAGCACGTACCGGTGGACTACATCGCGCCAGCAGCCGAAATTGGCCGCATATTGGTGGACCTCGCCCGGGGAGGCCTCGCGCAGGTAAGAGGATTCCTGAAATGACTAGCCGTCGACCAATAGAAGCGACCTGCCCCGAATGCCGGGGACCGCTCACGGAGATTCAGGACGATGGGCACGCGGAGTATGAGTGCCTCGTCGGCCACCGCTACTCGCCCGAAGGCCTGCTGCATGCGCACTTTGAAACCGAGGAGCGAGCGTTGTGGTCGGCCGTAGTCGCCCTTGAAGAAGCCGAGAATATCGTCGGCAAAGTTGCGTCTTATCTGCCGGACCCAGTCCGCTCGTCGTTGGAGTCGGAAGCCTCAGAGAAATTGAAACAGGCTGAAAGAATCCGCGAAATCCTCGATCATCTGACGCCGTTTCGGACTTCGTAAGTAATGGACGCGGCGGAACCGGCCTCCCCAGGCAGGCCGTGCTATTTTGGTTGCCATGCCCGAGGCAAACCCGTTTGCCGACCCTCTGCGATTCGAGCGGCGCGTGCCGGAATGCGCCATGGTGATTTTCGGGGCGACGGGCGATTTGAACCGCCGCAAGCTGATGCCTGCGCTCTTCCGGCTGGCTTATGACCGCAGGCTGCCCGCGGGATTTTCGGTTCTGGGGGTTTCGCGCAGCCCGCTCAGCGACGAAGATTTTCGCAATCGCATGCGCCAGGCGGTGAAGGATTTTTCCGAGGACACGGCCCTTGATGAGGATGTGTGGAACTCGTTCTCGCGCGGCTTGTTCTACGTGCCGGGCGATGTGGACGATTCCGGCCTTTACCCACGCATGTGCGCGAAGCTGAGTGAAATCGAGCAGAAACGGCAGACAGGCGGCAATGTGCTGTTCTATCTTTCTGTGCAGCCGAGCCACTACGCGCGCGCGGCGGCGGGGATTGGCGAAGGCGGCATGGCGAAGGGGGCTGGGTGGCGGCGGCTGGTGGTGGAAAAACCATTCGGCCACGATTTGGCCAGCGCCCGCGCGCTGAGCGACGAACTGCACAAAGTTTTCCCGGAAAGCGAGATCTACCGCATCGATCATTACCTGGGCAAGGAGACGGTGCAGAATATCCTGGCCTTCCGCTTCGGCAACGGGATTTTCGAACCGGTTTGGAACCGGCGCTATGTGAATCACGTGCAGATCACGGCGGCGGAATCGATCGGAGTGGAAGGGCGCGGGGGTTATTACCAGGAAGCGGGCGCGCTAGCGGATATGATCCAGAATCACCTGCTGCAGGTGATGTCGACGATTGCGATGGAGCCCAGCGCCAGCTTTCAGGCGGACGCGGTGCGCGATGAGCGCTCGAAGCTGCTGCGGTCGATTCATGCGATGACGCCCGAACAGGTTGCGGAAAACGCGGTGGCGGGACAGTACGGACCGGGGCGGATTGGCGGCAAAGATGTGCCGGGATTCCGCCAGGAGCCGGGTGTGGACTCGCAGGCGCGCACCGATACGTATGCCGCGGTGGCGCTGTTCGTTGACAACTGGCGGTGGGCTGGCGTGCCGTTTTATTTGCGCACGGGCAAACGCTTGCCCAAGCGCGTGACGGAAATTTCGGTGCACTTCAATTCGCCGCCGCTGAAGATTTTCGACGGAGCGACCGACGACCTGGCGCCGAACCTGCTAATTGTGCGCATCCAGCCGGAGGAAGGCATTTCGCTGCGGTTCCTTTCCAAGCGGCCCGGGCGGGGGATGACGCTGCGCCCGGTTTCGATGGATTTCAATTACGGGTCGAGCTTCGGGGAGCGCTCGCCTTCGGCATATGAAACGCTGCTGCTCGATGCCCTGATCGGCGATGCCACACTGTATACGCGGCAGGATATGGTGGAAGCGAGCTGGCAGGTGGTGGAGCCGATTGAGAATGTATGGCGGGACGGCAATCACGAGCCGGCGATTTACGAGGCTGGAACCTGGGGCCCGGCGCAGGCGGATGAAATGCTGGCGCGGCGCGGGCATGTGTGGAGGCAGCCGTAGACGGCGGCAATGAGCACCGCGTTGATTCCAGACAGCATTCTGCGCGATTTGACGAAGATGTGGGCGGGCCTTGCACATTCCGAGGAAGCTCATCCCGAGCAGGGTGGACAAGCGGCCGGGGTGCTGCGGGCCTGCTCGCTCACGCTGGTGGTGTTGGCGGCGCCAGGCGAGGATCCAATAGCGCTGGGCGAGACGCTGGCGGCGCTAATGCCGCGGCACCCGGCGCGCGCCATTGTGGTGCGGCTGGGAGGCTCCGCGGCACCGGCCGCCGAAGTCACTGCGCAGTGCTGGCTGCCTTTCGGGAAACGGCGGCAGGTATGCTGCGAACGGGTCGAGATTACCGCGCCAGACAACGGGCTCGACGATGTGGTTTCGGTCTTGCTGTCGATTGCGGCACCGGATTTGCCGGTGATCCTGTGGTGCCGCTGTGTTCAGACGACGGAAACGGCTTCCTTTAAGCGGCTGGCGCGGCTTGCCACACGTGTGATTGTGGATAGCGCGCAGTGGCCCGATGCAAAAGCGGCGATTCGGCGGATACACGAACTGGCGCAGACGGCGCCGGCCGGCGATCTGGCCTGGACCCGGCTCACCTGGTGGCGGGAAATGGTTTCGCAGGTCTTTGAGAAGCAGAATTACGCCGCGCGCATTCCAGAGATCAAGCGAGCGCGGCTGACCTGCTGGGGCTCGGCGGCGTCGGCAGAAGCTTATTACATGGCAGCGTGGTTGAGCGATTCCATCTCGCGCGCGGGGGGCCATGCCGAGGTGGCGATCGAGGTGGAAGGTTCCGGCGATACGCGCCAGTTGCGAGCAGTAGAGCTCACCGCGGAAGGGTTCGAGGTGAGCCTCAAACGGCTTCGGAATACGCTCATCACTCATGTGGATGGCGTTTCCCGTTGCATCAACCTGCCGCCGGCACACGATGATTTGCTGATGAACGAGGAGCTCGAAATTTTGCGCGCCGATCCGGTTTTCGAGCGGACGCTCGCGGCGGCGATCCGGGGGTGAAATGACAGGCAAGGCAACTCCCAAAAGACACGTGCTTGCGGATGCCCGCGAAGCGGCGGACGCCTGCGCGCTCCGGATTCTGGGGCTGCTCAACGAGGCGCTAAGCGGGCGCGAGACCGCGACTTTGGCCATCTCCGGCGGGCACACTCCGAAGCCGATGTTCGAAAAAATGGCGGATCAGCCATTCGAGTGGAAGCGCACGCACCTGTTCTGGGTGGATGAGCGCTGCGTGCCGCCCGGCGATCCAGAGAGCAATTACAAGCTGGCAATGGACTACTTGATTTCCCGCGCGCGCATTCCCGAACGCAACCTGCACCGCATTGTGGGCGAGATCGCACCGGAGGAGGCGGCGGCGTGGTACACGCAGGAGATTCGCGCCTTTTTCGGGCTGGCAGCGGAAGAGATGCCGGCCTTCGATATCGTGCAATGCGGAATGGGTCCAGATGGGCATACGGCCAGTTTGTTTCCGGGCGATCCGATGATTCACGACCGGAAAGGGATCGCCGCCGCGCGTTTTGCGCCGCAATTCCAACAATGGCGCGTGACTCTGCTGCCAGGACCTCTGCTGGCCGCGCGCAGCCGCCTTTATCTGGTGACTGGGGCGGACAAGAAAGACATGCTGCGGACTGTATTCGGCGGGCCAGTAGAAGGGGACAGGTATCCGGCGCAGGTGATCGGCCACAGCGCGGAGTGGTTCATCGATACGGCCGCGGATCCCGGCGTCTGACAAAACATACAGAGGAAACCCGGCCAGTGTCTAAACGACCACAATTCCCGGCCGGAACGT
>DATBID010000031.1:0-16734 GCA_036557125.1 Bryobacteraceae bacterium | reverse complement strand
CCGAAACCATCGCCCGTATTGGTGTTGGCATCCTCGTCCTCCTCGGGGATCGGAACGGTACGGACGATTTTTTGCTGGGCAAGATCGATCACCGCGTATTGGGGCTTTCCGATTTCGAAGCGGTCAACCTGCTTCACAACCTCAGTGACTACGGCATAAAGGATCTTGTCCTGAGGATCGGGGGCCACGCCGCTGCTGAAGCGAAGCTGGCGGTTCCCGGAGTTCAACACGAAATGGTTGATGACTTTATGGCTGGCGATGTCAATCACAGAGACGCCGCTGCGGTCTCCGCTCGTGACGTAGATTTTCTTGCGGTCATATGAGATCCGCATTCCGGTCGGGAGCCCGGCCTGGGTCGGAAATTTGTCGATGATTCGCTGAGTAGCCTCATCGACCACCAACACACCGTCCGGATAGGCGCCAAGAAAGATGGCGCCGGCCTGCGCGGCGGAACAAGCCACACTCAGAATCAGAAGGGAAGCTCTCATACAGAACAACCTACGGGAACACCAGATCGAGATTCCGCCAGTCCTTGGTTGCCGAGGCGCACCTGGCTGTCCAGTCGGGCGCATTGTTGAGGTGATCGGGAACCTGGGCAGGCCAATAGCAACTAAACCAGCAATCGTAGATGTCTCTTTCGACTGGCGCGCACAAGCCCGCCGTGCCGCCCGCGGCGTCAACTTCCCAGCCCGGTGAAAAGACAAAACTGCACCCGGTTGGGACGTGCATCCCCGGTGTGGGCCTGTTTTCCCCCTGGAGGGCGAAGACGTCCTCAGTACGGGACCGGACGTAATCGTCGATCCGCTGCGCCTTCTTGTTGATAGCTCGCAGATGTCTCACGCGTCCCCCTATCTTTCGGTTTTGGGCGCCACTACTGATCGATCTCCCTGTCCCAGATGACATAGAGCGGAGGCGCCACCACAAGGTAGGATTTGCCAACCAACGGCTTGCCCTGCCGGTCCTTCTCGTTTTTGGCAGTGCCTACTACCCAGACATTTCCGTAATTGTCGCGGCTTTGCTTCCGCTGGGGGTTGGGACCGTCCAGGGCAGGTGTGAACAGCCCCGTGGCGCTCAGCGAACCGACAAATTCCTTGTCGTCATCATCGAACCGCTCATAAAACTCGTCAACGGACCAGGTGACCTCGATCGGTCCCAGTTCAATATCGTCGGCTGTGTTCGGTTTGTTATCGGCGCCCCGATTGTAGCCCACCGCCTCGAACTGTTGGTAGCCTTTCTGCCGCTGCGACCCGCCGCCCAAACGTGCCAGCGAGTTCTCGGGCAATACCTTGATATAATCTATTTGGTCGTAAACAGCGATCGCGTTGGGCAAAGTAGCGCGCCCAACGACTACATCGCGGCGCCCCGGAATCGCATTAGCGGCAACATCTACTTCCGCCACCACAGCGCGTGCGGTATGAGAGACGATGTTGCGCACCGTCACACCAGATCCCATATCCACATCGGCGGGACTTAGTTGGCTGGGCAAACTGTTTCCAATGATACGCACTCGTTGCCCTTGTGAACCCGCTTTGAGCGATGAACGATCCAGAGTCAGAATTACCGGCGCGCCCGAAGCCCGCTGCAGCTTTACGTCGAAGCCAAATTCATCGTAAGAGCCCCAGAACCAGCGCCCGGTTGCCTGCGATTCATCGGGAGAAATCCAGAGCGCTTCGTGCATTTCCGCCGGCACGTCCCCAGGTATGGAACCCGATGCTTTACCCATCGAACGCCCACGCCAGGCGTAGCCTGAATAGACAACCGCGCGGCCTTGACGTTCCACCGCGGTGCCGCCACCGACAGGCTCCAGCTTAATTGTCGTATTGAACTCGTCGCCGCTCGAACCCGGAGTAATGACCAATTCTCCGTAGTAGTTTCCACGCCCGGCAAGATGGCCAGTCACTAACCATGTCCCAGCCAGTTTCGGCGGCCGCATCCTCGCCCGCCAGGCGGCCCATTCGGGGGTTTGTAATCCATAGTTCTTGGAAAGAAAATCGATTGCCTGGTCAACCAGTCTGGGCTCCCTCGCCGCTGGCGCCGGTGGTGGACCGGCGGCGCCTCGCGGTGCTAGCGTCCTGCGCCGCCAGGCGGCCTCCCCCTCAGCATTCGGGTAGTAGCCAATGTGCATGTTCACCAGCAACTTCCATTCGTCCCGTGATCGCCGCCAGGAAGCCGGGCGCCCGAACGCATGGCAGGAGGCGCATGTCGTCCTCATGGCGGGTGTTGGGTAGGTTTCATCGGGAATGGCGTGCTCGGCCATGTACATCACCGGCTTGGCTTCCTCGGGAGCCAAGCCGTGGCTGGCGCTCAGCGATTTGACAATCGCGCGTCCCTCGTCCGGAGTGACCGTCAGCCCATTGGAACGCACCATTCGCTTGATTACTTCCTGCCATCCCTCCGGCGTGGTGCGCTCCCAGGAAATGCGGGTCAGATTTCCTTTCGCATCCGGCCGGTGACAGCCGCTGCATCGGGCAATTACCAGAGGATCGGTAACGGGAATGCCATCCTCGGCATCTGGTTCGGCGGATTTGCCGGTATCGGCGCTTTGGGAAGGCGCCGGCAGGCTCAAGAGCAGCCCGGCAATTCCGCCAAGGAGGACCTGATGGCCAACCCGACCGAGGCGCACGAACACTCTGCTCCTTTCAGAGAGAGTCAATATAACACCGGCGGCGCGAGGTGACAAACGGTAACCGTTACCGCTAACTCTTTCTCCCTTGTATTTGGGATATCCGAAAGGCACACTCGAAGAAATTCATCGGGGAGGGATCCGATGTCTTCTCTAACCAACCAAGTTCGGTCGGCAACTTTTGCGTTAGCCGGTCTGCTTATTATGTCCCATGCCGGCTACACGCAGTCCACTTTCGGCACAGTGCTCGGTGCGGTGAGGGACCCCTCGGGCAGCTTTGTTCCCAAGGTGAAAGTGCAACTGATCAACGCCGGGACCAATGCAACCCGCGACGACGAAACCGGCACTGACGGCCGCTACCAGTTCAACAATGTCGATGTCGGCAACTACCAGCTCCGGGTCGAGGCTACCGGCTTTCAAACCACTACTTATCAACCATTCGATTTGGCGGCCAGAGACACGAAACGAGTCGACATCGATTTGCAACTTGCGTCGCAGGCAGCCACAGTTACGGTGGAGGCAGTAGCCATTGTTCAGACCGAAGTCTCAAACGTAGCCGAGACCAAGGGCAGCCTGGAGTTGACCGATCTCCCGGTGGCCATCACCACCCGCGCGGCCGGCTCTACCAGCGCTTTTTCGACGCTGACAGCGCAGCCAGGAGTGCAGATCGATGCCAACAATAATATCGCCGTCGCCGGTGCGGGGCCGTCGCAGCTCTCGGTCAGTGTGGATGGAATCAGCACGGTGGGGCCGGGCCAGTTGGGCGCGCTGGCTGAGTTGTTCCCTTCGTTCAACTCCATCGAAGAAATTAAGATCAGTGAAACCCTGAATCCGGCTGAGTTTGGCGGCGTGGCCGACATTACCACTGTCTCCAAATCGGGCACCAACGAATTTCACGGCGGCCTGTTCGAAAATGTTCAGAACACCGCTTTCGATGCCGCTGACACTTTCAGCCACATCGTCACCCCGGTGAAGATGAACGACTTCGGCGCGTTCTTGGGCGGCCCCGTTATTTTTCCGAAGCTTTACAACGGCCGCAACAAGACGTTCTTTTTTGGGAGCTACGAAGTGCTGCGCCTGCCCAAAAGCCAGCGGTTTATCCAGACCGTGCCGACTCAAGCTATGCGTAACGGAGATTTGTCCGCGTATTTGGATCCTTCCAAGCCGGGAGGAGGACCGGACAATGCATTAACCAGCTACCCGGGAAACATTATTCCAAAGAGCGCGCTGAATCCTTTTGGCCAGAGTTTGCTGAACTTCTTTTATCCCTTGCCGAACTACGGGCCACCGGGCGCGATCGTGAACAATTATCTCGACACCTATGCCACTCCCATCAATAGCGCTCAGGGCGATATTCGCGTGGATCAAGTCATCAGCCCGAAGCATTCGATATATGTCCGCTACAGCTATAAGAATCGCCGGGTGACCAATTACCCAACGGATCTGTCCGGCAGCCCCGGCTCACCATTGCTGGGAGAAACTGAGAATCCGCAGGTCTATAATTCCATGACCGCTGCTTACAACTGGATCATTTCTCCATCGCTGGTGAACGAGTTGCGTGGCGGCTTTTCCAAATATCACGAGGGTTTCACTACCGGCATCACCTCGGCCCAAGCTGCGACTCAGTTGGGCCTGCAGGTCGGCCCAGGCGAGCTGCCGGGTCCCATTCCTGGCGGCGATGCCTACCCGACGATCAATCTTCTGGGATTCCTCAGCGCGCGTCCGTCGGGCACCGCCTACACCACTCCCAGACAAGGGACCGACCAGATTCTGGATACACTCACCTGGACCAAATCCAGGCACACGTTCAAGTTCGGCGGAGACTATCGGCACCTGGAGGCCTTGTTCACCCAAGTGTTCGCCGATTATCGTTTTGGCCAGTTCAACTTCAACGGCTCAAGCTTGTACAACTTCTTCAATCCCGCAGCCACGACTGCAGAGCCGGTTGACCCAATAGCCGGTTTGCTCACCGGCTATCCGGATGCGACCGGAATTGCGACCGTAACCAACCCCGCTACCGATGCGTGGGCCTACTCACTAGGCTTCTTCGCCCAGGATGACTATAAGATCTCGCGGTCGTTCACCCTCAACTACGGTCTTCGCTGGGAATATCATCCGGGATTCTGGGATTCGCAGAACAACATTTCCAATTTTGATCCCTACTACTCCAGCACAATTGGCGGGCAGACCGTGAAAGGCGCCGTGATTGTTCCCAACCAGGCCGGTTTTGCCAATGTCAATCCCAATTTCACGGCGGCAATCGCGCCGGTGCCGGTGATTAGCGCCGCACAAGCCGGCGTCCCCTCTAACCTGCGCTATTCCTCCAAGCGGGACTTCGCGCCGCGCATCGGATTCGCATGGAATATCGGTAGCGACCGGAAGACAGTTCTTCGCGGAGGATACGGAAGATTTATCGAAGCTCTTTTGAGCGCGACCGCAATCGCGGGGTGGGCGACCGCGGCTAGCGACCTGAGCTCTTTCAGCAACTCTGTCGGTCCCAATGGGACCCCAGTCTTCTCTCTTCCTTATTCCTACCCCTCTAACATTGTCCAGCCCGGAACGCAATTCTTCGATGTCGCTGCCGAGGTCAAATACAAGGACCCGGTTGTCGAGGAGTGGAACCTGACGCTGGAGAGGGATCTGGGACATGGAATCGGAGTGCGCGCCTCCTACGACGGCAACCACGCTCATAACCTTCCAGTGAATACCAACTACAACCAGCCTCCTGCCAATACGGTTGGCTTCTTCGCTCCCTCTACGCAGGCGGCCATTCCGTACCCATCGTTCTTGATTCTCGCGACAAGCTCGAATCTGGGCTTTAGCAACTATAACGCCGGGACGTTTTCGGTCCGTAAGCGCAGCTCCAGTATTCAATTTGAACTCAGTTATACCTATGCCAGGGATTTGTCCAACCTGGGTGGCTGCGCCGTGCAAGGCGCTCAACGGTATGCCAACGAATTCGGCGTTAACACCGTGATTTGCAATCCCGCTCAACCTGGCCAGGATTATGGGAACGTTTCCTATACGCGCCGCAACCGATTTCTGGCCACGTTCCTCTACCAATTACCCTTCGGTAGAGGCAAAGCGTTCCTGAACAACGCTAATGGCGTTGCCAACCACATTGTTGGTGGCTGGGTATTGAGCGGTGTGGCTCTTTTCCAAACCGGACCTTACATGAATGTGGCGACTACCAGCGATCCATCGGGGACGGGCTTCAACATTTTTGGAGGAGGAACTTTTGGTGGAATCGGCGGGCGAGCGGACTCCGTTCGGGGCGTCAGCCCCACTTCCGGCCAATCGCTCGCCCAGTGGATCAATCCGGCGGCCTTTACCGATCCATGCGCGAACTGCGGAGTAAACGGAAATCCGGAGGCTATCGGCCGCTTCGGTGATTCCGAAGCCGGAGCTGTCCAAGGTCCGGGCACGCAGGCTGTTTCGCTGTCGCTTTTGAAGCGCTTCATATTTACCGAGCGCATGCGGCTCGAGTTTGGCGCGCAAGTCGCAAACGTCTTCAACCACGCGAACTATGCGCCTCCCGGCCAGTTGACTCTCGGGCTGCCTGGATTCGGCACCATTACTGGAATGCAAAATGCCGAAGGAGCCGGTCCGCGACAGATCCAGTTGACCGGACGTTTCACGTTCTAGACAATCAAGACCTGTTCCCCTCGGCGACGGGCCAAGGCCGGATGTCAGGTTTCGGGAACGGTGCGTAACCTATGGTCCCGGATGAAGTCCCGAATAGCGTTCCTAAATTCCTTGGATCCGGGCAGAGTGTGGTGATCGAGATCTGGGACGACCTGAGTGAAGAGGTTGCGCGTGACCGCCTTCATCGCCACCACGCTGGGTTTGACCGGATCGTGCTCGCCGCATATGGCGAGAATCGCCACTTGATTCGATCGGAGCACCTCGTCTGTGACAGTCACGTCGAGCATTCCTCGCGCGAGAGCCGCAAGCGCGGCAGGATCGTTGGCGTCTACCACTTGCTGGATCTCGCGAGGTGGCCGGTCGCTCGGGTTCGGCCAAAAGTAAGTCGATAGTTGCTCACCGGGGCGGACACGATCGAGCAGCTCCGCTAGTGGGAGCCAACTCCGATACGTCGTATCTCCCTCGCGAACCGGTGCCGCGCCGCCCATTACTACTGACCGCAGGCGCTGCGGAGCGACCTCGAGGAACTTCGATGCGAGAATAGCTCCCAGAGAGTACCCAACCAAGTGTATTCGTTCAAACGCCAAGTGGTCAATCAAACGCAGCACGTCATTGATCATCTGAAGTCCGTAACTTCCCGCATTATGCGGTTTTCCGCTCTGACCGTGCCCACGGAGGTCCAACGCGACAACGCGGTTATCGTGGCTTAATGTCTCGAAAAATCCGCCACTGATCCATGCCGGTTCGATGCTGAAGATGAAGCCATGTAACAAGATGACGGGTTCGCCCTCACCTTGCATCAAGTATCGAATCTTCACACCATTCGAATCAAAGTAGCGTGCTTTGTCAGTCATGATCTTCGAGCCCGGGCTCGGAGTGGCAGTGTAACTCTGTGCGGCGAAGGCGTCTTGTAAGAATGTGAAGCGCGAGGCGTTAGCCTATTCCGCTCAGGATACGCGCACGTGAGCGCCTGAGGGCCGTTCTGCATCGAGAAAAGCAGCCGGGGAGAAACCCGAGAATTCACGGAATTCATGTGTCAAGTGAGCCTGATCGCTGTAACCAGCGGCCACTGCCACGTCGGCCCATTCGACGCCGATCCCGGACGAGACTCGGTCGAGAACCCAGTGAAAGCGACGCAGCCGGCAATAAAGCTTCGGTGTCAATCCTACTTGCTCGCGAAATAACTGACTGAAGCGTCGGCGACTCAGTCCGGCGTCTTTGACGACCTTGAGAATGCGCTCCATGTGCGGGACCTGCTGGAACTCCTGCAGCCCGTAACCGACCGCCGGATGCAGGATCGCTTGAGCTCTCATCCGACGTGTCAGCGCGTCCTCCAGTATCTGGAGGCGAGCATTCGGACAAGTGGTCTCGCGCATGAGGTCACACAGGTTATCCGCAGCGGATCCCCACAGCAAGTGTAGCGGAACCGTCTCGTTAGAAAGTTCGTCTGCGGAAAAATTGAAAATACCTCGCCCGCCACCGGGCCGGAACAACACCCCGACAACGGCACCGACCGGGCCGGTATCGAGGTCGATACACTTGGTTCGCAAGCCACTTACAACACTGGAACCGCTTTCAAGGTCGAAAACTATTGTGAAAGCTCCCGTGGGCAAAATCCGCTCACGGTGACTTAGCTTCCGGTACCGATCATCATGCCAGAACAACTCGACAAATCGCGCTAGCGCCGGATTGGGATGTTTCAGAAGCACGATCGAGGTATCGTCCCGTCGGTTGCAGGTTTTTTCCGCATGTGATGCCTGTTGCGCACTCATACCACCGATCCAGGCCCCATTAGGCCGTTTTGACCACGGGGCGTCTGGTGTGCCAGTCCGTAGCCTGCTCGTAGGCGTGCGCGAGAGACAAAACGGTCACTTCGGCAAAGGGCGCGCCGCTAATCTGCAGGCCGATGGGCAACCCGGAACTGGTGAATCCACAGGGAACGGTGATCGCAGGCAGTCCATAAACATCAAAGGCGCCGACCGTGTTCAAGCCGGCCCCGCCGGCATTGCGCGGAGCGGCTCCCTTGGCAGACGGACTTGGAGGCGCGGGAGCATTTAATGCGGCGGCGATCGTGCCGGGTGGAGTTTTCATGGTCGGCGTAATCAGGAGATCGACGTTGACGAAGGCCTTCTTGATTTCCCTGCGAACCAAGTCCACCTGCCGCCGGGCTTCGGCGTATACATCCGGCTTGATCTCGTTCGAGCGAATCATCTGGGTGCGCGTCGCGGTTTGATACTTCTCCGGAGATTCTGTTAACCACTTCGCGTGGTACGCATAGGTTTCGGGACCCCAAATGGTCGCCGCATTCACCGCCGGGGGAAGCCGCACGTCGGCGATGCTGGCGGTCAGCTTCCGGAGAACTTCAATTGCCGCCTCCACGGCCTTCGCATATTCCGGATCTAGCCCGTCGAAGAAATTCGCACGGGGCAAACCCAAACGCAGCTTCGTTGTCTGCACTCGAAGCGAGCGCATGTAGTCCGGAACCGGTACATCGACGGTAGTGGGGTCCTGCTCATCATAGCCGGCAATCGCTTGCAACATCAGCGCCGCATCCTCGACACTCTTACAGATCGGGCCGACATGGTCGAGCGTCCACGCCATTGGAATCACTCCCCGATTGCTCACGCGGCCATAGGTCGGCATCAGGCCGACTGTTCCACAGTGCGAGCTGGGTATGCGGATCGACCCGCCTGTATCCGTACCGAGCGTGCCAAAACACATGTCCGAGGCGATGACGGCGGCGGACCCGCCCGAGGAGCCTCCCGAAATCCGATCGAGTGCCCAAGGGTTATGCACAGGGCCGAAAAACGTTACCGCAGAGGTTGCGCCATAGGCGAACTCATGCATATTCAGCTTGCCCAAAAAGATCGCGCCGGCATTCTTCAACTTACGGACGACTTCCGCATCTTCGGTCGGGACGCGGTCTTTAAACAGTTCGCTCGCCGCCGTGGTACGAACATCGGCAGTATCGATATTGTCTTTTAGTGCGATGGGGATTCCGTGCAGAGGCCCGCGCCATTTCCCGCGCCGTTGCTCGGCTTCCATTTCCCGCGCGGCTGCGAGCGCGGATTCGCCAGTCACGGTAATGAAGGCATTCACCGCCGGATTGTATTTCTCGATTCGCTTCAGGCAGGCCTCGGTGAGGTCGACCGGCGAAACGGCTCTGCTGCGCAGCAAATCCGACGCTTTCTTGAGCGTCAAGGCGGTGAGATCCTGGGCCTCGCCAAAGGCCGGAGTCAAAGCCCAAGCTGCCGCTCCCATACCGGCAGCGAGAAAACCTCGCCGAGTTTCAGATTGCTTCATGCCTCACCTCTGGCTTAAGAAATCATGTCACGTCAAATTCGTGCGCTTCAAGAGCGCCGAAAACCTCGGGTCCGGGCGCAACGGGTCGTACAAAGGGTCGGACTTCAAGAAAACGGCCAGATCCTTTTGATCGATAGCTCTATGAAGCCACTCGAACGCCCGTTCCTTGTCTCCCAACCCGATATAAATCTCGGCAATCATCGCGGCGGGAAACTCGCCGGTCTTAAACTGGCGGATAAACTCATTCGCGATGTTCAGCGCCTTGTGCTTATTTCCCGAGACGGCGTACGCATAAGCCAAGTCCGCTGTTACACGTCCCGAACCGTGTGTCAGCTCGCGCGCCAGCTCCAGTTCGGCGATGCCTCGAGCGTAGCTTCCTTTGTGAATGCACGCCAGCCCCAGGAAGGCGTGCTCTCGTGGAAAGGACGGATTGACGGACAGGGCTTTACGAAAACCGTCGATCGCCTCATCGTAGCGGCGGAGCAGGTAGAGAGCGTGGGCGTGGCTGAACATCGCCGGGACCGAAGCCGGGTCGAGCTCCAAAACTTTCTGCTGTTCCCTCAGTCCTTCCGCCCCGCAGCCGATGTTTAACAGATAGGTTCCGTACCAGGCGTGCCCGATCACGCTGGAGGGGCATAACTCCAGACCGCGCCGGAACTCGTTGCCCGCAGCTCCCCAATCGTAGTCGTGGATCAGGGGCAGCGCCAATGCAATGTGAGCCTCACCGGCGGAAGGATCAATCTCCAGCGCCTTGGAAGCAGCTTCCCGAATTCTCGGAACGAACTCCGCTGGAAGAACCGCTTTGAGGATGGGAAGCATCACATAGCAATAAGCCAGACCCGTGTAGGCTCGCGCAAACCTGGCTTCCTTGGCGATGGCCTGCTCGAAGCAGCCGATCGCCGCCTCAAAGTCTTCAATCGTGTGCCGGTTCCAGAAGTACTGCCCTCGCAGATAATCCTCGTAGACTCTTGGATTGCAGGCAATGACGTGGCCTACTTCGCTGCGATTTCCCATCAGCGTCCGGCGGGCGCAAAAGTGGCCGCCTAATTCGTTCACGATCGTGGTCGAGATTTCGCGCTGGACGGCGAAAAGATCCGCAAGTTCGCGGTCGTAGCTCTCGGACCAGACGGTGTTGCCGTTGGTGGCATCGTCAAGCTGAGCGAGAATCCGCAGGCGATTTCCGGATCTCCTGACACTCCCCTCCACTAAGGCATTCACGTTGAGCTTCCGGCCGATTTCCCGAACATCAACGAGTTGTCCTTTAAACTGGAACGCCGAAGTGCGCGCCACAACCTCCAAGCCTGCGACTCGTGTGAACGCATGCGTCAGTTCATCCGTCAATCCATCGGCGAAATACTCATCCCCTACCGAAGGACTTCGGTTCATGAACGGCAGGACTGCAATCCGCAGCGCCTGCCCGGCCGGGGCCTGAGACCTGACCGTGATGGGCTGGCCGGAGGCGAAGGTGAAGACCGGGGCGTACCGGCCGACGGGAATCTCGATGCGCAACGGATCGGCGCGGCCTTCGTCTTCAAAATAGCGGGAAAGTCGCGTTCTCAGTTTGCGCGCTTCGGTCCGCACAATCGAATCCAGGCGGGGATCGAAGGATTCCTCCCGGTGGAAAACAGCAACTCCGATGGAGTATTCCTTCAGCAACTCTCCGCGGCCGTCGAGCTGCTCCGTTACTGCGTAAAGTAGAAAATCCCGCTGGCCCGCCGCCAAGCGGAAAGTCCGGCTGGCGATTATCTTCTCCGTCTGGCGCCGGATCGATTCCGCAGAAATCGATTCGATCTCGCTCGAGGGCGTCGGCACTTCAAGCTGATTGCCTCTGGATCGCTCGCCGGATACTCGCTTAGCGGAGGCCAAGAGTATTCTCCGATCAATTGCCGGCGCGCACCGTCGGGTACTTGATCCCGAGCTGTTCGAGGTAGGTGTCGTATTTGGAAGGATCATAATACAGCGCTTTCATGCGCGGCCGGTATTCTTCCATGGTCTTCTGGTTCAGCCAGATCGCGGGCTTGTCCTGGGGCCGCAACAGGCTCTTATACTTTGTATCTTTCGTTTGGACGTTATTGAAATAGTCCCAGGCTTTTTGGACCAGTTCGGGGTGGAGGAGCAGATCGAGCATGGTCATTGCCTGAACCTTCGCGCCGGCGATGACTCCCTTATGCGCAATCGGCGTCGCCATCGCCACGCCGTCTGCCCAATTGTGCCCCGGGCCGCCGGGAATATTCGAGGGGTAGTTCAAAGTGACGGTCGGGACAGTCCAGGAAACATCGCCGATGTCGTCAGAGCCGCCGCCGGTGGGCCCGATGCCTCCGCCGGGTCCATCGGCATCGGCATCCGTGGCAGCAGGGGGCCGCCGCAATTCCGGGATCTTGATGTTCAGTCCCCGTTCCGGGACCTTCAACTCTTTCTGGAGCGCTTTGGCCAAGGTTTGGTCGGCTTCCGACCACTGCGGCAAACCTACCTTCTTGATGTTTTCGTACATGGCTTCGGCGACGGGGCCGTTGAAATAGCCGGGCCATGCGCTTCCCAGTACCCGAGACGTGTACGTGGTGTCGGTCATGAGAGCGCCTGCCTGCGCCATATTATCGCCGATGCGCCAGAGATTCATGATGTGATCGTAATCAGCCTCCCGATAGTAATACCAGACGGTGGCGACCGGCGGGACCACATTCGGCTGATCGCCGCCATTGGTGATGACGTAATGCACTCGTGTGGCGAGCCGAAGGTGCTCCCGCCGGAAGTTCCAGCCGACGTCCATGAGTTCTACGGCGTCCAGCGCGCTTCGCCCCCGCCAGGGCGCGCCGGCCGCGTGCGCGCTCTCGCCTTTGAACGTGTACTCTACCGAGACCAACCCGTTCGTTGGGCTCGGACCCATGGACACGCGAAAATTATTGCCGACGTGGCAAAACAGCACCACGTCCACATCTTTAAAAACTCCTGCCCTGACGTAGTATGCCTTAGTTCCCAGATCTTCCTCGGCCACACCGGGCCAGAGTTTTATGGTGCCCGAAAGATGTTCCCGCTCCATCACCTTCTTCACCGCAATTGCGGCAATGATGTTCAGCGGCATACCCGAGTTGTGGCCTTCGCCATGCCCTGGCGCGCCTTCGATGATCGGATCGTGATAGGCAACGCCCGGCTTTTGGGAAGCCTGCGGGATATCGTCGATATCGGAACCCAAAGCAAGGACCGGTTTCCCTTGCCCCCAGGTGGCCAGGAAGGCGGTGGGAATTCCGGCGATGCCGCGCTCGATCTTGAACCCCTCTCTTTCGAGGATGCCGGTGAGATATTTGGACGTCTCGAATTCCTGAAACCCAAGTTCGCCGAAACTGAATACGCTATCCACCATTACCTGGGCCTGCTTCTTCAGTCCGTCGATCTGGCCGGCCAGATCGGCCTTCAAAGACGCTTTCCTTTCGGGCGTGGTGCGTTGCTGGCCAAAGGCGGCAGACCCGAGAAAAAGGGATAGGAAAAGGATTTTGCGCGTCACCCGAAGCTCCTCGAAAACGGTAGGAGCCACTATACCACTCGCCTGCCGGCGGAACAAACGTTCACCGTTGCTGGTAACGGTTTCCTCTCTTGCTTCGCGCGGCAGCTTTATCCAAACTTTACAGAAGATTGCGAGCGTTGATTTGCGGGCGGCGTGAAATGGAAAGGGGCTAGCAGCAATTATGAATATGAGAAGGACGTGCCGGGCCTTTCGGGTGAGTTTCACTGCGGTTCTGATGTTTATGGCAGGTGCGACCCATGTTCCCGCCCAAACCGCGGGCACCGGAGCACTGACGGGGACTGTCACGGATACATCGGGTAGCGCGGTTCCCAATGTGACGATCACTGCGACGAACTCGGAAACCGGCCAGACGCGGATAGCGCACACGGACACCAGCGGCGCGTACTCGCTAACGCTTTTGCCTCCGGGTTTGTATAACGTCTCCTTTACAGCCACCGGCTTTCGGACGGCTGAGGTTACCGGCGTGAGAGTCAACGTAACGGAAACGCCCGTGCTCGATAAGACTCTGGAAGTGGGTTCACAGACGGAGCAAATCCTGGTCGAAGCGGAAGTGGGAGCGGTCCAAACCGCCAGTTCGACCCTGGGCACCGTAGTTGGAGAGCGCTCGGTGTCCGGGTTGCCACTAACGACCCGAAACTACACACAAATCATCGGCCTATCGGCAGGAGTCAGTACCCCGGTAAACAATGCATCCGCCGCGGGCAATGGTTCGCAGGACGTCAGCGTGAACGGGATGAACTCCAATCACAACAACTACCAGATGGATGGCGTCTCAATCACGCCAATAGGCGGCGGCGGTTCCGGCCAGGGATTCTACTCGGGAATCGGTGTTCCTAGTCCAGACGCGATCGCCGAGTTCAAGATCCAGACTTCTCTCTACGACGCCGGTTATGGCCGCAATCCGGGCGCGAACGTGAATGTGGTGACTAAGTCGGGCACCAACACCTGGCACGGAGCCGCCTTCGAATTTTTCCGCAACACTGCTTTGAATGCCAATGATTTTTTTGCTAACCGCAACAATGCAGGCAAAGAACCTCTGAATCAGAATCAGTTCGGAGGAGTGATCGGCGGGCCTCTCAAGAAGGATAAACTTTTTATATTCGGCTCCTACCAACGGACGGGGCAGAAAAACGGCGTTGATCCGACCGGCCACTCCTCACCGACGCTACCCCCGATTCCGCCGGGCGATCGCAATGCGCCTGGATTCCAGGCCGCGCTGGGCGCTGCCTTTTGTCACTCTCCCACGTTCGCCCAGGAACTCAGCCTGGGCGGTATCAGCGTGGCGTGCGATGGATCGAACATCAATCCGGTGGCTATGAACATCCTGCGGTTGCAGCTTCCTGACGGGCAGTATTACATCCCAAGTTCTCCCACGGGGACGTATTCAACGGTCACTTTTGTCGACCCTGCGATTTACACCGAAAATCAGTACGTGGTAAACGCCGACTACTATTGGAACGCCAGGAACACGATTTCCACTCGTTTCTTCTACTCGAATGAAAACCAATCTCAAGGGTTCATTTGTATTTTTCCGGGATGCCTCCCCGGTTCGGGCGGGGCGAACAATTTCCAAAATACGGCCGCCGTTCTGAAGCTCACCTCCACTCTGACGAACGCCCTAGTTAATGAAGCACGAGTGTCATTCCAGCGTAATTTGGCGCTGAACGGAACCCGGCAGAAGTTTACGGATTCCCAAGTCGGAATTACGTCCGTGACTCCAGGCATCGATTACCTTGCGCCGATCAATATCTTGGGAGAGTTTGGGTCGGGCGGCGCCACAGAGCCCGATTTCAACGTAAGCAACCAGTATCAATGGTCGGACCAGCTCTCGTGGGCTCGCGGAAGACACACAATCCGTGTAGGCGGAGAAATAGAGCATATCCAATGGCCCTGGGTTTTCCCGGGCATCTCTAAGGGCCAGTTGCTGTTTGAGACATTTCCAGATTTCCTCCTGGGACTTCCTTCGTGCGCGCCGGGGACTTATCCTTCTACATGCAACACCGCCAACCCGGGAGGGACCACCGGCACGCCGTTAAGCAGCATCCTCACGACAATTCTGGCGGTGAGGACACCTCCTAGCGGTATCGTTCACGGCTACCGCATCAACGATGCCAGTGCGTTCGTTCAAGACGATTTCAAAGTGAGCCAGCGCCTTACGCTCAACTTGGGTCTGCGTTGGGAATATGACGGCTACCCCAGCGACATCTACGGCAATTTGACCAACATCTGGCTGAGCCGGCTTTCGAGTGTGCCGGTTCCCGGCAACTCGCCGGCGACCGGCACGTACGCCGGATTCGTCGTGCCCGCCAATTACAAAGGTCCGCCGCTTCCCCCCGGCATTTTGAAAAATTCGAACGACAGCCCCACGAGGAATGGTGCGCCCTGGGACAACCTTGCTCCGCGATTCGGCTTTGCCTGGCAGCCGTTAAGTAATAATCGTTTTGTGGTGCGTGGAGGTTACGGGTACTTCTACGACCGCGTGAACGGAAATTCGCTGATCCACGCAGTGGAGCAGAGCCCGCCATATTCGTTGACACTCGATGGCGAACTGGGGGGCGCCGCTACCCTTGCGGTCCCCTACCTGAACCAGCCGCTCGGCTGGGGTTCCCCGCGATGGGTGAATTTTGCAACGGGTGCTTCCTCCAACTTGAACTATCCGTTCATGCCGGAGAATTTCACCACACCACTGGTGCAATCCTACAATATAAACCTTCAGTATGAGTTCGCTCCGGCTTGGGTGCTGGAGGTGGGCTATGTCGGTTCGCATGGCATTCACTTGGTGGATTCCGGCCGCGAAATCAATATTGCGCAGCTCGCCACACCCTCCAATCCGATCAACGGAATAACTTCAAACTCGGTCCAAAACGCTGTGCTCCGTGTCCCCTACCTTGGATTTGCTCCGAACGGATTGCAGCAGAACGGCACGGATGGCGATTTGCGATATAACAGCTTCCAAGCTACGCTTAGAAAGCAGTTCTCGCATGGTCTGCAGTTGCAAGCTGCGTACACATATGCTCGCGCTTTTACTAACGAACAGGCTAATGGCGCATTTTACGAAAACCTGAACAGCAATGACCCCGCGGACCCGAAGCAACAGTACGGGATCTCTCCGTTCTACTACCCGAACCGTTTCGTGGTGAGCTACAGCTATGACCTCCCCTACAAAGCGCAAGGCTTCAGTGGCAAGCTTCTGGACGGCTGGAATCTCTCCGGTGTGACGGTGTTTCAAACAGGCCAGCCGTTGACGGTTACCGACAGCCGCGGTGGAACCGCTTTCTGCGGCAGTAGCTGTTCGGCGGCGTTTTCCAACGTAACCGTACGCGCGCAAATGGCGCCCGGCGCAACTTACGCACAGGCGCCCACGCCTGGCGGTGTGGAAGCGCGGCTCGGCGGATCCAGCGGCGGCCACGGCTATGTCAACGCGGCTGCCTTTAGTACAACGCCCACCGGCGGCGCCTACGGAAACGGAACGGGATTCGGCAACTCCGGCCTCGGTATTCTCTACGGCCCCGGCCAATTCAACTTCGATACCGCTTTGATCAAGAACACCAGGGTAGGCGGGATTCACGAAGAGGCCACATTGCAATTCCGGGCGGAGTTCTTCAACATCTTCAATCATCCTCAGTTCTCGAATCCCGGAGTG
>DATBID010000030.1:0-4400 GCA_036557125.1 Bryobacteraceae bacterium | reverse complement strand
AGGAAATCCAATCGTATCTGAAAGCGCAGGATGAGAAATGGGAAGTCTTTAAAACGAGCCATCCGCTTTCACCTGACATGATCGACCGCTTCGAGCGTGCAAGGCGCGACCTGTCTGTCAAGCGGTCTTGAATCTTCGATTTCAAGCGGACGCCGATTTAAACCCCGCGATCGGTAGGGGCTTGCGACGCCGCGAGCCATTGCTGGACTTTCGTGCCGCCGCTGGCGTTATCCCCGATGGCACGCCTGATCCGGAAGTTCTTCGGATCGCCGCCGAAGCTGGGCGCGTGCTGGTGTCGCGAGATGTTAGCACCATGCCCGGGCACTTCGAACAATTTATTCAGATGCAGGAGTCCCCAGGACTCCTTCTCGTCCACTCACAACGACCCATTGAGAACCTGATCGAAGGATTATTGCTCGTCTGGGTAACCTGGACGGAAGAAGATCTCCGTAACAAATGCTCGCTGGTTGCCATAGCTCGACAAGGCGTCGAGGTGGTAGTGGAACACGACCATCAGCCAGTGGCTGTGCTGCGCCCCGCGCTGCCGCCTCGCCGCAAGATTTCAGAAGTGCTCGCGCTCATGGACAAGCACCCAATTGCAGCCATGGACAGCGATTCCGCTCGCGATGTGCAGGCCGCTATTGAAAGCCATCGCGAATCTCTGGAAGCGCCGGAGTGGGATTGATTCTGGATTCTTCGTGGTGATCGCCTCGGAGCGGCTGGGACAGACGGCGTACCAGATGCTGGAAGCAATCCGCCTCCTGACCAATGACACCGAGATTGCAATTTCTGTGATAACGGTCCTGGAGCTGGCGCACGGTATAGCGCAGGCGGCCACACCGCTACAGCGGGCGCGCAGGCAGCAGTTGCGGACTGCCAACTGACTTCAGGGTTCCGGAACATTCACGATGCGATTCTTCCATTCGGCGGCATCCGATGCCGCCCAGATGAGTACGAGTGCATCGATTACCTCGCCAATCGGCGCGTGCTGGCTCACCAAGAACACGCCTGGGCAGGAGCGGCCAGTCATCAGAAATTCGGCGAAATGCCAAGGCATAGTCTGGCGATCATGGGTGACCAGGATTCGATCCTGCTCCGCAGCGAACGCCAGGATATCCGGATCAGGAACTCCCTCGAGCTTTGCATCATTGGCTGACAGGAGTCTAATGCAGGTTCGTGACGCCGGCAGCCCTTGACAATGGCATCGTTGAAATCGGCGTCGGCCAGGAACCGGATCATTCGTCAGGTTCGCCGCGACCCGATCTGTCGCCGCATACGCTCAAACTTTTGCTTAATATCGGGAGCATTGGGGTGGGCTGCGGTATAAGCATCTTCCGCGCTCCTGCGCGCTGCCATCGCCTCTTCGATTTCTTCCTTGTGGCCCTCGTAGAAGGCGATCGCGCCGCTGACCTGCCCCAGCGTTAGAGTCGGGTAATGCGATCGAATCGTCTCGGGATCTTCACCATTGCGGTATTCCCAAATGATCCGGTCGATTGGCACACGGCTTCCGATGATATAGAATCCGGTCTCCCGGCGCTCAACATAATAGTCGCGAGCCATGAGCGCGTCCTTTCTTCAAGTTTATAGGAATGGCCGCCCCGGGTCTCCGACCGCTCTCGGGTATGTCCAGTTAGCGCTCCCGGGCCTCAGCATCCGTGCTCTTTGGTGTGCTGGTAGAGCGCTCCTAAGGTCCGCTCTTTTTCACCAAACACCCGCTCAATTTCAATGTCGATTGCGGCGACAGTATTCTGGGCTTCATTCCTCACCGCTTCGCGCTGATGCTCGATCAGGTCGAGAAGACGCGAGAACGTGTCTTGTGCGGCTTCGAGCAATTTGCCTTTCGTTTCGCAGTACTGCACGAAAATAGTGTATGCGGGAACCTTTCCAAATAGTGCGTTGGAACAGATGCGGGTGTTAAAACTGATGCTGACTTTCGCCCAAGGTAATAAATCGCGCGCCGGAGGTGTGTCATCAGAGACTATGAGAGGCGAACCAAAACGAGGAGTGGCTATGAAGGGAACCGCGATATTACTGGCGTTGGCATGCACAGCCCTGCCGGGCTTTGCGAGTAAGACCCGGGTGGACTTCGATCATCATCAACACTTTTCGAGCTATAAGACTTATAGTTGGGCGCCGGATCCAGCACAGGATGTTCTGTTTCCGAATCAGCTCATGAGGGAGCGCATCGCCGGAAATATCGAGGAAGCGCTCGCGGCGAAGGGTCTCAAGCGAGTCGCATCGGGCGGGGATCTTCTGGTCAGTTACGGCGTCGCCGTCAAGGAAGTGCCGCAGTTTACGACTTTCTACAATGGGCCGGGTTGGGGCTGGGGCTGGGGATGGGACGGCGGGTTCTCAACCACTACGGTCCAGACGATCTACGAAGGAACCCTCGTGCTCAACATGGTAGATGCGCACCGGAAACAGCTTGTATTCGAAGGCACATCGACCGAGACCATCAGCTCGAAACCCGAGAAAAATACCCGGAAAATGGCAAAAGCCGTTAACGAGATTTTCGAGAAGTACCCTCCTCAGCTCTGAACTGAAACTCCGGCGGCTCGCCCACCAGCCCTGCTTGGCATAGGGCTGCCGCTGTTCCCCGCGCCCTGATTAACCCGCCCCCGGGCCTGTGATACTATTCCGTTTTGATCCGAGGAAATTTTGGTGAAAATCTACGAAAGCAAAGACATTCGCAATGTCGGTGTGATAGGTCACGGAGATTCCGGAAAGACCTCGCTCTCGGCCGGTTTGCTCTTCGCCGCGGGGGCCTCGAACCGGCTCCTGCGTGTAGACGAAGGCAACACGATCACAGACTTCGATGAGGAGGAGGTCCAGCGGAAAATCACCATTTCCACTGCCGTGGCCTTCGTGGAATGGAAAAAGGTACGCATCAACCTGCTCGATACGCCCGGGTATAACATCTTCATCAACGATACGCGTGCGGCGCTGGCTGCCGCGGACTCTGCTTTGATTGTGGTGGATGGCGTCGCGGGCGTCGAAGTGCAAACCGAAAAGGTTTGGCATTTCACCAACGAGTACCGCCTCCCGCGCGCGCTGATCATCAATAAGCTCGATCGCGAGCGCGCCGATTTCAACCGCGCCCTGGAAAGCATCCAGGAGGTATTCGGCCGCGCCGCGGTGCCGATCCAAATCCCCATCGGCTCCGAACGCGATTTCGCTGGCGTGGTCGATCTCATCCGCATGAAAGCCTATACCTACACGGCCGATAGCGATGGCAAAGGGAAAGAGGGCGAGATCCCGGCCAACGTTGCCGACTCAGCCCAAAAGGCGCATGAGGCGCTCGTGGAAATGGTGGCCGAAGGCAACGATGCGCTCATGGAAGAGTTCTTCGATAAAGGAACGCTGCAGCCGGAACAGATTGTCGAAGGCTTGAGGGCCGGCGTGCGCGAAATGCGCATTTTCCCGGTGATGTGCAGTTCCGCTTTGCACAATGTAGGCTCCGACCTCATCCTCAACTTCATCGTCGAAAATCTGCCTGCGCCCACCGAGCGCGAGCCGGTGATGGCTCACGCCGATGGCAAGGAAGTCGCGCGCAAAATCGGCGAAGACGGTGTGCCGTCGCTGTTCGTTTTCAAAACCACGGCTGATCCGTTTGCCGGCCGCATCACGTACTTCAAGGTGATGACCGGCACCGTTAAGAACGACGCCAACCTGCAAAACATCAATCGCGGCGCACAGGAGCGCCTGGCGCACCTAAGCGTTCCGCAGGGCAAGACCTTGCAGCCGGTGACCGAATTACACGCCGGCGATATCGGCGCCGTAGCGAAACTGAAAGACACGCTCACCGGCGACACGCTGGCTGAAAAAGGAGTCAACGTCACATACCCGCCGGTGAAATTGCCCGAGCCTTCCATCGCTTTCGCCATCGAGGCCAAATCGCGCACGGACGAAGACCGGATGGGCAATGCAGTGCATCGCATTTTGGAAGAGGACCAATCGCTCCGCTTCTATCGCGATCCGCAAACGCGCGAGTTTCTCCTCGCCGGCGCCGGGCAGCAGCATGTAGAAATCGTCGTCAGCCGGTTGAAGAAGCGCTACGGCGTCGATGTGACATTGAAAGCTCCCAAAATTCCATACCGCGAAACTATCCGCGGCACCGCGGACGTGCAGGGGCGGCACAAGAAACAGACCGGCGGGCATGGCCAATTCGGCGATTGCTGGATCCGTATGTCGCCACTCGAGCGGGGCGCCAATTTCGAGTTCGTCAATGAAATCTTCGGCGGCTCGATTCCCAAGAACTTCATTCCCGCCGTGGAGAAGGGGATCCTGGAAGCGGCCGCGAACGGGTTTCTGGCGGGCTACCCAATGGTGGATTTTAAGGTCGAGCTCTATGACGGCTCGTACCACGATGTCGATTCTTCGGAATTGGCTTTCAAGCTTGC